>JASJYH010000169.1 GCA_030123675.1 Anaerolineae bacterium | reverse complement strand
AAGAAGACCTTTAGCTGTATTTACTGGAAGGAGCTCAAATAATAGTTGCCTAGCACTATTATCCCGAAGTAAATCACTTGGAGAATGTAGATCCAATAACAATTGCCGAAGCCTGCTCGGTGTAGCTAAAGCCGGATTAATCAGTCGGAGTAACCGTACTACAGACTTCCCGAGTAATTGCTGAAGAACTTCGTCTTCAGCACGGCTAATTAATTACTCAAAATTCATCTCGAAAGCTCATTATAACTAAAATTATTTCTAGTAACTTTGAAAATTGTTGTTGATTAATATTTTTTGCAAAAGTTCACGCATTTAATAGGCTGCGTTCAAACGACTATAAACAAAGGAATTTCAATAACAGCAGCTATATTGTTTAATAGTACTTTTCCTTATTAGATTAGCCTAAAACCTTACCCCTTCGATAACTTTACTCCAAAACCAAGTCCTTTTGGTAATGGCAATTATACACCTATTATCAGGAGTCAACAAGACATAACCCTTTTGGAGATAGTAAGTGGAAAAAGGTTCGTTTATTTCTATCAATATTTCAGGCTTTCCCCGATTGTGTTATACTAATAGTAGCCACTTAAACAGAGGATATGCGCTATAGAAATACCGCCTGACCTTTCTGCGAGGGATGAGCGGCATTTTTGTTATGACAGCAGACTTACTTGCTAGATGAGTCCACTGTTGAAAGCAAAGGGAACCTGGTCCGCGAGGAGCAGGTTATACAGTGGACTTATAACTATGCAGGTAGGAGTATAATGACAGACGAATTTGC
>JASJYH010000168.1 GCA_030123675.1 Anaerolineae bacterium | reverse complement strand
CGTACAAATGAAATTCGGTAATCCTTACAGGTTTTTCAACAAGTTCGACAGTCTGTTGAATTTTAGGTTTTTTAATCGGCTTGCCACACCCTGTATAACCGCAATCACAATCACCGGGATAAAGCGGGATTGTTTCATCAATTTGATTGGATTCAAAAGGCTGACGACTGATGCCTTTATGACCGGGTTGGCCGCCTTGTCGAGCAGAGCCTGTTGTCGGTTTAGGTTTGGCAGGCTTGACAATATCCGAAGATGGCGGCTTGGAGGAGTTGGAAGAATTCTTCGAGAGTTTAGCGACTTTGTCAGCAAGTTCGGCATTGACTTTAATAAGTTTGGCAACTTGTTCTTCAAGTTCGGCGATACGCTGAATATAGAAATGTTCTTTTTTGGAAGTCAATTTTCATCCTCAAGTCATTTACCATGGCTATTATCGGGCGAACGCGGGCCTCCGCTTGAAAAAACAAGTATTCTTACCTTGAATATGTTACGAGTTGAATTGAAAATTTAAGAGACGGGTATTTGATCTTGGGTGTGTTGCCCAAAATTCAAGAATACCCTGAACGGTTACTAAAAATCTTAGTGGATAATAACATTACCGGTTTGCCTGTGGTCGATGATGATATGACCCTGCTGGGTATAATCACAGAGAAAGACGTGCTGAGGCTGTTGTATGACAACCAGGATGAATTTGGAATAGTCGAAGATTTTATGACGGAAAAAGTAATTAGTTTCGCCCCTCAGGACAGTTTAATTGATATTGCCGAGAGTTTTATAAATAACTACTTCCGAAGGGTTCCGATAGTAACAAACGGAAAACTCGTAG
>JASJYH010000167.1:597-827 GCA_030123675.1 Anaerolineae bacterium | reverse complement strand
GCAGACACATAACTTAAATCAGGAAGTGTCTTCCTGATTTTTTGTTCACCGACAGAGAAAAAAAAGGAAAGGTCTTTAAAAATTGAAGTTGAACGAAGTGAAGATAAATTCACTATCGTTCATTTAGTTTTTTAGAGTTATCCCGATTCACAGAGTGGGTCGAGGCTCGCCCGAAATGTTTTGGCGGCTCGACTCTATTCTAATTACTGAGGATTTGATCCTGGTCCAGG
>JASJYH010000167.1:0-587 GCA_030123675.1 Anaerolineae bacterium | reverse complement strand
CCCCACCTTTATTTGAAAGATGGGGGAGTGGCGAACGGGTTAGTAACACGTAGATTACTTATCCCTTACACGGGCATAACCCGCCGAAAGGTGGATTAATTCCCGATAGTATCGCCGGATGAGGCGATTAAAGGAGTAATCCGGTAAGGGGAAGGTCTGCGGCCTATCAGCTTGTTGGTAAGGTAATGGCTTACCAAGGCTATGACGGGTAGGCGGAGTGAGAGCTTGACCGCCAACATTGGCACTGCGATACTGGCCAAACACCTACGGGTGGCTGCAGTCGAGAATATTGGACAATGCGCGAAAGCGTGATCCAGCGACGCCGCGTGCTTGAGGAAGTTCTTCGGAATGTAAAGAGCTTTTCTCCGTGAACAAGTTTTTATATTGAGCGTAGCGGAGGAATAAGGGGGTGCTAATCACGTGCCAGCAGCCGCGGTAAGACGTGATCCCCAAGTGTTATCCGGATTTATTGGGCGTAAAGCGTCCGTAGGCGGTTTAATAAGTCGAGTGTTAAAAGTCAAGGCCTAACCTTGGAGATGCATTCGAAACTGTTAGACTAGAGGTCGTTAGGGGCTGATGGAACGCAC
>JASJYH010000166.1 GCA_030123675.1 Anaerolineae bacterium | reverse complement strand
TGGTTGGTATTCAAGAACAATTTAATTGGGGCACGCTTGCCGGCACCTTAGTTGCGATTGCAGGTGTAGCTTTATTGTTTTTGGCCTAATATTTACAAAGATTAGTTATGGACAATCCGTATCTAGGACCGAGAGATTTAATCCATACTTTTGATCCGGGAGAGGATCATGAGTTGAAACTTGCCAAGAAGCCCCAAAAAATTAACGATATATTGATACCGACCAATAAGCTAACAGCAGATTGGTGTAAAACGGCTTTTAAATCGACACAGTTTTCTGCATTGGGTAAATCTCGTGTTTTTCTTCTTTGGTAATCTGTGTAAAACTCACTTCGTCCTCCGTCCCGGGCTTAAGCCCTTCCGGTACGGACGATGCCTATTAGGATTTACATTTCTATGACCTGTTGGTATCTAGTACCCAGACAACATGATAATGATGGGTGAAATTTCTTCACACAATAGAGTGCTTCACCAATCAAAATCAATTTGGACGGGCACTATTTACGTATACAATAGTTGGTAAAGTTTATGTCACTCTGCCCGCGCAGTGCCTGAGGCACCTGTGAGCATAGAGAAGAGTATCATTTCACTAAAATGGAGATGCTCACCTGCACTTGCAGCGCAGGTGCAAGTGTCACATCGTTCACATCGTCCCGATATCCCCGTTTGGGCCGGGAGCCCGCCGGGGCGAAACGGCCTGCGGGAGCATGACATAACCAATTAATGTAAATTTCAATAGTAGCTTATACTACACTAGCCCACCACTTTCAATAATCAATGCCGCACTTGTGAGTTGAATTGATGTAAATATATATGAGCATCTTCAATAAAACTTTCACATCCTCCAATGAAACCGCTGCTCA
>JASJYH010000165.1 GCA_030123675.1 Anaerolineae bacterium | reverse complement strand
CGCGTTCGAGAAGAATTGCGAGAGAGCGAGGCGCGCTTCAAGCAAATTGCGGATGCAATAGATGATGTTTTCACTATAACTGAAGTAGAGAACAATTCCATCATTTATGCCAGCCCAGCTTATGAACAGATCTGGGACCGCTCACTCCAAGACCTTTATGAAGATGGTGAGCAGTGGGATCTTTCCATTCACCCTGAGCACAGGCCAGTAATGCAGGCCGCCTATAAAGATATGGTTAAGGAAGGAAAAAAGTACGATGAAGAATACCAAGTTCTACGCGCTGATGGATCCGTGCGTTGGATTCGGGACCGTGGTTACCCTATCCGTGATGAGAGTGGCACAGTTTATCGTATAGCAGGAGTTGCTCAAGACATAACGCAACGAGTGCAGGCCGAGCAAGCTTTGCAGGCAAGTGAGGCAAACCTGCGTGCCACGCTCAACTCCATCGGAGATGCGGTAATTGCCACAGACATCGAAGGGGATATCATCAGCATGAACCCGGTCGCCGAGCAACTGACCGGCTGGAAGGTTGCCGAGGCACAGGGTAAATCCCTCACCAAAATTTTTACTATCGTCAATTCGAAGACAATTAAAAAAGTTGCAGACCCGGTGGGCAAAGTGCTAGAGAGCGGTCAGATCGTCGGTCTCTCCAACGACACGATGCTTATCTCTAAGGATGGTACAGAATTCCAGATCGCCGACTCGGCCGCACCGATCCATGATGACGATGGTACGGTCACCGGTGTGGTGTTGGTCTTCCGGGATGTGACCGCGGAGTACCGCGTTCGAGAAGAATTACAAGAAAGCGAAGCACGTTTCCAACAAATTAGTGAGGTGATTGAGGATGTGTTTCAGATATCGGAATTGAAGACAG
>JASJYH010000164.1 GCA_030123675.1 Anaerolineae bacterium | reverse complement strand
TATCGGTATCATGAATATTATGCTGGTGTCAGTATCCGAAAGGATTAAGGAAATCGGAATCCGTAAAGCCGTCGGCGCAACCAAACGCGATATTATAACCCAGTTTCTTGCTGAAGCTGTTTTTTTAAGTGAAATTGGGGGGATTATAGGTGTGATTCTCGGAGTAGTCGGTGGAAATGCAGTGGCGATTTTCTTGAATATTCCTGCAGTTATTCCAATGGATTGGGTTATTTACGGTTTGGTGGTTTGTTCTGTGATTGGAATCGGGTTTGGTATCTATCCGGCCTGGCGAGCGGCGAATTTGGACCCGATAGAATCTTTACGATTTGAATAGTTTTTTGGTGAGTGGTAACGGTTTGCGTTACTTGCTGGTGGGCGGGTGTGGACTATGTTCATTATAGCGATAAACGTTCCAGTCAATCCCAGCTTAATTTATCGGCCAGAATCCCACCAGTCAAGTGCACGCTTTGTTAGGCATGGATTGGAAGACTCTATCATTTGCTATACAGACCATTTATCCATAACTCGACTTCAGACTTTCCTTTTTGAAATATGTGGACAAACGACTTATCCCTAGCTGCGTAAGCTTTGATGATAAAGTCTTTGAGGCTCCCATTTGGAATTTCATCAAGAACATAAATGATAGCGTCCAATATCAAATCTATGCACCAAGCTGCCATCGCACTAGTGCAGATTCTAAGTGTCCATTCAACACTGCCATCATTACCATCAGATGCGATAATTGACCGTCCTTTAACCGAATAATTTTTTAGATGGCTAAACACTTCTGGAGGGGTCTGCGCATATCTTACGACTCCATCTTCGTCATCAACGATTGGTATATCAACCATTCTGAAATGCACAAGGCCATTTCT
>JASJYH010000163.1 GCA_030123675.1 Anaerolineae bacterium | reverse complement strand
GCTCTCACCGAAGTTGAAAAAAATTTATAAAAAGATAACTTATTCCCATGATTCATTGAATAAGATTTTGAAAGAAGCGATTATAAAGACATCCAAAGGCAAGGAAGATGGCCTAACAATGCCCCACAACTGACCACGATACCGCTGCGCTTCATAACCGCAAATGAACTTGACTGTTAGGCAGCAGGAGTATTTGTTCACAAAATACGTGTCTCAGATAGAAATCGAAACATACTTTTATGGAGATGAATCTCTTCCGGTCTATTACTTTAAACCGGGTTTCGGAGACCCACAGATGTCTTAATAGAATTCCTTTCAGTTATACTCCCACTTCAAGCATTTATTCTCAATTTAAGGGACAATGGATTAGGTCCTTTCTTGTTAGCAATTTTCCTTCTCTACATCATTCGGCGTACATGCGAATCATTCAAATCGGTCTCATATTCAAAGGTACGAATTTTGTGTTCACTTATCAATACCTTCGCTAGATGTCAGATACCCTGTTAACCCGATACCCGTATCCCACGAATCCTTACTTCCATAATTACTGTATCTTTAGTGTGCCGGACGGTAGTATGAAATGGCATACTCATCAAATATATCGACTTAAGAAAGTGCGGTGATATTCACCTAATCGAACAAACTTCCCTGTTTAGTTTCGAGTTTTTATTCCTTCTTACTTTGCCAATTTACATACTTACGGATGCGTTCTTCAATCAATCCAGCGGTACTCATACAGTATCGTCGTGACCAAACATGCTGCCTCCAATACTTCTTGCGCAGTTGTGTAAACCGATCAAATAGCCTCAATGCAAACTTGCCTTTCAGAAATCCAATGTACTGCGAGATTGCTAACTTTGGTGGTATTGATACCACCAGAAACACAAGATCGCGTTGCACCTTCACTTCTAGTACTTCGAGTTTGTCTTTCTGATCGCTCAGCCGGTGTATTTGTTTACTAAC
>JASJYH010000162.1 GCA_030123675.1 Anaerolineae bacterium | reverse complement strand
CATAAGGAGTTTCATTAGATTGAAAATGAATAGTATGAAAAGTAACAATTTTTTTTCCTTTTATCTCGGAAATAAACCCGATGAACTCGGAGGAATTATCTTTGCCCCAGATACCAAAACTATGCTGAATCCAGATTACTGAACCATTGACCAGCCGGTTAACTTTTCTAATAGCCTTCTTGGGCTCTGTTCGAGATAAAATATAGTGAACATTTGGTTCTTTTTCTCTTTCTGGTAAAATCTTAAAATTTTTTGATCTCCTCAGTTTAAAAGAAATAACCTGCCAAGTATCTTCTGGCAGTTGTTCAATAATGTTTTTCAGGTAACTAGCTATGCCACACATTATTGGAGGATAGGTTGAAATAAAAGTTATTTTCTTTTTGTTATTATTATTTTTTTTCATATTTTTTATTCTGCCAAAAAACCGCCTTCTTGTCCACCTAAATTTCAAAGAAACTTGGGCGGGCTTGGCGATTTTTATTTGTGGACCCAGCGAGATTCGAACTCGCGACCTCCTCTATGCCATAGAGGCGCGCTGCCAGCTGCGCCATGGGCCCTAAAAGAGAAGAGTAGTGTTTAATACGAATTACTACTCTTCTTCATCGGCTAATTTCAAAAGACTTAATGCTATTTCTTGAGTTATTTCTTCTTTGTTTTTGCCTTCAATGTGAATAGGTTTTCCGATTTTTACTGTTACGCGATTACAAAAGTTTGGTAGACAGTGATATAATCTATTTCGTTTATTTGGCAAGACCTTTTCTGCTCCATCAATCCAAACAGGTATAATTAAAGAATTAGTTTTTAAAACAAGCCAACCAACACCTGCTTTTAATTGTCTTATTTTTTTACCTTTTTCGCTGTAGGAAAAATTCTCTCCTTTGAAAGTCCTTCCTCCTTCTGGAAAAAGAACAACTATACCGCCTAAATTAAGAATTTCTTTGATTCGCCTAAAAGCCTTAAAAGCTTTGC
>JASJYH010000161.1 GCA_030123675.1 Anaerolineae bacterium | reverse complement strand
TTCACCGCTATCGTCCACGGTGCCTGCCAGTGCCAGTGTTCCATTGTCAAGCCAGGTTACATAACTATAACCGGCATCGGCAATGGGAACCAAGTCAGGCGGAGCAATCACCGAAACAATCACGTTGTCAATACCGATACGTTGTGCGGATGTGCCATTCCACGAATTGGGACCACCGGAAAACGCAATAAAGAGATTGTTTCCAACCGCTCCAGCCGTTGCGGCAACTGTCAAAGTACCCTGTGCATTGTTCCAACCGTAAGGAATAGCAGCGTCAAGGTATTCGACTGACCCCAGAACATGCTCGCCGGTACCATCGACATAACCCAGCTCAACAAGAATCGAACTGTCAAAGGTAGGGGGGTTTAATCTTTTCATATCAAAGGTTAATTCTAAACTGTCATCTGCCTGAATGACATAGCCGGTATCTTTTGAGAGGGTTCCGGAATCAATATCTTGTGTGACACCGTCGCCGCCGCCCCAGGCATAATTAGCCGGATTACCCCAAGTTGTCGTCGAAAGGGTCCATTGGGGAGTGCCGCCGTCAGTAACGGTCCACCCGTTCCCTGCAAAGTTCTCAGCTGCTTCAAAGCCATCAGTCATAATTACCGCTGCCTGTGAAAGCACGCACATCATAGTTACCAAAACAACAATCGTTAACCTTTTCATTTTTCAATATCCCCAAAAAAGTAAATTACCGTCACCGAAAGCGACAACTGTCACGCACGGAAAAATCGTCACGACAGAGAACCTTAATAAGAAAAAGACCCTGTCAAGTAGAATTCTTCCAGCCATTTGGACGCAAAGTTCGTAAAATCGAGTAAGTCAATGATACAATTCTCGTTTATATCATAGTCATCAAAACCCGTCCAATTCGGATCAAGCTGCGCCGCTTCACATGCATCGGCGGCCACCTGAACCAACAGGGTATCATAATCGGGTTGCGCGGCCGCATCGGGTGCGGTAAGCTCAATTGTATA
>JASJYH010000160.1 GCA_030123675.1 Anaerolineae bacterium | reverse complement strand
TAATTCTGGCTTGAAGGAATACCGCTATAATGAACATAGTCCGCACCCACCCACCAGCAAGTAACGCAAACCGTTAGAGCGGAACTGCGCATTTTTCTAAACCCAAATATTTTAAGAACTTTTTGTCGGTATTTCTGTGTAAATGTTCAGCACTTTCAAATCGATAGAATTACTTTACTGTTTCAACGTGGACGCTAATAATTGATCTTCCTTCATTATATAATCGTGGTCACTTTGGCTAATTTAGATTATCAGGGTTAGTTTGTATTTATCGCACTTTGCCAACAAAAATACCTGACCCCGAGCTTTTTCAGAACTCTGGAAATTGGTTCCGTTAAGCAGTCCGTCTAACTTCGCGTGCACCCGACAAGTGGGATTCGTCCCGCTAAAAAGACATGATTTCGAGCTTGAACATTTGCCGTATAATCAGCCTAGTCCGCGCCCGCCCACTCGCGGGTAACGCAAACCGTTAGAGCGGCACTGCGCATTTTCCTAAACCCAAATATTTTAAGAACTTTTTGTCGGTATTTCTGTGTAAATGTTCAGAACTTTCAAATCGAAAGAATTTCATTGCTGTTTCTACGTGGACGCTAATAAGTGATCTTCCTTCATTATATAAGCGTGGTCACTTTGGCTAATTTAGATTATCAGGGTTAGTTTGTATTTATCGCACTTTGCCAACAAAAATACCTGAACCCGAGCTTTTTCAGAACTCTGAAAATTGGTTCCGTTAAGCAGTCCGTCTAACAAGGCGTGCACCCGACAAGTGGGATTCGTCCCGCTAAAAAGACATGATTTCGAGCTTGAACATTTGCCGTATAATCTACATCATCTGCACTCGCCCACTCGCGGGTAACGCAAACCGTTAGCCATAACGCGGTAAAAATGAAGTAGGTCAATTAGGAATGTGGGATCGGTAAAAAAATGGTGGAGTCTTAAACTAATTGTCAATTATTAATATGAAGGGACAGGTGATTTCCCCAGTGAATTTTGGGTTTCG
>JASJYH010000015.1 GCA_030123675.1 Anaerolineae bacterium | reverse complement strand
GCAGCGGAGTGCGGCAATCTCCTTATTCAGGTTTTATTGCTTATAAAACATGAGAGTGCTTCGGGATTAGTCACTTTCGGAGAAACAATTGTCGGCCAATTCCCATCGACCATATGACCATTGGCATGTGTAAAAACAAAATTGCTTCCGCACAGGAACTTATCCCGATACGGAAGCAATTTGATAAAAATCCTAATTGCGGATTTTGGTCAGGTACTATTTCGTTAGAACTTTACCAAGAAAGCGGTCAGATACATGACGGTGATTCCGACTAGTAGCCCGGAAACATTGACCCAGTCGATCAACTGGGAGCCGGCCTTTTTGGCATCCCGCTGGATAAGCAGGCCAACTTCATAAATAACCTGCCAGATCGCACCTGCGCCAATCGCGAGAAATATGACCGCCAGCAGTGGCGAGAATGCAAACCCACCGATCCAGGTACCCAGGATCGCCGGCGCCCCAGCGATAAGAAGCAGCCAGATAAGGTATCGGGTTGAGGCCTTGTCCCGAACGACGGGGGCTGCAATCCCAACCCCTTCGGTAATGTTATGCAGGATGAACCCAATCACGAGAAATGAGCCAAGGGCTGCCTCGCCCAAAGCAAAAGCAGCTCCGACAACCAATCCCTCTCCAAGATTGTGGAAACCAATCCCGATCGCGATCAGCAAGGCGACAAACATTCTGCCTTTTTTTGTATCACGATTAGCGACAGATTTTCGACTGCCGATCGCAGTAATAGCAAGCCAGCTCAGTACAGCAATAAACAAAGTGAGCGGGATGCCTTGGTACACACCAGGCAATTTTTCAGCTACCTCGAAACTTTCTAAGAGGGTATCAACTAGCAAAAAGAATAGCAGCCCAACAGTTAAGGATAAAATAAATCCCATCCCGCGCCGCGACAGTTTCCGCATAGCCGGATACCAGAGTAAACCCAATCCAACCGGAATAATCCCGATATAAACACCGACCAAACCATACGCCATAAATTGCTTAAAATCCAACTTAGGTGTCTGGGTTGCCAGCTCGATCTCTCCGGAAAATGTTGTCCCGGAGGAGGTCACGATCACGATTTCATGAGGTTCGGTTGCAACCCAAGGATAACTCAAATGGATTCTTGTACTCTCTAAGCGGTCTAGTGTCTTTCCTGAGGGCTCGATCTCAAATTGCCAATAGGCATCATCCACCAATATCTGGGCAATCTCGACCGGGTCGGGGCCCGCGTTGGTGACGTGGACGATAATCTGGTTGGGTTCGGGAAGTTCAATTCTTTGAATGCTCAGGTTTTCAATGGGGGGCAAATCTGTAGTAGCAACTTGAATCGGGTTGGTCCGAACAAACAGGATAACGAGCGCAGCCAACAGCAGAAGTGGAACGATAACAATCAACCAGGTTGGGAAACGATCATAAAACGAGGCAGGGGAATCTTGTTTTTTTATTTTAGCCATGATGTGCTCCTATACTTCAACCTCAAAAAATCCCATCCATCCCAGTTCAGCAAATTCGCTTTGATGGGCATGGAACATATACCGACCGGGTTCGAAACCTTTGAATGAAATTTCAACAATCCCGCGCTGTGCCTGGCATTGCATAACTGTATCTATGGTTTTCAAGGTCGGTTTCAAAGTTGTGCCGTGGTCGTAGTAATCAAAAAAGTTGGCGTGAACGTGAAGTGAGTTGATCGGGTCGAATTCGGTCACATTGATCAGGAATATTCGTTGAATTTGATCCGGATTGATCTTGATCGGGTCATTCATGTAGGCGAATGCTATTGTGTTGACCGCATAAACCTCATTATCGCCATCGAAATTGGTGTCGAAGCCGTTCATCAACATTAACATCTCGTGGTATTTTTTATTCTCTGGGTAATTGTGATTGCGGGTTTTGGCGATCTCACGCTCCTCACCGGTATATCTCTCGGGGTCAGGGTCGACAATAAAGCCGCCGTATAAGCCTTTGTGAATGTGGCGTTTTAAGGGGACCGAGTGACAATGATAGAGATGGCAGCCCATTGGAAAGGCATCAAATTCATATGTAGTATTGTCTCCAGGCATGATTGTGCCGGCCCCAATTCCCGGCACGCCATCCATGGCCGCCGAGTGGATGCCGTGAAAGTGGATTGTATGAGGGTGGGAGCCGGCGTTGACAAACTTGATCCGGATATGGTCTCCCTCCACACAACGAATGGTGGGGCCGGGAATTCGTCCGATCACCTGCCCCGCTCGCTGGCTTTCGGGCGATGTCGGGCTACCGTACACCCAGCCGGGGAAGAAAACCCCCGGGGCTATTTCAATCTCCTTGTCGGTTGCGATGAATTCATATTCGCGCAGGGTACGCCCGTTCTTCAACTTGCTGGTCGTACCGTAATCGAATTCCGTGAGCACGTCTTTTGGATGGAATCCGTTTTTTTTATGATCAACCTCACCCACAACTCCAAACCCGCCGTGGCTGGATTGTGGATCGGAGATGGACTTGCCTGAGTAGTTTGGTTGCACCAGCGGATTTTTGGTGGCATTGGAAATGGCTTGTACGCCAGTTATCCCAACCAGGCCAAGAAGACTCGATTTGATAAAATCGCGTCGCGAAAATTTTTTCATTTAAAGCTCCTTAATTTGACAATGTCATGTTATTTATTAAGAATTTTAAGCTCTAATCAATCGATCAGCTCAACATAAATTTGGCGAGTAATTTTACGTCCTAACACCAACCTTTCTTTTTGTTTTTCAAGTTCTATTGTTAAATTGTTATCAAACGATGAATAATCTACAACCGCAAGCTGAGTTTTCGGAATCAGCCCACGTTGGCTGAGATGTGCGAGTAAATCAGGATCTGTATCAATCACCCTCTCGATCACGGCTTTGTCCCCGGGCCCCAGATCACTGAGACGCAGGGATGAAGTGGCTTGAACTTGCAGGTTGACGCTCGGGATTGGAGCCCCGTGAGGATCGTGGAGCGGGTTGCCGAGCGCGTCTGCTATCCGTTCTTCAAACTCTTCCGAAATGACGTGTTCGAGCTGGTCAGCCTCATGATGGACTCGTTCCCAGGGGTACCCGAGGATCTGATGCAAGTAAAGTTCAATCAAACGGTGGTGGCGCAAAATCTCAAGCGCAACTCTTTGACCCTCCTCGGTCAGCAAGACCCCGCGATGCTTTTGATAATCCAATAGCGGCGGTTCGGTCTCCGACAGTTTTTGAATCATACCGGTCACTGAGGCGGGTTTAATGTCCAGGAAATCAGCCAGGTCGTTGGTGGAGGCCCGTTCCTGTGACTTTGTCAATTTATAGATTGCTTTGAGGTAATCCTCAATTGCATAGGTAAGATTTTCACGCATACCATGTGTTCCTGAAATATTAATTTAGGAATGACTAAATCAAATTATATACATATCTAAATAAATCGTCAAGCCAAAAAATAGCCCCCATTATGCTTGCTCAAAGGCTAAGGTTTACCCCTCAGAGGCAGCCTGAGAAATCAGAGTGCGGATTGTGTGATTATGGCCAAGGGATGTTAACCGGATTTGAATAACCCTCTTTGTTGACAACATACATTCGCCCGAATGATTTTTGCGAGCAATTTGTATCGTCTGGGAGGCTCATGGAGGTGTTGGTTGTGCTGTAGGCGAGATCCGCTTGGAAGCCGTTGAAGCACAGTGTGGCTTCGATCAAATACTCAAGTTCTGGAGCCGCTGGAGCTGCGCCCCAGGATACGACAACCTGGTTGCCGTTGCGGGCAGCCGAGACTCCCTTCGGTGAGGGCACCTGGTTGTTGGTCGGGACGTTGACCGGTACATAGGGCAAAGATTTTGGTTCAAAATTTACTTCGACAATCGAAGCGGAAACCCAACAATGGAATGAGAACCCTTCTAGCACAACCCAATACCAGGTGTCGTCGTAATCTCGGCCTTCGGCAATCGCAATATCGCCCTCTTCCAAGAAATCAAAGCCAATGCTGCGATAGACAGTCCCGGGACCCCAACGACAAAATGTATTTCTTGTGCCGGTTACGGCTGGCTTTTCGGGAGTGGGCGTAAATGGTACCGTGAATGTAGCGGTTGGCAGCGGCGTCTCAGTTTGCGTGGGTGTCAGGGTTGGGGAGGCAGTGATCGTAGGAGTGGCTGTAGCGCTAGGTGTGGGGGTCGGGGTTGCTAGGAAAGGTAATGGGCTACACGCGATTGGTGATAACAAAACCATGCTGATAAGAATAAAGAAAATTTTTCGCATATCAGGCTCCTCATCCAAGTGAATACGGTTATCTACAATTTCAACCATCATAGCACCCACCTCAATGCACGGTCAATTCTGAAGGTCCCCGTGTAATTTCGAGCGCAGCGAGAAATCTAATTTAGGGTGAAAGATTTCACATGTTGGTCGAAATGATTGATAATACGACCTACTTACCTTGCACCATCCGACGGACTTCTTCAACAATATCCGGGTTGGCAAGGGTTGTAATATCACCAACATCCTGATTATTGGAGATCGAGGCCAGCACGCGCCGCATGATCTTGCCCGAACGGGTTTTGGGCATGTCGGGCACGATCCAAACATTTTTTGGGCGTGCAATCTTTCCAATCGATTCTTCGATCGTTTTTACGACTGCCAATTTAATCTCATCCGAGGCTTCAAAGCCTGGTTTTAGTGAGATGTAGATATCAGGCACTTTGCCTTTGATCTCGTCATTGACGGGAACAACAGAGGCTTCTGCGATCGCGTCAACCATTAAGCAAGCAGACTCGAGCTCCTTGGTGCCCAGCCGGTGACCAGCCACATTGATGACGTCATCCATACGCCCCAGGATCCGGAAATAACCATCTTCGGCTTCCATGGCCGCGTCACCTGGGATGTAGGGCCAATCGCGCCAGTCTTTGCTTTTGGGATCCTTGTTGAACTTGGCATAATAAGTCTCAACATAGCGTTCCTGATCGCCCCAAATGGTTTGGAATTGACCCGGCCAGGGATTTTGGATGATAAGGATGCCGGCTTTGTTGGCCCCGCGCGGGATTTCATTTCCGTCTTCATCCAGAATTTTAGGGTGAATACCAGGGACTGCCGGGCCAGCGCTGCCCGCTTTCATCGGATGGATTGCAGGCATGGTGCTGCATAGGAAACCGCCGGTTTCGGTCTGCCAGTAGGTATCGACGATGACAGCTTTACCCTTGCCGACCACTTCGTGGTACCAGCGCCAGACTGCGGGTTCAATCGGTTCACCGACGGTGGTCATGTGTTTGAAGTTGTAATTATATTTGGCGGGTTCGTCTGGGCCGGCCTTACGCAGCATACGGATGGTAGTGGGCGCGGTGTGGAAGATGTTGACATCTAACTGCTCGGCGATGCGCCAGGCGCGCCCGGCATCTGGGAAGGTAGGTACGCCTTCATACATAACACTGGTGGCTCCCAGCGCCAATGGGCCGTATACGATGTAAGAGTGGCCGGTGATCCAGCCGATATCGGCCATGCACCAGTAGACATCCTCAGGATGGATATCTTGTACATACTTGGAGGTGGCGGCGGCATAAGCCAAATAGCCACCGATGCCGTGCTGGCAGCCTTTGGGGCGGCCGGTGGTGCCGCTGGTGTACATTAGGAACAGAGGCGCTTCAGCCGGTAATTGAACCGGTTCGACGCGCTTCCCACGATATGCTGGTAGTAGTTCATCGACGAAATGATCGCGGCCTTTTACCATCGGGGCCTCTGAGGCATTTCGATCACCATAACGGCGCCATACGAGCACGTGCTCGACCTCCTGGCCTTCTTTATTAGCAGTTTTTACAGCTTCGTCGGCTTTGACTTTATGATCAAGCAGTTTTCCGCTGCGATAATATCCATCCATGGTGATCAGCACGCGACTGCCGGAATCGGCGATGCGTTCCCCACAAGCGTTGCCACTAAAGCCGCCAAAGACAACGGAGTGTATGACTCCCAGGCGGGCACAAGCCAACATGGTGACCGGCAACTCTGGGACCATGGGCATGTGAATGGTTACGCGGTCACCGGTTTTGAGGCCGGTTTTATCGCTGAGCAGGGCCGCAAATTCATTCACGCGCACGTACAGCTCCTGATAAGTCAGGACAATATGCGATTCTTCTTCGGGTTCCGGAACCCAAATAATGGCGGCTTTATTTTTATATTGCGCGAGATGGCGGTCGACACAGTTGTAGCTGGCATTGATCAGCCCGCCAACAAACCATTTCCAACTGGGAGCCTCACTCGTATCTAGGGTGAGGTCCCAGGTTTTGTACCAATCAAGTAAATCGGCGTATTCTTTGAAACAATCGGGGAAGTTTTCCAGGCTGAAGCGCTCGAAGATCTTTTCATCGGTCATATTGGCCTGGGCAATGAACTCAGGGGAGGGCTGGATCAGCTTTTCCTCGCCCCAATGCACTGCAATTTCAGCCTCACTAACCTGTTCTGCATCTTGCTTACTCATAGCGAACATTACCTCCTCTTTGTATCTTTTTTATAGTTCGGTTAAGGAGTATTATAGCAGAGGCCTGTCTTCCTTCCAGTCATTTCGACCTCAAGAGAAATCTTACATACAAGCTAAGATTTCTCGCTTCGCTTCCACATAGACTTGTAAATAGGAAAAAAGATTTAAGGAGTATGCTATGGCAATAAGCGCCCGAAGCCTAGAAAATTTTCAAGTAGAGATCAATACACCAAATCACATGATTAGATCAGACGAGCCAATAGGTGTTGGCGGTAATGATACCGGCCCAAATCCGTATGATCTTTTGTTGAGTTCGCTGGCCGCATGCAAAATCATTACCGTGCAAATGTATGCCCGACACAAAGGCTGGCCATTAACCGGAGTTGAATTAACTATGAGTACAGAAAAAATCCACGCCAGGGATTGTGAAGATTGTGAAAGTGATCCGAATGCGAAAGTGGATATTATCCAAACCGAGATCAAATTTCTAGGAGCTTTGGATAATAATCAGTTGGGCAGGCTCAAAGATATTTCAGAGAAGTGTCCTGTCCAGCGCACATTGATTTCCGAAACGAAAATACGAACTAAGATTCTGAATTAAGGTTTTACCCCTATTGCATTACAAGCATATATCCCTATCCAGTCTTAGACAACGCCTGCTACCCAAATATCCGATGATACGCAGGCGGCATAGAAGATTGGACGGAGGCAGGGTATCCCGTTGAAGGAAGTTGCTCTGCTTGATATATTTGATATATAATAATTGTCTGGCCAACTACAAGGTTAATAAGTGTCGTGTATTCCATTCATGAAATTGGAGGAGGCAACAATGGACACTATCAGATGGGTACTAGTCCTTGGCTTGATCGTATCAGCGATCTGGATGATCGCAACTGTGAGAGGTGTTGGGGGCATCTTGGGCCGCGCATCCAGTTTTATAACCATTGGCGCATTGGTGGACAGGTAGCGCGCATTTGCTGGCGACCTTAGAAGGACGCTATTTTACTTTTGGCGGAGGTTGGGACCCGGTTATTCACCGCTTGGTAGTGCTCTTAAGCTTTGAACTGATCACCCTTGGATTTATTGAACTAAAATATTCTAAGCAATTTACCGCGGTTAGAGATTAATTCAAACCCACTACTCATTAGCTAATTGTTATTTTACTAGACTAACATATAAATAATTCAAGTCAGGCGAACGGTTTCAAAATAATTTGATACCGCTCGCCTGTATCGTGAATAATGAAGATGCTTCTCTTTAGCATGGCATGTCATAAGAAAAGTATTAAGCAAATATTCACTTTACTTAAATGTCAATTTTTTTTAATCTGCATTTATATAATCCCGATTTCCTTGCCCGCTTTACCAATTACTTCCATAGCATAATCAATTTCTTCGGTTTCGTGCGCCGCGGTTACAGTGGCGCGCAAGCGCGCGGATCCCTCTGGAACTGCCGGTGAAACCACCGGTAACACAAACACATCCTTATTTTGGGCTGCGCGTGTGAGCAGAAAAGCTGAATCGTCCGAACCACAAAAGACGGGAACAATGGCTGTTTCAGTTAGCATAGTGTCAAAGCCCAAGCTTTTTAAGCCATTAATGAACTGCTGTGTATTCTGATTGAGTTTTTCGATGCGCCAAGGTTCGTCCAGGATGACCTTGAAAGCCTCATTGGCGGCCGCAGCCTGTGCGGGTGGAAGTGCGGCAGAAAAAATGTAGGCCCGACTGGCATGGCGTAGGTAGGAAATTATTTCCTTCTTGGCTGCCACATAACCACCCACGGAGGGGATGGTTTTACTCAGGGTGCCCATCTTAATATCGATCACATCCTCCAGGCCAAAGTGCTCCTCGATGCCGCGCCCAGTGGCCCCCAAGACCCCGATTGAGTGGGCTTCATCGATCATCAACCACGCACCGTACTTCTTGCACAGTTTAACCACCGCAGGCAGGTCTATGATATCTCCGTCCATGCTAAAGACCGAATCTGCAATCACTAGTTTAGAACGATCTGGCGGCACCTCTTCGAGGCGCTTCTCAAGATCGGCCATGTCATTGTGACGAAAACGGCGGAATTCTGCACCAGACATGAGACAGCCATCCACAATGGAGGCATGATTGTACTTGTCAGAGAGAACATAGTCACCCCGCCCCATTAGGGTGGAGACAACCGTCAGGTTTGTTGCGTATCCTGAGGAATAAGTTATGGCT
Source organism: Anaerolineae bacterium (assembly GCA_030123675.1). GTDB lineage: Bacteria > Chloroflexota > Anaerolineae > Anaerolineales > Villigracilaceae > JAABUE01. The sequence goes on along the minus strand of JASJYH010000015.1, from coordinate 30,106 downwards.
GCTTCGGCGTTTTTGAATTCAGCAATGGTCTCTTCTAATTCGTAATGGATTGTAAGTGTGCCGGCCAAACTGCGAACACCATGCGTGCCGGTTCCATACTCGTCGATAGCGGCTTTGGCAGCTGCTCCAATACGTTCGTGGCCGAGCAACCCCAGGTATCCGTATGAAGCGTACATGCCCATTTCACGGCCATTGACCAAAACCTTTGCACCACCACGCAACTCTTCGATTGCCTGATTGTAAAAATAAAGATTATTATCCTTGCCATATTTTACGCGTTGATTGATGGCATGCACACGACGCATAACAGCGTCATCGGTTTTCTTCAAATCCATAAAAAATCCTCCAAAAAAGATTTCGGCTTAGTTTAGCCCAGGCAGGCTGTTCTGTCCAGTTATGGTTGCTTACTATGATATTTAATCGACCTTCATTATAGGTACCCTAGCCCTTTTTGGGAACCAAATATCGAATTTACCATAACCTATGATTCCCCCAATCCAGTGTTTTCAAGCTGCCAAGTTTCTCAGTTCTTCTTCATTTAATACTTTTACCCCCGTCTGACGGGCTTTATCAAGTTTTGAACCGGGATTTTTTCCCAAAACCAAATAACTGGTCTTTTTACTGACCGAACCAATTAGCTTGCCCCCGTTCGATTGGATAAATTCTTTGATTTCATCACGGGAAAAATATTCAAGCGTTCCCGTGACCACAAAAGTTAATCCACTTAGAGATCCCACTGACTGATCTTCAGCAGTAGTTGTAGCAATCGGCCAAACCCCCGATGACTTCAATTTTGCCAATATGTTTTTATTAGCCGGCCGCGCAAACCATTCTACGATGGCTTCGGCTATGTTGGGGCCAACGCCTTCGATCTCTTGCAGGTCCTCAACGGTCGCAGTAGATAACGCTTGCAGATTTGGATAATGACGAGTGAGATCGAAGGCCATGACCTGACCCACACCCCGGATGCCCAAAGCGGACAGCAAACGGTTCAAACTCTGACTATTGGCCTGCTGGATGGAAACAAGCAGATTATCGGCTTTTTTCTCTGCGAAACCTTCCAAACCAAGCAATTGCTCCTTTTTCAAAGTGAACAAGTCGGCCACGTCTTTAACGATCCCTTCCGCAACCAGTTGCTCCACAATTTTTATTCCGAGCCCCACAATATCCATCGCACCGCGCGAGACAAAATGCTCCACATTGCGGACAAGCTGCTCAGGGCAAGCCGCATTGACACAGTACCAGGCTACCTCGCCATCGAAATGTTCCAATGGCTGCTTACAGGCCGGGCAAGTTTTCGGCAGCTGATAGGGTTTCTCGTCTCCTGAACGGGCATCTTTAAGCGGCCCAATCACATAGGGAATCACTTCCCCGGCCCGTTTGACCAATACCCGGTCATTGATACGGATATCCTTCTCAGCGATAAAATCAAAATTATGCAAGGTGGCGCGTTCTACTATAACGCCCCCGATTTGAACGGGCTCCAACACAGCATACGGGGTCACTACACCAGTCCGCCCAACGTTTATCCGAATATCTTCTAGTTTGGTAGTCACTTCGCGCGAAGGGAATTTATATGCAATCGCGCCACGCGGGTCTTTGCCAACAATGCCCAAATCGGCTGCCAGCTCTAAGTCGTCTATCTTGATGACTATCCCATCTGTTTCATACGCCAATTCGTCTCGTTTGGTTTGAAAGGATTGGGTATAAGTAATTGCTGATTCGAGCTCATCGAAGCGCCGAGCGACATCTGTGACAGGAAACCCTAATGCTTTTAGATATTCCAACACTTCCCATTGAGAGGACGGCACCTGGCCGCCCTCCGAATGGACGATTTGATACAACAACAAAGTTAGGGGTCGCGAAGCTGTTAAAGATGGATCAAGTTGGCGCAAGGATCCTGCGGCTGTGTTACGCGGATTGAGATAGGTTTTGGCGCCTGCCTCCTCAAGTTTTTTATTCAATATATCAAAATCTTTAATTTCAATAAATACCTCACCCCGGATGACAAGATAGGATGGAGGCCGGAGGCCGGTTGAGGGTGATTTCTGAATTGGAATGCGAAGTGGAATTGCGCCAATGGTGCGCAAATTGACGGTAATATCCTCACCCACTTCGCCATTGCCGCGAGAGGCTCCCTTAACAAAAAGGCCATCACGATAATGCAAAATAACGGATAAACCGTCGATTTTGGGCTCAACGATAAATTTAGCGGAAGCAACCCGTTCGTCCAGTTTTTTGATGCGTTCGAACCAGGCAAGGGTGTCTTCTGCGCCAAAGGCGTTCGCTAAAGATAAAATTGGAGCTGGATGTTGGACTTTGTCAAATTTATCCAGTGGTTGCGCACCAGCGCGCTGACTTGGAGAATCAGGGCTCACCCAATCGGAATGCTCAGCCTCCATGGTTTTGAGTTGGTTAAGTAATTTATCAAATTCAGAATCACTGATAAGAGGCTCATCCAAAACATGGTAGCGGTAATTGTGGCTGTGCAGCTGTGATTTGAGCTCTTCGTAATCTGCTTTTTCGGTCATACATTACTTCTTCTTGTATATTTACATGAATTTACAACTAGTGCCCGTCCAAGTTGATTTTGATTGGTGAAGTGGTTGCGTAGGGTAATTTCAGCCATCATTATCATGTTGCCCGGGTACCAGTAATTTGTCTTTATACTGCTTATCGCATAAATAAACGAACTTCCGTACTATAAATTTCTGGGTAAAAACAAGAGTTAGAGTACAAATATTTACGCAGCACACAGTAATTATAATTCAGCAAAAGAATAAAGCCTCGCTTTTCTGTTGAGGGCCCATTAAATTTTGGCAGCGATTTTTTCCAACGTCCCAGTTATTGGGTGCTCAGGAAAACGTAGCACAAAAATATCTTCGCTCGCCAACCTCAGGAATTCATCTGAATGTGGTATCGCCCCGCCGACTTCGCATTTGAAGGTGACCCCGATTTGTTTTTCCACTTCTTTTAACGCGTACCCCCCGTGGATATCATTGACAATAACCATGCTACGTGGCAGCTCTAATCGTTTGGCCAGATCGAGTATCATGCTGACGCCTTGATAATCCTGTTCGTCAAGTCGCATAACAACCATAAGAATATCAGCCACAGCCATTGTAAGTAAAATATCCTCGGTAATTCCGGAGCTCGAATCAAGAAATATAAAATCTAAATCGCGCAATTCATCGAATTTTGAAAAGGCTGAGGTCAACAGAGTGACATCAATACCCTCTTTCAAAACGCGCATTATGCGAGCCATATTGTCACTAGAGGGAATTAGGAAAATTCGCCCCGAAGCAGAATTTGCGATCTTCGAAACATCATAGATAGTTTGCTCGAGCTCAGATTCGCCCCACAGGAAATTATCGAGGGTGTAGCCAATATCCTTATCTTGAAGCTTGAATAGAATATGTGCGCTGGGTGACTGAATATTGGTATCTACGATGCCTACTCGCTTACCTTGGCGGGCTAGAATCACAGAAAGACTCGCCAGTATACTCGTCCTACCAGTACCCCTGCGATATGAATGGAACGTAACGATCTTAGCCATACTATCTTCCAGACTCAATCAAGAAGAGCGCGGTTTTGCAATGAATACCGCGCTCTGCATATTCCACTAAGTATGTTGCTTCTTTGGGATTCTAAAGGTCATCTAATTTGTTTAAGATCTCTTTTGGCAGCTCATCATTCAATTTTCTAGTACGTACTGCCAGCCGAGTTTCGTAAACAGGATTATCTCCTAATGAAGAAGGCCGGCGTAAAAAATCTTTTTCAACAATAAGATCTATTACACGCTGTGCCTGTTCGGGCGGCAAATCAAGCAGTTTGCTTACCTCTGAAAGTGATATCCGACCTATGCGGGCTGCCTGATTTAATACAGCCCGTAAAGGATCGGAGAATTTTAGAACATCTGAGGGCAATATTTTAGACTGCGGGCGATGTTCCAACTCCCACATATAATTGCCAAGGCGGTCATCTTTTTTAGGGGGCCCGCTTTTGGAAAATTGCATCAAGCCTTTATTTTATCTACGATGATTCTGAATTCTTTGGTCACCGGGTCGTCCGGGTAGCGGACAACAAAAAGTTCCGAGCTGGCCAGCACCATCATTTCCTCTGAGTGGGGTATCACCGAGACCACTTCGCAATTAAAAGATTTTTCAACGCGTTCGCGCACATCCTCTAGCTCAAAAGCTTGCGGGGTTTTATTGACCACCATCAGCATGTTGGGCACATCCAGTTTACGCGCTATATCAACTGTGACTGCAGTACCTTGGTAATCCTGCGAATCAGGGCGCATGATAATGATTAGCGCCTGTGAGATCGCCATCGAGAGCAAAGTCTCTTCGTTCAATCCGGGATGTGTATCTATTAAGAGGTAATCAAGTTCCAATTTATCGACCAAATCACGGAACCCATCTGTTAGCAAACCGACATCATATCCTTCTCGCAGAATACGGGCAATCTCTCCCGCTTTAATGCTGGATGGGATCAGAAAGAGCTGCCCTTTGACATCAGCGCCCAACTTTCCGGTCACATCATGAGCCGCATCTTTGATATCACACTTGCCCCACAAATAATCATTGAGTGAATGTTTCATGTCCGAATCATCCATGCCGAAAATCACATGAATACCGGGCGATTGAATGTCAGTATCTACAATGCCTACGCGAAAACCGTCCATCGCCAGCAGTGCAGCCAAATTTGCAGTTGTATTTGATTTTCCTGTACCCCCACGGAAAGAATGGATCGATATAATTTTTGACATAGTTCCTCCATTAGTGAATCTTTATTTTCCTTTATTATAAGTCCGAACCAAAGTGTTAGTCAATTCGTCAGCATTATTCCTTTTTATGTGATATTAATACCGTTATAGCTTACAATATTGTTGTTCTCAGGGTTCTGTCACAACCCAAATACCTATTATAGAGCCACTAACATAATAAGATACGTTTTAATGACATCTTACTCCGATACAAGCGACAACCATCTCGTTCAACAATTCATACAAGGCGACATGAGTGCGTTTGATTCGCTCTATACCCGACATATAAAAACTGTCTATAATCGGGTACGGTATGTAGTTCCGGAGACCGATGTTGAAGACGTCACGCAAGAAGTGTTTATCGCCGCCCTAAGTTCACTACCATCCTTTCGTGGCGAGGCACAATTCAGCACGTGGCTTCGAACCTTAACAAATCATAAAGTGGCCGAATATTATCGAAGGCGGTCTCGCAAAAAAGAAACCATGCAAGTAGACATGGTTCATGCTGAACGGCGAGGCGATCAAAATCATCCTATCCTGCTTGAAGATCGCATCACCATACAGCGTGCCTTAAACAAACTTCCTGAGCAATATCGAGAAGTTATCCTGCTTCGGTTTGCTGAAGGCATGCAATTCAAAGAAATTGCAGATAGCCTCAAGCAAAACCCTGAGGCAACCAAATCACTTTTTCGTCGTGCAATTGCCACGCTGCGAAATACCTTGGATGTGAAAGATGACCCTACCTAGTAACAATAATTCTGAGTTACAGGATCAGTTAGCCAATTTCGTTGATCGGATCCTGGCTGGAAACCCAGCCAATCTGGATCAGGCCACGTTCGCACCGGAGGAAGACTTGCGTGCCCTCGAGCAAACTGCGATAAGGGTAAAAACCGCATTTGGAGATAACGATCCTGATGAGGCAGTTATCAATCGTATTCAAAAAAATATACTAGGGCAAATGCAAATCAGCGAGATCCACGTCAACGAATCTATCTGGCGTAAATTTATTGAATACTTCAAGCCGTCCGAAAAAAAATGGCGCTCGCAACACAGTCGACAACGCTTGAACATAATCATATCGTTGGCGACCGTGGTAGTGCTTATGTTAGTGGCAATCCCTTTTCTGAACTCATCTAACGGCGATCAACCCGGCGCGAGCGGGCAATTTCTAAACAATTATATTCCGATTGCAATTGGTGGTCTGATTCTGCTAGTTTTGTGGCTTACCCGCCGCAAGTCTTAAAATTACATTCTTCTAAAAACTATAGTTAGCTCCACCTTAAGGAGGTCAATATTAAGAAAATTTTGTACATCAAGAAACAACATTTAAAAAAAAGAAAAAGCATTAATATTAAAAAGGAGAAATTAGTATGAAGCAAAAAACCAAACACACCGATTGGCGACGCATAATGTTTATTATCGTTGCGGCAACAATCATAATGTCTGTGCTAATATCGGCCTGTGCGCCCGCACTGGATCAACCCGGCGGTGCCAAAGGCGGCGAAAAAGGCAAGAGTGGCGGCGGCGGTGGCGGCGGCGGGGGTGGCAATTCCGGCGGCGGTGGCGGCAAATCCAGCGGCGGTTCTGGCAGCATCGATTGCGACCCTGCTGTCGAGGACTGTGGCACTACTGGTTTTAAGACAATACGCCACACCAATAACAGCACGAAAAATGACCCCTGCCTAGACGAAGACCAACTACCCTGCGGAAACGGCGACCACGGCCGTGGCAACCCGATCAACGGCAGCTTGCACGCCAACTGCCGCGCGGCCCAAGGCGAAGTCGATCCCGTATGTAAGGAAATACCTCCCGTATGCAAAGGCCCCAATTGTAAGCCTCCAGTTTGTGAAGGCGATGACTGCACACCCCCAGTCTGTGAAGATGGTGCATGTGATGTAGAAAGCGCTCCTGAACCCGGCCCAACTTGCCCACAGTGGATCGTCTTCCACTCCTTCCGACCGGGCAACCTGGATATCTTCCGCCTGGACGGTATCGAAGGTGACTCTGGCGCGAATCTGATCAACCTTTCCAACAACGAATTCGTAGATTCACGACCCAGCCGCTCACCCAACGATCAATGGGTCGTATATCAGACGAATCGGGATGGCAACGTGGAACTATATATTGCTGACACCCAAGGCGCCTCCCAATCCCGCCTGACCAACACCGATGCCAACAACATCAACTCCATGTTCGGGCCCGACAACCAGAACGTCATCTTCCAGAGCGACCGTAACGGTAACTGGGACATTTACATAGTCGATACCCAGACCGGCGTCGAAACCCAGTTGACCACCAACCCGGCTGCCGACGTCAACCCCTTCTGGTCACCAGACCCAGATTGGATTACTTTCCAGAGCAACCGCTCCGGTACCTGGAATATCTACCTGCTCAATGTCAGCACTGGTAACGAATTCACCGTCACTGACGAGGCCTACGATGTCATCTTCCCGGCCTGGTCTCCTAATGGCGAGCAACTCTCTTACCTGGCAGACTGGGGCGGCAACTGGGATTTGTACGTCTCAGACCTGCAAGGTAATAATGTCCAACGCATTACCTCACAAGGTAACGCAGGCAATGTCAGCTGGTCACCCGATGGAAACAAGATCGCTTTCCAACTCGGCGGCGACCAAATCACCGATGTGTACACTTACGATCTCACTACCGGCGCACAATATCAGCTGACCACTTATGATGGTCCTGATAGCGCTCCCACCTGGGATTGCACAGGCAGCAACATCGCCTTCACATCCCTCAGCAGTGGCAACCTGGATCTGTACAGTGTGCCCTGGCAAGGTGGTGAAATCAACTTCATCACCAACAACCCCGCTTCCGACAAATGGTCCGAGTGGTCTCCCTCCAAGGAACCCGCCTCTCGCGGCTACTAATCTGATCGACTGAACAATGGGGAGGTAGCAGCTCAAACTGCTATCTCCCTAATCCACAAAAGGCGATTAAGCGCAGGATGGATGTCATTTTCAATGGAAGTGATATTGTCAATTGGTTGCAAACACCTATGAGATAGGGTAAGATTTCTGTATGGGTATGATTCTAGGGTTGATTCTAGCTTTTACAATTCCCTTTATATTTCTCGCAATAATTTATAAGCTCGACTTTTATCAAACCGGTCAGTTCAGGATAGTTCTGATTTCTCTAGGCTGGGGGGTCATCGCCTACATGATGGCTGTTTATGCCAACAACTTCCTGGTTGATAATGGCATAACCGACTGGGATACCATCATTCGTTTTGGGGCTCCTGTTTTAGAAGAAGTTTTCAAGGGCCTCTTGCTGGTTTACTTAATAACGCGTCCACAATTTACTTATTCAGTTGATGGCGCCGTATATGGATTTTCTGTAGGTATTGGTTTTGCTATCATTGAAAATTATGAATATGTAATAAGCGATCCGTCAATTGCAATGGCAGTCGCATTTCAACGGGTGTTCTCAACTAATTTGATCCATGCCTCCAGTAGTGCAATAATCGGGATTGCCTTAGGCGTATTCCGGGTTGAAACCTCCTTCTCACGTTGGACCTTTCTCGTGAGCGGGATAGTGCTGGCAATCGGACAGCACATGCTGTTCAATAACGTGGTCACCAGTGGTACCTTCTTAATTGTCGTTATCGGGGCCGGCTTCCTTGGTGCAGGCTTCATTTACTTTGCCATGAAACGAGGCAGGAAACAGGCCCAAAGTTGGATTAAAGAAAAACTAGGGATGGATGATCGAGTTACAAAGGGTGAAAAGAGGATCGTCAACCGCCTCGAAGATCTGGACGAAATCTTGCTGCCGGTTGTCGAACGGTTCGGTGACGAAAAGGCCTCCCAGGTTGAAAAGTTATTATTCATACAAGCAAGGCTTGGCATCAAGCGCAAAACACTGGATAGTTTCAAAGATAATGAAAAGATGCATAATGCGATCGAAACAGAAATGAAGGAAATGCGGGCAGCGATGGACACAATAAGAAGATCCATTGGCACGTATGCTATGCTATTTGTGCGCGGTACCTTTACCGAGGAGATGCTCTCCGTCTGGGATCAAATGCAAACCAAAATACAGGAAAAATCCGCTGAGACAGGTGGCCAAAAAGGTGGGGGTTTGTGGTCATCCCTAGAAAATAGGGTCGAACAATCTCCCACTCCTAAAGGAATTGAATAGCAATTATGGATCAGGAAACAATATCCCAACTGAAAAATATCGATTGGTTCGACGAATTGTCCGATGATATGTTGGCTGGCCTTGCTCAGAAAATTCTTAAACGAACATTGAAAAAGGATGAAGTTCTTTTTCAGAAGGGTGATGAGGGCAATTCCCTTTTCATTATCAACTCAGGCTGGGTAAAGGTTATCGCGAGAGATACTCAGGGCAGCGATATCGTGTTAAATCAAGTTGGTGCTGGAGAAATCATCGGTGAAATGGCTTTGTTGGATAACGAACCACGCTCAGCCGGGGTGGTAGCCCTCGAAAAAACAGAGGTGTTAGAGTTAAAACGGGTTGATTTTATGGAAATATTAAAGCAACAACCCGACTTGGCGCTATCCGTGATCCGCAATTTTTCCTCTAGAATGCGCTACAACACCAGTTACATTGAGAAGATCACCGAAATGAGTAAGCGCGTTGCAAAAGGAGATTACTCATTTATCGGTGAAACTCAAGCATCACAAAAAGGGATTAAACAGGTCAGCGATCAAGATAAGATCGGACAGCTATTGGCCGAGTTTTTTGCAATGGTTCAAGGTGTGAAAAGCCGTGAAGATGATTTGAAAAACCAAGTCGAAAAACTTACTTTACAAATTGATGAATCCCAGCTGAAAGAAGAATTGGATGAGATCACTGGCACCGATTTCTATGTCAAATTGAAGGACCAGGCAAAAAAATTACGCGAACAACGTTTGGATAATAAGTAACACTATTGGAGGCATATGGGCAAAATCGTTTCAATCCACTCGTTTCGAGGGGGAACGGGCAAATCTAACTCGACCGCCAACCTGGCCGCTCACGTGGCCCTGGCAGGCAAACGTGTTGGTGTGGTAGACACTGACATCCAATCACCCGGAATCCATGTATTGTTTGGGCTGGACGAATCCAGTATGGGCAAAACACTAAATGATTTCTTAAATGGGAAGTGTGAAATCAAAGACGTGGCTTTTAATATTGGGGAAAATGTAGGCTCGGATGAGGGGCGCGCCCAACTGGCCGGAAAGGATATTTGGCTTTTCCCTTCCTCCATTCGCGGAAGTGATATCAGTCAGATACTAAGAAAGGGATATGATGTAAACTTGCTGAACACCGGTCTGCAAACCCTAATGAAAGAATTTGATCTTGATTACCTATTTATTGATACCCATCCCGGCCTAAACGAAGAAACTTTGCTCTCCATAGCGATTTCGGATGTCCTAATTATCATTCTACGCCCCGATAATCAGGATTTTCAAGGAACCGCTGTAACAGTCCATATTGCCCGCAGCCTGGATGTCCCCAATCTGCTTTTGATGGTGAACAAAGCTGTGCCTGGCACAGATTTGGATGACCTCACAAAACAAATCGAGGCCGCATTCAAAACTTCCCCAATTGGCATCTTGCCACTCAACTTTGAACTGGCTAGCAATGGTAGTAAAGATTTGTTCTCGCTCAGTAATCCGGAGCATGATTGGTCCAAGGGAATCCGCAAGATAGCGGAAGTAATTTTATCGATTCCGTAGGAGGAAAAAATGCAATGTTGGTACTGTGACGAATCTCCACGGGCTGCCTGTTCTTTATGTGGGCGCTTCGTCTGCAAAGACCATGTTAAACCGATGTCTACTTTTATTGCTATGTTTCTAGGTGGAAATGATTCCCCCAAAGGGCTGGCAGTAGCTAATGTGATCTGGTGTGGCGAATGCGAACCACAACCCGAACCCATTTCTATGCCTGAATTGTTTTAGAGTGAGGCATATATGACTGGCGTATTTGATCGCTTACAAAAACAAATTGAAAATAAACAAAAAGAAGGTGGCATCACGGCCTTGGACCTGATTGACCTGCCACCCGCTCTTCGAAAAATTATGCGCCTGATGTTACGGGAACTTCAGATGAACTATCCCGAGCTTATTAAAGCCGTGGAAAAATTTCCCGAAGATGTACGGCTATCGCCTAAAGATCTGGACAATGCCCTGAAAACGTTGAGCGAACAAGCCTGGGTAATACAAATCGGGGAAGGCGAGCGGGCGATTTATAAAGTCAACTTGCGGCGCAAAGCAGGCAGCAAACTTGGCGGCGGCATCTGGCAAAGCCTTGATGATAAGCTCAAAGACAAACCCGACTCTTAGGTTTTTTTCTTGAGAACTTCAAAAATGGGAGTGTTTGCGCTTTTGCCTTTCAAAGCTACTTCACCCAATGATTTGCAATCAAAATAAGCATTGATTTCCTCATGAACACGCTCGGAAATCAGAATTTGATTACGCTTAGCCCGGTTCATCAAACGTGCGGTGGTATTAACGGTGTCACTCAACACGTTGAATTCGCGCCGTCCACGCGGTTGACCCACTTCGGCAACAAAGCAGGGTCCTTTCGAAATACCAATCTGGCAATAAATTTCCGGCGTAACTCCCCCAACAGTGGGTGGTTTCAAGTCCTGAACAATTTCGCGAATTTCCAGCACAGATTCTACAGCTCGGACAGGGTCATTGGTATGTGCAGTGGGCACACCAAAATAAATTACGATATCAGATCCGAACAAATGATACGTCACTTTTTTGAGTACACCCCCGCGCGATTCCACCGCTGCATTGAAAAGCGAAAAGGCGCGCGAAAAGCTATTGACAACCTTGGTCTCCTCGCCGGGCAACGCCAGGTCTACCAGCTCGGGCAAACCGACGAAGTTGACAAAAACAATCGTGGGCTCTGGAAAATCAGGCGGAATGTGGCGGTTGTCGGCGCTTTCGACCAACAAATTCAAGATTGGCGCAGGAATATAACTAGCCAACGGCTCAACAGATTTGAGCGTTGCCTTGATTTCTTCCATAATACTGGCAACACTACGTTCAAAAAGGACCGAACTGGCCAATCGACGGCGCGGCATAATTTCATATTCATCCAATTGCGAGTCGCTCAGGTCATCAACCACATATTTATATCCGGATTTCCCCTCTTCAAAATTGAATTCATCCTTGACCTTCTCAAACGCCTCCTTAGAAAGGCATACACGTCCTTCCTGGCCGTTGCTTTCACTCAATTTTGCTTGCTGCACCGCAGTCCCCAACAATACGTGTTCCATCCTGCGCGGCGTACCAATGTCGGCAGCCAGGAAGCGGCCAGTATGAATGCCAACCCGCATTCCAAGATGCAAGTTTCCTTGAGGGGTTTTGATCTCTGCAAATTTAGACATGGCATGTTGCATCCGCAGACCCGCTTTAACAGCCAATGCCGTATCTTTTTTTCGTTCATCCGTCGGGAAAAAAGCAAACAAGGCATCGCCCGTAAATTCCATCAAATCACCCCCCGACGTGCTGATAATTTCAATCATCTCAGAAAAATAATTATTCAGCACTTTGAGCAGCGCTGCCGCACCAGCTGGGCCTTGGCCCGAATTGGCTTCCATCAGCTTGGTGAATCCAGCTAGATCGGTGAACATCAAGGTACCCCTTTGCCATTCATAATCAATTTTTCCAGGAACTGGTAAGCGCTCTGCAATCCGCCGGGAACTATAATCATATAATATGCGTTGTAGGGTTCGCAAATGATTAAAAACATGTTCTAATGATGTAGGCGATGGATCCACCCAGGCTTTGGCATACAAACTGGCTGGTAATAGTAGCCGCAAGCGCGCCTCTATAGACTGCAAAGGAGATATAGATTGAGCCATATAGAAATTATACTTGATACCCCACAATAGTCGATCAATCCGTGAAAACGGAGAATTATGCTCTATCCAATACCATCAAGGAAAGAGGAGAATATGAAAAAAAATACCTTATCTATATTTATTGTAATGACAGTCCTTGGCCTTTTGCTATCTGCCTGCCAACCGGCTCAAACGGCTACAGATGCTGGCGCCCCGAGTGACCCGGACGTGCCAGCTGAAGAGGCCACACAAGCTCCAGCTGAAGTAGCTCCAACAGCTACACTCGATCCAATTTTGTCCACAGATGTAAGGTTTGATCCTGCCTCGGGAGCAGATCCCACTGGTCTAGTTTACGAAGTCCTGTTAAAGGAAGAGAATGGTGAACTGTTCCCAACACTTGCATTAGCAGCCACGGTGTCAGATGATGGGCTGGATTACATTATCAGTCTGCGTCCCGGGGTCACATTTCACAACGGTTCAGTACTCAACGCAGATACGGTGATAGCCAACTTCAATCGCTGGTATGATCCTAATGATACCGCCCGCGGTAATGGTACGTATGAAGCCTGGGCCACAAATTTTGGCGGATTTAAGGGTGAAACTGACGAAGATGGAATTCCCAAATCCCAATACGATGGCATCGAAAAAGTAGATGAACTGACGGTGCTTGTCCATTTGAATAAGCCAGATGCAGAATTCCTTAACAAGCTTGCAAATTCCGCCTTTGCTATTGTCAGTCAAAACAATCTCACTCGTCCCCTGTTTGGATCCGAAGCTCTTGGTGACGGGGGTACCGGCCGTTACACAATCGGCTCTTGGTCTGAGACAGGTTTATCCCTAGACCCATATGCTGACTACTGGAATCCAGCTGTTGTTCCTGATAGCAGCATGGATATCACCTTTAGTAACTAAAGGAGTAGGTGAGACAAACTATTCCCGATTTCTAGGAATTTCAGCTCCTGTAAAGTTTGGGAAATAATAATTGGTGGTGTGAGGTTTTTCACCACCAATTATTATTTCTAGGCCATTTAAATACGTATTCCTTAAAATGACCGCAACCAAACGCTCATTGTTTAGAATATTGGAGTTACAATAATTCGATCTGATTAGTCAGACAATTTTTTGGATCTTTCTTTTATATATATTATGGGTCGGAATGTGAATGATCGGATTCTTTCTTTCCCTGGATGAAGTTACATCATTACATGAGCATTTGTTTTTGGACCAATATGATCGCTTGATGAAGCTTTAAATCCATTTGAAGATGTGCTTGATTTTTGGGCATTTATGTTCGCTCCATTTATTATTTTAATGTTGGGATTTCTCATCCCCTTTTTTATTAAGTGCTACAACAACGGCAAGATAGCCATTCGGCTCATATAGGTGGGATTGTGATCTGGATAATCGCTTTTTATATTGAAGGGATTAGTGAGTCTTTTTATGGTGTGAGTTATGAACTATTTAATATTTCTATATTATTTGAAGAATCATTTGAGTCGATCGGCACGATATTACTTTTCAGCTCTGCCCTGGATTATTTATCAGATATAGGCTTGGATTTAACGGCCGAGAGAATTAACAATTTGGCTAAATTTCAAAATTCATGATCAAACGCATCATTAATTCTTTGGTTGATTTCATAATCATTATCTATATATTTGGATGGTATGTTGTCTTATTTGGGGATTATTACACATTCTAATATCCATAAATTAGTTGACATCATTCAAATGAATGAATGAGTCTTCTTTCTCAAGGACTTAAGAATCAGTTATGCGTTATTTCGCCATATCCATATTTATTTCAGCATTTTTACTTTTTCAAATCCAACCCATGATCAGCAAGTATATTCTGCCCTGGTTTGGTGGCACACCTGCGGTTTGGTCGACTGCCCTGCTCTTCTTCCAGGTGCTACTGACTGGTGGGTATGCTTATGCCTATTGGCTGATTGAACGTCTCAAAGATCGAAAGCAAGGGTTTGTCCACATGAGCTTGCTGGGACTTTCATTAGGATTGTTGGTCGCTACTGGCCTCATCTGGAATACCCCCGTCACACCCGATTCAGCCTGGAAACCCGAAGGTGGCGAGCTACCGATTTTCCAAGTTTTGAAGATTTTAGCCGTTGCAGTGGGTATCCCATATTTCTTGTTGGCAACCAATAGCGTTTTGATGCAAGCCTGGTTTAACCGTGACCATCCTGGTCGCAGTCCATATCGTTTGTATGCACTCTCGAATATCGGCTCGCTGCTGGCTTTGGTCAGCTATCCATTTCTGGTAGAACCCAACCTGGCATTACACACACAAGCGAACATTTGGTCGCTGGGGTACGCGCTCTATGCGCTACTGGCGATTTTTGGCGCCTACAAAACCTTTACACGCAATAAGGCTGAAAGTTACGAGGAGCAAGTTCAGTTTTCTGATGCAGGTTCTGATACGCGGCTGTCCGCCAAAATCCTTTGGGTATTTCTGCCAGCGTGTGCCTCCGTGCTACTATTAGCCATCACCAATCAAATAACCCAGGAAGTGGCTGCTATCCCCTTTCTATGGGTTCTGCCACTGACCATATACCTGCTCTCTTTTATCCTGACATTTGAGAGCGAACGCTGGTATTCACGCGGCTGGTTCTCTTTAGCGCTGATGATCATGAGCGGTTTTTATATCTGGCTTATTCTTTGGGAGCCGAATGTAAATTACCAAACCGAATTGGTGATTTATTCGCTGCTGTTGTTCGTGTGCTGCATGATCTGTCACGGCGAATTGGTGAAGTTGCGCCCGCACCCGCAGCACCTAACCTCCTTTTACCTAAGGGTTTCCGTGGGTGGCGCCTTGGGCGGTATTTTTGTTAATTTGATCGCACCCTTCATATTCACAGGCTACTTCGAATTACAATGGGGCATATTTGCCTGTTGGGTGTTATTAGCCATCCTGACCGTCTATTTCAAACCAACTGAGCTAAAACCGCGAGCCTACCAAGCCAGTGTGGCCATTATTGCTGCGTGCACGATTGCTGTTGGGTATTATACGACAATGTCTAGAGCAGCATACTCATCTAAAGCTCTCTACGAAACAAGAAATTATTATGGAATTCTACGGGTGAACGAATCAGACAAGGATGATGAAAGGAATCACGCTTACAATTTGATCCACGGTCAAATCTATCATGGATGGCAGTTTACAAATCCAGATCTTCGCCTGACCCCAACATCCTACTTCACTCGGGAAAGTGGTGTTGGTTTGGCATTTCTGTTGCATCCCAGTCGTCCTGACCCCTTGAAAGTAGGTGTACTCGGATTGGGCGTGGGGACGGTAGCGGCTTATAACCAGGATGGAGATAACCTGCGCTTCTATGAGATCAATCCGGCTGTTGTTGCTTTGGCTGAAGGTCTGGGCGGATATTTCAGCTATCTAACAGATGCGGCCGGTGAAATCACAGTCGTTCTTGGGGATGCACGGCTGTCTCTTGAAAAGGAACTGGAGGCAGGCCAAAACCAGGAATTTGACTTGCTACTCATGGATGCGTTTTCAAGCGATTCCGTCCCAGTGCATCTGCTCACAAAAGAAGCCTTTGAAATTTATCTACAGCATTTAAATCCCAATGGTATTCTGGCTATAAACATTACAAACCGGCACCTTGACCTGCAACCAGTGGTTGTGAAAGCCGCCAAAGAATTTGGACTAGCATATGCTATTATTGGCCATGATGGCGATGGAATGGAGAGTTCAAGTTCCACTTGGTTCATCCTTACCCAAAACCACGAATTTATTGAAAATCCTCAAATATCTTTACGCAGGTTGGCAATCGAAAACATCCCTGAAGATTTCAAAATGTGGACCGACGATTACAGCAATTTATTCAAATCACTTTATTAACGAACTCATATGTTTAGAAACAATATGAATTAATAAATATCTAAATTAAGGTAAAAGTGCCGCCCTATCTGGGCGGCACTTTTTTTAGAGGAGATCAAAATATTTATCTCCAGGTTGGTGCTCCGTCAAAAGCTGTGATACTGGTCAAACGGGCAACTTGATTATCACTGGTAAACGTGATGATTGAGTAGATTTCCATATCATTGCCAGTATCTGCTTGGTACGCAATTCGCCAATCATCAGGTGACCATGTCAGTTGCCCAACCGGAACAGCCCCAGTTGTCAGGCTACGACGCGAGCCATCCTCAACCCGAATTAGGTCGATTGTAGTGATCCCACCCCGTGGAGATAGAAATGCCAACCAGCTTCCATCCGACGACCAGGAAGGAATTCCATTCTCTACTTGGTCAGTAGTTAGGCATTGTTGATTGCTTCCATCTTTATTCATCAGGCAAATGTTTGCAATGTCACCATAATTCCAGCCTCGGTAGGCAATCCGCCCATCCGGGGACCAGACAGGGTCGGATTCTGGTGTATCCGTAAATGTCAGTTGAGTCTCTCCACTACCATCAGGATGAACCAAAAATATATCTGAATTCCCATGGCGGTCACTCACAAAAGCAATCCATTGACCATCTGGGGACCAGACCGGACTCCTTTCCCCAAAAGAGTTGGATGTCAGTCGGGTTTGGTTAGAGCCATCGGCATTCATCACATAAATTTCAAAATTGTCATCTCTAAAGGATTCAAATGCAATTAGGCTGCCATTTGGTGACCAAGCCGGGGCTGAATCTTTTGCCGGAGAATCTGTTAAACGAGCAACGTTTCCGCCATATTCGTCCATCAAGTAAATATCACTATTATCATCCACCAGTGATACATATACAATTTTGCTTTTATCCGGAGACCAACGCGGCATATCATCTTCTGAATCGCCGTTCGTCAGGCGGACCGGTTGACTGCCATCCGCAGCCATACGGTATATATTGCGTTGGCCCTCACGATTAGACACAAATGCGATTTGCCCAAAAGCTGGGGGTGCGATAGGTTCTTCCGTCACAATTGGAGCTTCCGTCACTACTGGAGCTTCTGTGGCAACTGCGCCAGCTGCACCAGGACCTCCAACAGTTGGGACGAATAAGGAACATGCCATCGTCATAATTCCCAATACTGCCAAGTATGAAAAAATATACTTAAAACGTAAAATTGAGGTTCTCATTCAACTCCATGGTTTGGTGAGTAATGTTCGTGCAGGAACTTGAAGCCTTGCATTAGTACCTGAACGGTTGCGGGAAGTAATTGCACCCCACAATTATACAATTATGGACCTGCATTGAAAATATCAAATATGTTAATCTGCATTCATAAACTCTGTCGCCCCTCAATGGAGCTAAAGGTTCAGCTTTACAAATTTGCAAACAATCCATAAAAAGTGTTATTCGATAGAAATTAGGGATATTTAGTCTTTAATTTAAACTACTACTTTTTTGTCTTTTTACGCAACTGTTTGGCTTTATCCTGTAAATTCTTAAAATAGTTTGTGTCTGTAATTTCCGCCACTTGACTGGAACGACGAGATTCGTTGATCTCAATTCGCAATTTGACTATTTCTTTTCGAAGCGTTTCTTCTCGAATATACCCGACCAAAGCGGTTGTTGCCATGGAAACTAACGCTTCTAACACTGAAAATTCAATAAAGGGAATTACTTCGCCTGTTTTTACATCCAATGCGTTGATCAATTGCAAAACGCCAATTACATCTCCATTTACATTTTCTAGCGGATATGTCAAAAAGGATTTGGAGCGATATCCGATACTGGCATCAAATTCTTTTGTGCCGGAGAAGTCAAACCCTTTGGCTTTGTAGGCATCGGCAATATTAACACGTTCGTGCGTTAGCGCGGAATAAGAGGCGACATTATGCCGATTTTCAGTGCCATCTTTATTGTATAACTGTACGGGTTTAAATGTAATTTTATTATTACTTGTCCCACCCATAGCTATGCCTAAAGATTTATTACGTACAATCACAAACTTAAGATACTTCTCATTTTCAAGCAAATACAATGTGCCGCCATCTGCATTGGTCAAATCTTGTGATTCAGTAACCACTGTTTCGAGGATACGATTGAAGTTTTTTTCTGCAGATAATGTAACTCCAATTGGAATCACCCGTTGTAGAAGCTTCAACTGACGTTCCCGGAATATTACTTTTTGGGCCATTGCATCAAACATACGCGCCAGCTCACCGAATTCATCTGTTTGCTGCCTTACATCAACCAACAGATCATCATCGTAGTCACCTGCCTCGATTGATTTAACAGCTCCCTTTAAGCGCTTAATATAATCATTGGATTTATTCGGCATATTCGTTAGTATACCATTGGGGTTGAACCTTTCCTTACAGTGGCTCAGCCTCAACCATCTACGATATACTTCGCCCATGTCACGCGAGCGACTCGGTGTCTTTGGCGGCACGTTCGACCCACCTCATATCGGCCATTTTACACTCGCCTCTTCAGCTTTTAAACAAATGCATTTGGATCATATGCTGTGGATGCTGGCACCGATACCACCCCATAAACGCCAGCAAGTGATCACACCCCTTGAACACCGGCTTGCAATGCTTAAGCTCTTAATTGCAAATGAACCGAACTTTCAACTCTCTGGTGTCGAGCTCAATCGACCTGGTCCTCATTACACAATAGATACGATACGATTATTAGCAGATCAGCACCTATCAGCGGACTTGATCTTGTTGATAGGCGCTGATTCTTTGCACGAATTGGCAAGTTGGCAACACCCTGTGGATCTTGTATCTGCTTGCCACCAAATCGGCGTATTCCAACGCCCAGGGGACACGATTAATCTGTCAGAGATGGAGCGGCATATTCGCGGCATACAGGCCAAAGTCCAGGTTGTTGAGGCGCCGTTAATTGATATCTCATCCCGGAAAATTCGAGATCGCATCCGCGAAAATCTTGGGTACCGTGATCAATTAACCCCAGATGTATATGCTTACATAGAAAAAAATAAACTGTATCAATAAACCATGTCTTTGCTTTTCGATCCATTATTTTCGTCTATTGCACTTGGCCATATGGCGGTCGATCTACTCAACGGTAGTCGGCCGGTCGTGCTTGCGTATTTAAGCGGGCCGCTTGGGTTGACGAATACGAACATCGCCTTGATCTCCACTTTGTACGTATGGATGTCATCACTTGCCCAACCAGTATTTGGATGGCTGACAGACCGGTTCGGTCCACGCTGGTTTGCGGCTGGCGGGTTACTGTGGATGATGGTTTTTTATTTGTTGGCGATAACTTTGCCAGGCAAAGCAGCTTTAGCTTCCATTGTGATTGCCAGCCTGGGATCAGCAGCCTTACACCCTGCTGGAGCTATGCAAGCGACATTGCGAGGCCGCACGCATTATTATGGGCGCGAAACAACGGCGGCATCCTATTTCTTTATGTTCGGCCAGATGGGATTCTTTTTTGGGCCGGTCATCACTGGACCGCTTCTGGGAGCATTTGGCCTATATGGTCTGCTGATTCCGGCCGGGATATGCCTGCCAATTGCTCTTAATGTTGGCTGGCAACTTCGTAAAACTCGACCAATTGCAAATTCTGATACGAAGATTTCGATTTCATTTCAGTACAACAAAAAATTTATTATCACTCTCACAATCGTGGCTGTATTGCAGGCCTGGGCCCAGCAAAACATGATGACCTTTATCCCTAAATATTTGAAAGATCTGGGACAAACTCCGGCAGTCTATGGGCTTGTTGCCGGCCTGTTCATGGGTGGTTCAGCGTTGGGAAACGTACTTGGAGGTTATCTGGCGGATAAAATCGGAAAAATACGTGTCATTGGAATTATGCTGGCTTTAGCAAGCATCCCATTATATTTAATCTCGCAGGTAGGTTGGTCACATTCGCTTTATCTGCTGGTGCCCCTTTCCGGGCTGCTGACCGGGTCTGTGCACAGCATCGTGGTTGTCATCGCCCAAGGTATGATTCGAGGTGGGATGGCCCTAGCATCTGGACTGATTCTTGGGACCATGTTCTCTTCGGGAGCATTAGGCACCTTGCTCATCGGCCCCCTGGCTGATTCTCAAGGCCTTCCGCTAGTATTTCAAATCTCTGCTGGATTGGTATTGATCGCATCATTCTTCACTTGGCAACTAAGAATACCTGAAAACCAATCTAATGAGCTTGCGGTCTAAAAGTGCTTATACAACAAAAGCCGCTCGTATGATGAGCGGCTTTTGTTGTATATATTTGAAACCCTATTTATTTTGTTGAATCAGCTCCCGAAGAAACGATCGGCATGGCCACCCGTGGATAAGGTCGTGAGCCAAAAATTGTCAGCACAACCCCACCGATACCCAGCATACCTACAAAAATCGATATCAACCATCCGATACAAGGGACCATACCTACGCCGCCAAGGACAAGCATCATCAGAAAGGTGCCCATGCCCGCAGTAAATGGGGGTGCCCAGGTCTGGTTGATGGCCTGGGTAAAGCGTTCGCCTACTTCGGTACCGATAGCTATCAAGCCAAATAGCCATGACAGTGCGAGCACACCTGCTGCTAGGACAACTACAGGAATAAGAATTATTGTTAGGGCTGATATCCCAAGAACTATCGGTGCCAATACTACTGTTAATAAACCAATGCTACCCGCGATCACTGGTTGGCCGACAACCGCCTGTGAGACTCTCCCTATCTGCGGCTGTAGGAACAGGCTGGCAAGCATCGCGAGCAATGTAAATAATATTGTAGTTCCAAGTATGCGTAAGACTCTACCAAAGGGATTGTAATTAAACTCGACATTGGGCCGATTGGGCACATCCGGAACCTGAAGATCTGGAATAAAAATATCGGGTGCCGGGATATTTGTGACCACATCCCCTTTTACTTCAGAGCCCGGATCGCGATTCACAGTACCACCGATAGTGACCAAGTCCCCTTCGACTACTGCTGCCTCGCCCATATTCGTCGAACCGCCAATAATAACGAGTTCCCCATTTACTGTACCATCCAAGCTGACATCACCGCCAAGTACTACCACTTCACTACCAATAGTTGTGTTTTTTCCAATGGTAACGTTACCGCCAAATACCACTAAGGCGCCGGCTATCGTATCAACGCCCTCTGATGGATTGTCCTCAAGCTTCACATTGCCGACAAATATGACCACATCACCTTCAATGATTGCGTCCTCTTCAACCGAAACACTGCCACCAAAAACTATTAAGTCACCAGTTAAGGTATCGCCGCTTTCTAAGGTGAAATTGTTTCCAAAAATTACACGACCATCGAGCGAGCGACCAGCGGTATCTCGAGCTTGAACAGATTCTGTTGGCAGCATCACCGCCGCCATTAACAACAATATAGTTATTAGTTTAATTATTTTTTTCATGATTTAACTCCTTGCGGAAAACGCGTCAGACGCCAGATTGAAACAGACCATAATAATCCCAGCCCGCTAAGTGTAGAAAGTATTACTAACCATCCAAACGGAGGGATGAATCCAGGTAAGATGCGGAAGATCACCGAGCTGGCTCCCAGTATGGCCGTCAAATTTGTATAAATAAACAACAAAGATTTAACCATTCCAGAAAGCCATTCACCGGGTGAGCCAATTAATGAGCTCACCGTGGGGCCAGCCAAAACACCAAAAAAGACCAAGCCTCCCAAGCAGAATAAGGTTATCCCCAATATCGTGCGCCGCCGTTGGGTTCGGCGTGCAAGAACCAACCGATCACTCCATCGAGAGCTAAATCCGGGTGCTGGCTTCACCTGTTTTGACGAACGCAAGGCCAAGATCGCTTCAGCGATGGCACTACAGGCTTTACAAGTGCGCAAATGGATATCGAGTTCGTGTTTTTGTTTGGAATCGAGAAGCTGACTGTCTAATAGCCAGTTCTCAAAAGGCCGGTGCTTCATGAGGGCTCCTTTCCACATATGATGTGGTGGAAGATTCTTGCCAAAAAGTGCCAAGTTTTTTACGGGAACGGTGCAAACGACTTTTTACTGCGCTAACAGTTATATCTAGCGACTCAGCAATTTCCTTTTCAGAAAAGTCATACCAGTATCGCATTATGATTGCAGCACGATCTGTAGTATCCAACAAACCGACCAATGTTTGGATATGGTCTTGTTTTTCGCCCCGAATTGTCTCACTTTCAGGGTGAAGCGCGTGAGCGTCCGGGATCTCAAAAGTGTACTCTTCGCTTTCGTCGACTGAGAAAACAGGCAGTTTGCGTTTACGTAAAAGGTCGATACAATAGTGGGCTGCGATTGAAAGCAACCAAGTCGCAAATGAACGATTGAGGTCATAACGTTGAATGTTCTGATACGCTCGCAAAAATGTTTCTTGAGCTGCATCTTCTGCTTCTTCGGGATGCCCTAGCATGCGATAACACAAGTTGTAAACTGGTGTTTGATAAGTCTCTACAATAAAAGTAAAAGCTTCGTCGCTGCCATTTTTGGCTTGCAAAAGCCAGGTTTTTTCCTCGTTCACATTACTCCTTGTCCCGCCCATGGCGGGACTTATGCTACCTACGGTAGTGCTTGCACCGTCTAGAGGCGGTTCTTATGTCGCAACATGTTGCACTTTAGATTTTCTGTACTTACTTTACGCATTAGGAGGAAATTAGTTGCACAATTATTAAACGAAAATCAAGATCTGTATTTTCTTGAGAAAGATTTCCACCGCTTCTCTCCGGACCCAAGGTTTGCTACCGTTTTTTAAGCTGTTGATGCGGTAATTTATGCGAAAACAGCGTCATTGTTTACTCGTTCAAATCCCTCACAATCGCATCCAATTGGGCCAATATGGCAGGCACTTGGCCCACAGGTGTATCCACCCGAAACATGAAGTTAAAGCCATCCCCAAGCGCAACACGTACCGTTCGCCATTCAGCCAATTGGGGAGTTATTTGGCCTTGGGGCAGCAGTTTAACGGCATCCGCCCATTGGGGGTGTCCCGCCTCGTAATCGGCTAGCAGGCTTATCGTCGAGGCCTGAAGCGGAAACAGTCCGGCACTGTTAACCCAATGTGCTTGATTTTCTGAGGAAAGCAGCCAGCGCACAAACAACCAAGCAGCCAGTTGATCAGGATCATCTGATTGGAATAAGATGTAAGAGGCCCCATATACTACCAAGACGCTTCTCTCGCTGCCAGGAAAGGCCAGTACCGTCCATTTGTCTCTGCTGCCGGCCTTGGCGAATCCACGGGCCAGATCGGGCAAATCCTCCATACTAGCAGTGGCAAACAATGCTGACCGATCAACAAAGTGGTTCAAGGGATTTTCATCATTCGACTGCCAAGCACAGTCTTCTTCCGCTAGGCCTTTGATAAAGCGAGTTGCTTTGATGTTTTCGGGTCGCAGGAACCGAAAGCTAGCCCCTTCTTGGGCGCCACCACCAAACGCCAACAACCAGGAGATGTTGGTAATATAGTGCGTATCGATCAGCCAACCACCCAATCCGTCATTCTGCAAGTCTTCATCCAAGAGCATAGACTTATTGGCTTTGCAAGCTTGCTCTTGAAATTCCTCGGCATTGGTGGGTGGCCGTTTGAACCCCAATTCTTTTGCCCAGGTCTGGTTGTAAACCAGGAAGCGGGCTGTGCGCTGTGCTGGGACACCCAAACGCTCATCCCCAACTTGATCTTGCTTCCAAAAAACAGACGGGAAATCAGTAATTTCGGTTGCGCTCAAACCATGCAACGGGTCGGAGACATACGGATTTAGATCCAGGACAGCTTTTTGTTGGCGCCATTCAATCGCATATTCCGGCAGACCAATTACCACATCCGGTCTATTTGGGCCATGCACAGCTGCACTTGCTTGCGCATACAATTCTGTGTAATTAGACAGGCTACTTGCCTGAACTCGAATCCCCCAAGGATTGGACTCGTTAAAGTCTTCGACCTGTGATTCAAACAGGCTGGCCGGGGTACCATACCATGGATGCCATACATCTATGACCAGATCATTCAGCGCCTCAAGCTCGACCCCCAGCTTGCTGACCGGTATCGGAGTTTTGGTAGCTTTCGGAACCACGGTCTCGGCAAATTCCGACCCAGATACTTCCGCGTTGATGGGCGTGCAAGCGGATATTAAGAATATGATCAGGAATATGGTATTTAAACTACGAAAGATCATACACTGATCAATGTGAATGGGACAGGTGTGAAAACAAGGATAAATAGGATAATTACTCCCAAAGCTACCATGCGACGACTCGAATCCAATGTCGTAATCTGGTCTAGCGGCTCAGCATTTACACGTCCTAGCCAATAGAGAAGAAAAGCCCACAACCACCAACCATTCCAATAAAAGCCCAAAATTGCCATGATACCTATCAGATAAGGAAAAGCTTTTCGCGCCTTTTTGCCAAACAAAGCATAAACCAAATGGCCGCCATCCAAACTGCCCGCCGGAATAAGGTTCAAGGCTGTAACCAATAAGCCGACCCAACCTGCAAAGGCAACCGGATGGATGAATACATCTAATCCTCCAATTGGGGTTGGCTGGCCGGTGAAGAAATAGCGCACCCAGTAAAAAACTGGGGGTATATTTCCAAAGGTGGCGGGCTCAGGTAAAAATTTTCCGAAAGTTACATACTTCGCAAATAAATAGAACAAGGAATTGCCTTCTATGAAACTATTTGGATTAGGTTCTATCAGGCCAAGGGAGGAGAGGGAAAGACCCAGGAAAAGCACTGGGATGGCGAACAGCATGCCAGCCAAAGGGCCAGCCACACCGATATCAAAAAGGATGCGCCTGTTTTTAGGGACACCTTTTAGGAATATTGCTGCTCCCATCGTTCCTATTGGGCTGAATGGAAATGGAATGAAATAGGGCAAGGTAGCGGGAGTTTTGTGATAGCGGCTTGCAAAGTAATGTCCAAACTCATGTGCGAGCAGAATTCCCAATAAAGACAGTGCGAACGGCCAACCGGTCAATATACTCTTGAGTAATGCGAGCACCTGCCCACCAGCATCTGATGGGATTGGGCCATCAGGAGTGGCTCCGGCAAGCATTACACTGAAGACCGTAATCACAAATAAAATTATGTTTACCCAGGGGTTAGAAGGTTTGGGCTTGGGCGGGGTTTTAATCAAGTAAATCACTTGCTCGCCCTTTTCCTGGCGGAAAAGAGGCGTAAGGTTGTGTGGTTTCACGGAAGCAGCCAACTGGTCGTAGGCTGAGACAGAATCGTCATTCAACAGGTGACCCCGGTAGCGCAAATACGCTCCTTTTTGGGAATTGTCCGTGGTCACATCCTCTATTTTATAAACACGGGCCACAAGGGGAGAAAGTACTTCGGTGTCAGGAAGAGTCATAATATCTCACTTTTCTGTGTGCTGCGTAAAAATCTGTATTTCAATAATTCCAATTTCCGCTCCAAATAAACCGCGGGTTTGGGGGCCAGAATGTGGGATGACCATAATTCAATCATGTTTTGATCGTTAAAATTCACAGATTTATGCAAGAAGCAGGAGGAATAAATAGGCGGGAGTGGATGGGAGTCGAACCCACCGCGGCCCGCAACGCGACCCGCCACCGGTGTTGAAGACCGGGAGACCCACCGGGACCTAACCACACCCACGGCAAGGATACTCGAAGGGCTGGCACTTGGCAAGTGGCTTTAGGGAAAAGGAAGTCGTCTCCAAACTCCCTGGATGAAGTCAGTTGCGAACGACCATAGCACAATACCAAGAACGGCGAGGCATATCACCACCAGGATCGTCAAGCTCCCAACCCATATGCCGATCATAGCAAGAACATTCCCATTTTCGTCATTTTGGCGAATCTGGCGTTTGGCTTTTAAACCTGTCCACAATGCTCCAATCCCAAGCATTACGCTTATAGGATAACAAATCAGTGCGCTGAATGGCAGTGGCAAAAAGCCAATGCAAAAAAAGAGACTGGCCATTAGAGCCAGAATTAAACTAATAATCGCTTGACGATTGATCGATTCAAATTGTTCCGGCTCTTGGAAAAACATCATAATTGTGAGGGGAATATGGCCAAGCTTAAGTGTAAAGGACTCTCGAATGAGAGTCCTTGTCGGGGCGAGAGGATTCGAACCTCCGACCTCTTGCACCCCATGCAAGCGCGCTACCGGGCTACGCCACGCCCCGATTGGGTCGCCGTATTATAGTCGTTTAAGGAAATTCTCGCAACGAAGCGTTGCTAGAATAATTTAAACTACTCTTATGGGAATTAAGAAAGCATGACACGCGAACATTACTATATCTGGAAATGGGACCTAGAATCGACACCGGAAGCGCTCTGGCCGCTGGTGTCGGATACGAACCGTTTTAACCGTGACTCCGGCCTGCCACCGATGAAAATCATGGGGCTGGATAACGGCGTTTACCGTTTGCGGTATAAAGTACCGCTGATCGTAGTCGAGTGGGATGAGGAACCGTTCGAGTGGACCTATCCACGCACATTTGGGATCCTGCGAAAATATCGCAAGGGTCCCTTTAAAGAGATTCGGACAGTGCTAACACTTGAGCCGCGTCAACCAAGTGGTTCTCAGCTGAGGTATGAGGTCTGGGCGCAGCCAGCCAATTTTATAGGATCCTTAAGTATCCCATTGGCAATCGGCCTTATAAGTGCCAGACGTTTCGAAAAGGTCTTCCAGCGCTATGACCGCATTGCGAAAAGCGGCAGGCAAGTGGCAGAGAGCTTTCATCAGCGCAAACTGCGCTTTGGGGGACGCAAAAGATTATTAAATGCAGAAGATAAATTAAACACACAAGGCGTTGAACCGGAAATTTTCCAAAAACTGATTGAGTTCCTCGATAGCGCTGATGACCTATCTGTCCAGCGCATGCGACCTTTTTTGCTGGCAGACCACTGGGGACAGGACCGCCGATCCGTATTAGAAATGTTCCTGTATGCTACAAGACTGGGACTGTTGGACATGTACTGGGAACTGATGTGTCCGCAATGTCGTCGAATGGCAGAAAGCAACGCCAGCTTGGACGAAGTCAAGAGTAACTCACATTGCAACACTTGCAATATCGATTTCCGGGCAAATTTCGACCATAACGTTGAGGTTATCTTCCGGCCTAATCCATCGATCCGGGTGGTAGACGCTTCGGTACAATTCTGCGTAGGCAGCCCACAGTATCAACCCCACGTTGTCATGTCACAACAAGTATCCTCTTTACGTGAAGCTCCAGAACATCTTCACCTTGAGCCGGGGCGATACAACTTAAGTGCCTCAAATGTGCCTGGTATCCTGGCCTTGAGCGCAAATCCGGCAGGTCCCTCTGAGAGCATCTTACGCGTAAGCGATTTTGGTTGGCCAGATCAAGAACAAATCATCGGAGTCGATCCCAATCTACGTTTGGTCAACGCTACTGATAGGACTCAAACCTTCCAAATGTCACGATTAACTTGGTCAGACCAAGCTGCAACAGGTGCCGACGTGATAATTTTACAAGTGTTCAGAGACTTATTTGCCAATGAAGTTTTACGGCCTGGAGAAGAGATTTCGGTGGGTTCTGTGACGTTGATGTTCACGGACCTTTATGAATCAACTCGACTGTATCAGAAGATTGGGGATGCCCCCGCTTTCGGTCGGGTGCGTGAGCACTTTACCGAATTATAAAAGGCGGTGGTTGCTGAGGCTGGTTCTATTGTCAAAACAATGGGAGACGCGGTTATGGCTTCATTTCGCGAGCCTGTTTCTGCTTTACGGACAATATGGCAAGCACAAGAGGCCATCGCCAACCAAGGTGATCCGCCACTGTGGATGAAAGTTGGCATCCATCACGGACCTTGCATCGTGGTCAATTTGGATGAGCGCTTAGATTATTTCGGGTCAATGGTCAACATTGCGGCTCGCTTAACCGAGTTTTCATCTGGGGGCGAGATCGTACTTTCCGAAACTGCCTTTGATGATGAGTATGTGCAAAGATGGTTAAATGAACACTCTGTACAAACCGAAGAACTTAGGGTAAATATCAAGGGCATTGAAGAGCCGGCTCCGGTCTGGAAAATAAAAAAGTAGTACGAGAGTTTATTTTGGGGATTTAACTTTTATCATCAGCAGGTGGTTTGGCGTACCATGCAAGATCTCAAAAAGGAGAGTTTTGTTCCCCACTTTCGGAAGGAGGACCATAGACGGAGGAAGATAAACGGCAGTGGCTGTCCTCGGTCTATAGTCTTTAGTCCGGTTTTAGATCCATTCGGCTGCAACTGTTTTTTCACCCGTCACATTGCCTTTATTGAGTATGGATTTGGGCTCCAATAACAGGATATGTACAACTTCCTCGGCCACTGGCATATGTTCTACACCCTTCGGGATAATGACAAATTCGCCTTCACGGATGGTCAGGTCACGTTCACGTAACTTGATCCTAAGCGTGCCTTTAACCACCAGAAACAGTTCATCCTCCAGATCGTGATGGTGCCAGACAAATTCGCCTTGCACCTTGACGAGTTTGACATACGAATCGTTTATCTCACCAACGATTTTTGGACTCCAGCGATCGCTGAACAAATCGAATTTTTTGGGGAGGCTTACAACTTTTATCATTTTATTCTCCATTTATTCTATTTGCTGTGTCCCGAAGGTATCACACCTGTTCACCTATGTAGGGATCATCTCAGACAGGGTTATCTTCATCGGGATCCCAGTTTTCGGGATTGGCGAGAATGTAATCGTGAATGCGCCGCCGATCACGGTCACCGCGGATGATGTGTTCGAAATAATTACGTTGCCATACACTTGATTCGTGCCCATCTCGCCCAATACGACGTGTGACTGCGGCTTTGAATGTTCGCATGATAGTGGGTATCGATCCGGGAATGGGTTTGCCGAATTGTTCTGTAGTTTCCGTAGGGGCACGATATATCGTGCCCCTACGGATATTATCTGTTATCACAATAATCCCATGTATATGATTGGGCATGACTACAAAGGCGTCCAAATCCACATGCGGAAAATGATTTGGAATCTCATGCCAACAATCCGAAACAATTTTCCCGAGTGCGTTCAAACGCATTTCATCATTTTCAATTTCGCCAAACAACATTTCGCGTTTATAGGCTGCAACTGTTATAAAATATTCGCCCGGAGATGTGTAATCATATCCCGGGACACGGACAGACCGTCTGTTACCTTTCCCCATCTATCATCTCTTCCAGCAATTTAACCAACTTTCCCCCAATCACAGCGCGGCTAAAGTGCGATTCCAAATAAGCACGCCCTTTCAGCCCCATTTTACGTGCACTCTCCCTATTTGCAACCATCTTCATGATCGATTCCGCCAGCGCAAATGAGTTTCCAGGTTCGGCGAAAATTCCACAATCCGCCGCCTCAACCATCTCGCGTATGACGCCATCAATCGCTAATACGATCGGCCGGCCGGCCGCCATGTAATCGAAGACCTTATTCGGGTAAGTCGTTTTATACTCTTCCAAAGGCTTCAAGATTGCAATACAAGCATCCGCGGCTGCTAAGGCAGCCGGCATCTCGCTCTTTGGTATAGAGGCCACAAATGTGACATTTGTCAGATCCATCCCATCTGCCATGGCTTTTAAATTCGACTTCTCCTTTCCATCTCCCAGCAGGACGATCTGACCATTCGTACCAACCAGGATTTTCG
>JASJYH010000159.1 GCA_030123675.1 Anaerolineae bacterium | reverse complement strand
CTTCGCGATTGTGATTTTTCTTCTCAATTTCTTTTTAAAACGTTATGTGATCCAACCAGTAATCATTATGGGGGCACTTGCCCAAAAAATTAGTGCCGACAAAATTGTTCCTAAAGAGCTAGAGTCTGAAAAAGTGTCAAGTATTTCCGCGCGTGAGGATGAGTTAGGCCAGTTGGCACAAGTTTTCCGTAAGATGGCACGTGAAGTTTATGCCCGCACACAAAACCTAAAACAAAAAGTTAAACAGCTGCGCATTGAAATAGACGTGATCAAACGGAAGAAGCAAGTTTCGGAGATAGCCGATTCTGATTTCTTTAAGGATTTACAAGACAAAGCGCGCGAGATGCGCAAAAAAGATGAGGATGAAGGGGAAGATAATTCTAAGAAAAAATAATCAGCGGGGTATTAAAAATTTAATTTAGCTAACTTGAAGACACAAGCAATCGAAATATAGGTAGTGGTATAAAAGTAAGTGGTGTCATTGCGAATGAAGCGTAGCGGAGTGCGGCAATCTCCTCACCAAAGGGGAGACTGCTTCGCACACCTGCCCATGCGGGCGGCGCAAGGGAAAGAAGCTCGCAGAGACATGATGTATGTGTTTATCACTTACAAATAACCACTACCGAAATATAAAGATGCTATATGCGAGTCTACGGGGTTAGGATTGGCAAAACTGCACTGGAGATAGATGGCACATTAACCCCATTGCTGGTCTGCTCATTTCCCAAAGATGCGATTAAGAAAAGATGTACCCAGTTTTATCGAAAATTAAATTCCTCATAATGGATATTCCCGTCCGGGACACCATGGGTTTTGAAACTCCGCTGAAATGCCTCAACCATTCTTATGGGTCCGCACATATAGATATCATGGTTGCGAACATCCCCGCCAGCGCTATCGATAATATGCTCAGCCCTTAGAGAGCCATCAACTGCCGAAGATCGAATATGAGCATGTAGCCGTGGGTTCTTTTTGGCAGCGGCTTTGATTTCATCCACGAATATGGCCTC
>JASJYH010000158.1 GCA_030123675.1 Anaerolineae bacterium | reverse complement strand
ACCCCGACGGTTTTTTCTGCAGTTCTAAGGTTAAGCCCTAGAGATTTAACAGAAAACCTGACGGGGAGCCTACGGACCCTTTACGCCCAATAATTCCGGATAACGCTTGGGGGTTCTGTATTACCGCTGCTGCTGGCACAGAATTAGCACCCCCTTATTCTTCAGGTACGCTCAATCGTGCCTCACTGCCGCTCGCCACTCAACATAATCTTAATCTACGAATGAAATCTGAATGCTCCGAATAATTTATTCGTGGCATTTGGATACGATTCGGATGGTATTCGGATTATATGAGTGCTGAACGAAAGTGAAGCACGACTTGTTCCCTGATAAAAGCGGTTTACAGCCCTAAGGCCTTCAATCCCGCACGCGGCGTCGCTGGGTCAGGGTTTCCCCCATTGCCCAATATTCTCGACTGCTGCCTCCCGTAGGAGTACGGTCCGTGTCTCAGTACCGTCGTTGGGGAACATGCTCTCACATCCCCTACCCGTCATAGCCTTGGTAAGCCATTACCTTACCAACAAGCTGATAGGGCGTAGACCAATCCATGAGCGGATTTCTCCTTTACCGAGCACATAATAAATTATATGCTCGGGCTATCGGGTATTAGCCCGGATTTCTCCGGGTTGTACCTGTCTCGTGGGTTTGTATCTACGTATTACTAACTCGTTCGCCACTATCGTACACATAAAAGTTATATGTACGACCGTTTGACTTGCATGCCTTATCCACGCCGCCAGCGTTCATCCTGAGCCAGGATCAAACTCTCAAATTAAACTGATAACTGCCGATAATAGCTGATGACTACTAATTAAAAAAATTAGTGGAAATCAGTTTTAAATCAGTGGAAACCAGTGTGTTTCGCATAAGCGAAACGATCGGAGCAACTCTAAAAAACCCTTCAACAGGCTTCATATTTTGTTTTTGAACCTGTCGAAGAACTGACTCGTCTCATTATTTACCCCGTAAAGAAATCAGAGATTTCCACGGGGTTTATTTTTCAAGGTTCTTTCCAAGCGGATGTTTCCAAACCCTCCCAAGTTTCTGGACAGGATCCT
>JASJYH010000157.1 GCA_030123675.1 Anaerolineae bacterium | reverse complement strand
AGTTATAGGAAAATAATAGTGGTCTGGAAGAAATATAGCGGTAGAGACCGGGGAACCTACGGTGTACAAATCAATGCCGAAGGCAAACTAGCATACAGAATATGGAAGCTGGTACACCCATTATATCCGTATGGGTCTTTCGGATATTTGAATCCAAAAGGACTATCTTACGAAATTGCAAGAGAAATACTAAGGAGAAAAAAGTGAGCAACAGAGAAAAAGAACTGTGTTTGAATTGTGTATTCTGGCTACCCGACCCAATAAGTGCGGATAAAGAACTATCAGCACGTAGGGGATTTTGCAGGAGATATCCGCCAGTAACCTACGGCACTAAATTTCAAAACCCTACAACCCGTGGAACGCAATGGTGCGGTGATTGGGAATGGAAAGAAGAGGATTGATATATATTTTTGAATCATTAGTATTTATAGGCTATCTTTTCCGTGGTCAGATTGACCACCGGCGGGTATGAAAAATATATAGAATGTTCCTTGAACGAATACACTTAATGTTATATAGTAAGGAATGCGGTCATAACAGGTCACTCAGAAAATCGGCAACGCCGATTGTATGTGAGCGACTGAAGGAGCGAACATGAACAATGATGAACCAGAATCTATTGGATGGAGTGAAGAACCAGTTACGGTTGATTCAAAATCAGATGGTTTTGAAATCATCAAGAATGCAGAGCTACCGGGACGGAAACTGGTATCAAAATATCCATTTGAAAAAATGACTGATGTTGATGATGCTTTTGTCGTGCAGACAGACAAACCTCAGTATACAAGGTCGTCCATCTATTCGGCACAACGCCGTGTAGCACCGGATATCAAGATCACCATTCGAACCGTAGAGGGTGGTATCCACGTCCAACGGACCAAGTAAGCCCAGAAAAATGTGGTGAGGTGATTGTGCCCCTTCCGATTTGAGGGGCCGTTGTTGGGAGACTTTCACCTAGGCAACTCAGACCGGTGGGCCACTTAAGGAATGGTCCGAGTTGAAATAAGATCAACCCTATGGTATAGCTAAGGTGCATTGATCTTCCTCCCAAACTAGGGCTGCTTCGGCAGCCCATTTTTTTAGGTACCATGTGCTGGACATTGAATCAGTTCGCTCCCTCTTAAAGACCCTCCCGATTGATGAGCAGGCAGCAACTCTGGATTTGTTTGAAAAGCTGGAGCGAGCGAGACTTCTCGAATCGGCTCACAATGAGTTCCTTGCTTTTGTCAAATACATGTGGCCTGGTTTTATACAGGGGCATCATCACACTCTCGTTGCAGAAGCTTTTGAAGACGTTGTTTCCGGTAAGCGAAACCGTATTATTGTCTCGATGGCTCCACGTCATACGAAGAGTGAATTTGCGTCGGTCTATTTACCGGCGTGGTTTTTGGGTAAATTCCCAGACAAGAAAATAATTCAGGCTTCGCATACATCCGAACTAGCTGTTGGGTTTGGTCGTCGCGTTAGAAATATAATAGCCAGTAAAGAATTTCAGGAAGTATTTCCCGGCGTCAGGCTGTCCGCAGATAGTAAGGCGGCAGGACGTTGGAGCACCAACAAGGGTGGTGAATATTTCGCCATCGGTGTTGGCGGTAAACTTGCCGGTAAGGGTGCCGATATTCTGATTATCGATGACCCTCATTCAGAGCAGGAGGCTGTTACCGCAGTCTCGAATCCAGAAGTTTATGATCGGGTTGTTGATTGGTATGCGGGTGGCCCACGTCAAAGGCTACAGCCTCGTGGATCGATCATCATTGTTGCCACGCGGTGGTCATTGAGGGATTTGACCGGGCAACTCCTGAAGCTTCAGGGGTCTGATCCCCTCGCGGATAAGTGGCACACCATCGAATTACCGGCGATTCTTGATAATGGTAAACCTATATGGCCGGAATTTTGGCCGCTTGACGAACTGTTGAAAACAAAAGCATCCATTCCTGTTTCCAAATGGTCTGCCCAATATCAGCAAAACCCGACCTCGGAAGAGGGCGCTCTTATAAAAAGGGATTGGTGGAAGGACTGGCGCAAGTCTGATCCTCCCGAATGCGAGATTACTATCCAGGCATGGGATACAGCCTTCACTTCGAAGACCAGATCGGATTATTCGGTTTGTACGACATGGGGTATTTTTTATCATATCGGTGCGAGCAAGAAGCGTGAAGCTGCAATTATCCTGTTGGATATGCTCAAGGGAAAATGGGAATTCCCTGAATTGAAGGCACGCGCCCTAGAAAATTATAATGAGTTTAATCCAGACATTTGTCTAATTGAAGCAAGGGCTTCCGGGCATCCGTTAATATTTGAGATGAGGTCGATGGGCATCCCGGTACAGGATGTTGCCGTAGGCCGTGGCAATAAAGAGAATCCCAACGATAAAATATCGAGACTTAATTCGATTACCGACATTTTTGCATCCGGCATGGTCTATGCTCCACTGGATAAGAAATGGGCGCAGGAAACTATCGAAGAGTGCGCTTCGTTCCCCGCTGGCGAGAACGATGACATTGTTGATACCGTAACCATGGCGATGACAAGATT
>JASJYH010000156.1 GCA_030123675.1 Anaerolineae bacterium | reverse complement strand
CTCTGAAGTCGAGATCAAAGCCGACGGCACGCTCGACTATCCCGATGAGTTTCTGGCCTCCCTCGATTTGGTGGTTGCTTCGCTGCATTCCTCCTTACGCCAGCCGCGAGAAAAGGTCACCCAACGCATGCTCAACGCCATCCGCAACCCACATGTAGACATCATCGGCCATCCTACCGGGCGGCTGATCCCCGAGCGTGAAGGTGCAGATTTGGATATGGAGGCTGTGTTAAAAGCTGCTGCCGAAAGCGGGGTGGCTTTGGAGATCAATGCCCATCCCAAACGGCTCGATCTTGAAGATATTTACGCTCGGCGCGCCAAAGATATGGGTATCCCGATCAGTATCAACACCGATGCCCACTCTGAAGGGGATTTTGATTTGCGTCATTTCGGTGTCGCAACCGCCCGGCGCGCCTGGTTGACAGCCGAAGACGTGATCAATACTTGGTCAACAAAAAAACTGCTGGACTGGCTCGCAAAGCGTGGCTAGCAAGAATGCCTTGCGACATGCTCTAACATAAGCCGAAAGACCCTTTACCAAATTCCGTTATAATCGAGCCAGACCATTTAAAAGACAGTGGTATGGCCAAAAAGATATCTTCTAACCACCTGCCTCTTCCTAAAAAAGAGATTATCAAAGAC
The DNA here is from genome assembly GCA_030123675.1 of Anaerolineae bacterium. Taxonomy (GTDB): domain Bacteria; phylum Chloroflexota; class Anaerolineae; order Anaerolineales; family Villigracilaceae; genus JAABUE01. The sequence continues at coordinate 2,912 of JASJYH010000156.1, read as the reverse complement.
TACCAACTCGCTTACCAATCGCGGCAGGTGAGTATTATTTGTCGCCGCGAAGTGCTTTCCGGAAAAGCCAAGTTCGGCGTTTTTGGCGATGGTAAAGAAATTGCTCAGCTTGCGATGGCGCGCGCATTTCAAAAAGGCGACTGGCGTTCTGGCTACTATCGCGACCAAACCTGGATGTTCGCGCTTGGCGTGGTTAAAATCCCAGAATTTTTTGCTCAGTTATTTGGGAATACCGACTTAGAGCAAGAGCCGGCGATGGGCGGTCGCTCAATGAACGCGCATTTCGCGACCCGCTTCGTCAAGCCTGATGGCTCATGGACCAATCAAACTGAATCCTACAATTCCGCTGCAGACATTGCCAACTGTGGCGCACAAATGCCCCGCACAGTGGGTTTGGCGTATGCCTCAGTAATATATCGTCAGTTAATGGACCTGCAGGGTTTCAAGGAATTTTCAATCAATGGTAATGAAATCACCTGGGCCAGCATCGGCAACGCTGCCACTGCTGAAGGTATGTTCTGGGAGTCTGTCAATGCAATTGGCGTGTTGCATGCCCCTGCAATAATTACTATTTACGACGACGGCTATGGTATTTCGGTCCCCAACAAATACCAAATGGTCAAAGGTAATATCGGCGCCCTCTTGAGTGGCTTTCAACGGGAACCTGGTCCTGCTGAAGATAATGAAAGCGGCTACGATCTATATTCTGTGCCCGCCTGGGATTACCCTGCCCTGCTTGAAACCTACGCCAAGGCAGCTAAGATCGCTCAAAAACACCACATTCCTGCCTTGGTGCATGTCACTGAGACCACACAGCCGCTGGGTCATAGCGCGAGTGGCTCGCACGAACGTTATAAACCGCCTGAACGAATAAAATTTGAAGAAGAGTTTGATTGTATAAAAATAATGCGTGAGTGGATGATTAACAACCGCGTCATTACTGACGACAAACTTGCTGCCCTTGAAAAAACCGAAACCCAAACGATTGAAGATATCAGCAAATCTACCTGGAAAGCATATCTCAATCCCATTATGGAAGAGCGTGACCAGGTTATGGACATGCTCGACGAGCTGGCAATTAGTTCATCCCACTCGTCAGAACTGAATCAGATCAAAGAAAGACTAGCAAGCCTGTCATCCATTTTGAGGCGAGATATTCACATGGCTGTCCACGAAGTTCTGCGGATCCTCCGTCAGGATGAGAATCCCGTAAAGCAGGTTTTGGTCAACTGGAAAAAGGACCAAGACAAGATCAACGACGAGCGTTTTGGCTCACACCTTTATAGCAGGAGAGCGCTGGCCGTGGGTGAAGTGAAACCCGTTTACTCAAATGGTTCGCCAACCCTAATGGGGTTCGAGGTGATCAACGCCGCATTCGATGCCGCGCTGGCGCTCGAACCGCGCTTGATTGTCTTTGGTCAAGACGTGGGCATCCTGGGGGATGTGAACCAGGGCCTGCGGGGTATGCAGGAAAAATACGGCGAGTTGCGTGTGAGCGACACAGGCATACGTGAAACCACGATCTTAGGCCAGGCAATTGGGATGGCCCTGCGCGGATTACGCCCAATTGCAGAAATCCAGTACCTCGACTATTTACTTTACGCGCTACAAATAATGAGCGACGATTTGGCAAACTTACACTGGCGCACAGTCGGCGGACAAATAGCGCCAGTCATTGTGCGTACACGTGGTCACAGGCTCGAAGGAATCTTTCATTCCGGCTCGCCGATGGCAGGCATTATCCATCTGGTGCGCGGAATGCATGTATTGGTGCCGCGTGATATGACTCGCGCAGCTGGTTTCTACAATGCCTTGCTGAAAGCAGATGAACCTGCTATTGTGATCGAAGTGCTGAACGGCTACCGCAAAAAAGAGAAATTGCCTGATAACATTGGCGAGCTCATAACCCCATTGGGCCTTCCCGAAATAATACGCAAAGGGGTAGATGTGACGGTGGTTACTTATGGGGCTTGTTGTCGGATCCTGCTGGAGGCTGCTAATAAATTATCAGAGGTAGATATTGATATCGAAGTGATTGACGTGCAGTCCCTGTTGCCGTTTGATACCCAAAGCAAAATCATTGAATCACTGAAGAAAACCAACCGGATATTATTCGTGGATGAAGATATGCCCGGCGGCACAACGGCTTATATGTTACAAGAAGTTATAGAAAAACAGGATGGATATCAATGGCTTGACTCTGCACCCAAAACGCTGACAAGTGCCGCACACCGGCCTGCCTACGGCAGCGATGGTGATTACTGGTCGAAACCGAACGCAGAGACAATCTTTGATGCGGTCTATGGAATGATGAATGAAGTTGATCCTAGAACGTATCCTGAACTAAAATAATTGGACCGCGGAGTCACAGAGCACGCGGATATTATCAATTAGGAACGCAGAGATGATGCGAGCAAGCGTAGCTACACTGGAGGTAAATAAAACTACAGAAATGGTAATTGGTGCAGCAATTGAAGTCCACCGTCATCTTGGGCCAGGGTTGCTTGAATCTGCCTATGAAGATTGTTTATGTCATGAATTAACCCTACGGAAAATTACTTTCAAGCCTCAGTTCCCTTTACCGGTTTCTTATAAGGGGTAAAATCTTGATTGTGGGTATTGGGTTGCGGTTTTTGTTCGGGATGAAGTAGTGGTTGAACTCAAAGAATAAAAACTCTGCGATCTTCGCATCTCTGCGGTAAAAAGAAGGAAAGATATGGTAACCAAGGTATATGTTCCCCTACTAGGCGAAGGCATCGATGAAGTTATCGTTTCGAAATGGCTCAAGCAAGAAGGCGATTTGATCGATGAACTGGAACCTTTGCTAGAAGTCAACACTGATAAGGTAGACACAGAAATCCCAGCTCCTGCATCTGGAACGCTATTAAAGATCAACATAAAAGAAGGCACAG
>JASJYH010000155.1 GCA_030123675.1 Anaerolineae bacterium | reverse complement strand
CGTCATGAAGAAAGTACCAAAAATTATGGGTGGTAACTCAAAGTGATAAATGACTTGCAGGCCGCGTAAAACGGTGATTCTCAGGAACCCCTGCCAGTCAACCTTCCATAACTACTAACTGTGGATAATTTCGGCCCACAACAAAAGGCCGGATTGTGTTTTCCGCAAGATTGTTATCGATCTCTCAAAGGACACAAAATTCAGCGGCGCTTATAGCAGTAGTCGGCCAACGGCCGAACCTCAAAATTGTTCACTTGTGATCCGCATTAGTGATTGCGGATTGGCCATCATGGTTTTCCCAAGAGCTCTAATTCGTGGGAGGATATGTTCAAAGTAAAATTCGGCAGTTCTGACTTTGGCTCGATAAAACTCGATATTTTTTGGTTTTTTGGCAATTTGTTCATTGGCTTTTTGTGCCATCATCGCCCAAAAATAAGCCATGGTGACGTAACCCGAATACATCAGATAATCAACCGAAGCCGATCCGATCATATCGCGATTCTTTCGTGCCTTTAGTGCAATCATCAAGGAGTAACGCCGCCAATTAAATACTGCTTTGATCAATGGAAAAATAAACTTTTTCATCCTGTACTTATGTTCATTTTTTGAAATTACACTGTATTTTTTACAAAAACCTAAAATCTCTTTGGCAAAAGATTTCAGTGGTTTACCGCGTTGTAATAGTACCTTGCGCCCAAGTAGATCCAGCCCTTGAATACCTGTGGTTCCTTCATACAATGTAGCAATGCGTGCATCCCGAACAATTTGTTCAAGCCCCAATTCTACGATGTAACCATGGCCGCCTAAAACCTGCAGACCATTATTGGCAGACTCAAAACCTACCTCGGTAAGAAAGCCTTTTAAAATAGGTGTAAAGAAACCCAGTTTGTCATCGATATGCTTCCTGGACTGTTCGTCTTTACATTGATCCAACTCATCAATCATTTTCCCGGCAAAATAGATCATTGCCCGACCACCTTCTGAAATTGATTTTTGCGTTAACAGCATTTTTCTGACGTCGGGATGAACAATGATGGGGTCAGCAACTTGATCAGGGTATTTTTTTCCAGATAAAGAACGCATTGACAACCGTTCTTTGGCGTAAGGTAATGAAATCTGGTAGGCCAGTTCAGAGCTGCAGACGCCCTGGATAGCAATTCCAATCCTGGCGGTATTCATGTAGGTGAACATGTACTCCAGCCCCTTGTTCTTTTCACCAATCAAGTAACCTCTGGCTTTGTCAAAATTTAAAACCACGGTGGCTGAACCCTTAATACCCATTTTTTCTTCAATGGATCCGCAGCTTACTGAGTTAGCTTCACCCAGAGAGGAGTCTTCATTGACCAGGACTTTCGGTACCAAAAAAAGTGAAATGCCTCGAGAGCCTTTTGGCGCATCAGGTAATCTCGCCAATACGATATGAATAATATTTTCAGTCAAATCATGGTCGCCAGCAGATATGAATATCTTACTGCCGGTAATTGCATAACTCCCGTCATCGGCAGGCTCCGCCTTGGTGCGAATCAAACCCAGATCAGAACCACACTGGGCTTCTGTCAAACACATCGTGCCGCTCCATTCGCCCTGGGTGAGCTTGGTCAGGTAGGTTTTCTTTTGATATTCATCGCCGTGTCTGATCAACGTATTCATAGCCCCAAGGCTAAGCCCCGGATACATGGACCATGACCAGTTAGCCGTACCAATCATTTCGGTGCGTATCAAACCAATAGAAGGGGGCAGACCCTGGCCGTCATATTCAATGGGATGAGAAATTCCCTGCCAGCCGCCAGCAATGTATTTTCTGTAGGCTTCCTTGAAACCCTTAGGTGTGGTCACCTTTCCATCCTGCCAGTGGCAGCCCTCCCTGTCGCCACTTTGATTCAAAGGCGCCAGCTCTGTTTCAGAGAATTTGGCACATTCAGTGATGACCATATCAACCAGATCAGGTGTTACTTCTTGATAGGCAGGGAATTTTTTGTAGTGCTTATAAAAATCCAATAAATCTTCTATGACGAATTTTATATCTTCAATCGGGGCCTTATAGATGGTCATTACATTTTGCTCTGTGTTTATACTGAATTGATCATGGAATGTGTTCTTAAATCAGGTTTCGATAAATCTGGTTTGATTAAAGCATCAACTCCTGAACTACACTTACGGTAGCGTAACTTACTATTGCGTAAGTTACGCTACCGTAGTATTCTTGTCAAGATGAAAAAAACAAAAGAACGGTCAGGTCGGCTAACCGCTGCAGCACGACGAGCCCAGTTGATTGAAGTGGGTCGTGCAGTGTTTGCAGAAAGCGGTTACGAAGCAACTTCTGTCGAAGAGATCGCTGCTCGGGCGAAGGTCTCGAAACCTGTTTTATACGGTCATTTCGGTGGTAAGGAAGGTCTGTATGCGGTCGTGGTCGATCGCGAGGTTGAGCGCATCCTGGGCAGAATCGCAGAGGCTGTCAGTTCGGGGTCACCACGCGCACGGCTCGAACAAGCTGTATTGGCTTACCTGACCTACGTAAAGGAACACCCGGAAGGTTTTGCGGTGCTTCTTCGAGACGCACCGAAACAAAGCAGTGAGATGCCTGCCTTGATGTATGATCTGGCGGACCGCATCAGTGATGTTTTTACTGAACAATTTGGTAAAGCTGGTTACGATTCAAAATTTGCACCCATTTACGCCCACGCCCTGGTTGGCATGGTCGCGTTTGTCGGACAGTGGTGGACAGAAAGCCACCGGCCTCCGTCTGTGGAAACTGTAGCAAGCCATATCGGAGCCCTGGCATGGACGGGTTTACGCCACTTACCAAAACGGCCAACTCTATTAGAGTGAGAAGCTTGGAAACCGTAGTTTCTTCAAGCCAGTAACTACTGAGTTCCGTTGGCCGAGTGCTGTAATGGGCAGTGCTGGAATTAGCGACTGGCAAATTTCTGCTTTCAGGCTAGGACCGGCTATTCAGCGAATTGAATTGTCAGAACACAGACAAGCCGTGCACACTAGCCACAGTTCCAAACACCGTGATCAAGCTTAGCGCCAAGAGGATAATGTGCATTCGATGAAGCAGTACAAACGCTCGGTCACTGTTTTCAGCGGCCATCATCTTGAAACGACGGTGGAGAACCAGCGGTTCAAGAACAAACAGGACAAGGGTGAAAATCAACCAAATCAGTGTCATTAAGTGAATCCACCAGAATTGAATTTGTTGGTAACGCCCCCAGGCCTGCATGTATTCCAACATATAGAATCCGGTTAGACCCGTAACCAAAGTGACTATCCGGGCCTGGAAAGCGAACTTGCCCTCCAATTGCTCGAAAAGCAACAATCGCTTATCCGGATCTGCCATTTTTATCAGAGAAGGAATCAGCGTGGTGGTAATGAAAGCTACACCGCCAATCCAGAGTACGACACACACAACATGAAGGCCGCGAGCCAATCCAAAATAAATGAAATCTTCCATAACCTTATCTACTCACAAGTGGAATCCCAGCCTGAGATACCCGCCCACTATATAGGGGGAACAAGAAGTGAAGAAAATTATCTGGGTTTTACATTTATGCTGGTCGGTTGAAGCCAATTGAAATTCCCAAAAAACCCAGACACATATGGACGCCCCCCCTGATTCAAGTGTGTGCTTTTGTCTGTGCTTTTGCCACTGCAACCGAACCCCTG
>JASJYH010000154.1 GCA_030123675.1 Anaerolineae bacterium | reverse complement strand
TCAACATTCGAGCAATGGCTAAACTCCGGATACCATGGCAGCATGGGTTATTTGGCAACGGATCAGGCGCGCACACGGCGGGCAGATCCTCGTAAAATACTGCCCGAGTGCAAATCTATCTTGGTGCTCGGCACTCCTTATTCAAACCCGAAATCTGCTGAGGCAACCGAGAGAAATTCTCCGACCGGACGGGTTGCGTCCTACGCATGGGGCGATGATTATCACAAGATATTAAATGCAAAACTAAAAGAGCTAGTTGCATTTATAGAGGCTCAAGTTGGGCATGCGGTTCCCAATCGCTACTACACAGACACCGGCCCTATCCTCGAACGTGATCTTGCGCAACGTGCGGGTTTGGGATGGATTGGAAAGAATACATGTCTCATTAACCCCAAGGAAGGTTCTTATTTCTTCCTTGCTGAAATTCTACTGGGAATTGATTTGGACCCAGATGTTCCTGTGACCACAGATCATTGTGGCACATGCACACGATGCATCGAGGCCTGTCCAACCGACTGCATATTACCAAATCGTACCATCGACGCACAAAGATGTATTTCTTACCTCACCATTGAATTGAAAGATGATATTCCTGAGGATATCCGTCCTTTAATCGGCGATTGGGTCTTTGGTTGTGACATTTGCCAAAGTGTTTGTCCGTGGAATCGTTTTTCTGATCAAGAGGTGGATGATGCCTTCACTCCTAGGGTTGATGTACCTCACCCTAATTTGATTCATGAGTTGGAAATATTGCCTGAATCGTTCTCCAGAAAATTTAAGAACAGTCCCGTCAAACGAGCCAAAAGACGTGGATACCTGCGAAATGTAATTGTAGCAATGGGGAATTCCCAAAACCCGAGTGTAATACCGGCACTCGAAAAGGCAAAAGATGATGAAGAGCCGATGCTAAACGAACATATAGCATGGGCAATTGATAATATTAAGAAAACTCGTTATGAAGAATAACCCTCAACTTATTATTGCTACAAACAATAAAGGGAAAGTCGAAGAAATACAATCCCTACTTCAAGGGTTGGATATTGCACTACTCGTACCAGCCGACTTAGGTTTGAACATAGAGGTAATTGAAAATGGCACGACCTATGCTGAAAACGCCATGAAAAAAGCCCAAACTTTGTCACAAGCCAGTGGCTTGACAAGCCTGGCAGATGATAGTGGGCTGGAGGTGGATGCCTTGAATGGAAAACCTGGCTTACAATCTAATCGGTTTGGGCCTGAGCCCTACACAGATACAAGTAGACGAGCTTATCTTTTGCATAAACTCGCAGACAGCCCTCGTCCATGGGCAGCGAGGTTTCGAGCAACGGTAGCAATTGCTAGTCCGGAGAGAGCTGGTATAACTTTTGAAGGCGTTTGTCCTGGAGAGATTATCCCAGATGAGCGCGGAGAAAATGGATTCGGCTACGATCCTATCTTTCAATTGGATGGAACGGACCATACGATGGCAGAACTTGGATTAATTGAAAAAAATCGCTTCAGCCATAGGGGCAAAGCGATTCGCAAAGCTATTCCGATTTTGATTGAGATATTTGGAAATAATCTAATAATGGATTTGGTTCAAGAATCCAGTTAACAAGTCCGCAACTTTATCCGGTTCTTCGATCATCACCAAATGACCTGCTCCCTTAAGGGTATGTAATTGCGCGCCGCCTATTTGATCGCGAAGGCGCTCTGCCTGTTTGAGGCTAGTCATTCTATCTTCAGCGCCTGAGATAAGTACTGTAGGCATATTAATACTATTCATATTACTTTCTCCCTCATCGAAGGCTTTACATGCCAGGAGATCACCATAAAGAACCGTTTGGCGCGTCTCCGACATTTTATTTATCGCCAATTTTTTTATCTGCGAATCGGTTGAGTTGCTGTATGAAGTTTCAATTATGGTATTTACGGCAGAATCAAATGTAGATGGGTTAGATGCCATTTCAAATATATCCTGGGGTATTTGCATCTTAGCACCACTCCCTATCAATCCTAATCCTATCAACCGATTTCTAGTATGCATTGAAAGTGAAAGCGCGATCGCAGCGCCCATTGAAAATCCAACAAGAACAGCTTTATATAACCGCAATTCTTGCATAAAGGCAGTCACTACTTTGCCATATTCCGTAATATCTTGCCTGCCTATACCCTCTGATTTTCCATGACCGGGCAGATCCAAAGCAATTATTCGGTGGCCGCTTAGACGCCGGATTTGAGGTGGCCAGTTCAAATGTGTGCCCCCAGCCCCATGAACCAATATTACTGGTGGTTTGTCATGCAGGTTATCCCCATGCATAAAGTAATACAATCCTGCGGCGGTGGGCATTCTATTATTTTATCCCTTAGCGTGGTGAAGGCGATCTGCCGCCTGTTCTGTATGTGGGATATAGACCTGGATTAGAGTGCCTTTTCCTTGCTTAGTTTGAACATTCAAAAGGCCATTAACCAACTCTGTACGCTCCTGTAAATTGATCATTCCCAAACTGCCACGTTCCTCATAAGAATCAGTTACAGCATTTAAATCAAATCCAACCCCATCATCTTGAATCTCCAGTAACGATAGACCAGGTTCCATCTGCTTCATTCTTACCCATATATTAGGGGCGGCAGCGTGTTTGCGCGCGTTGTTGACGGCTTCCTCCACAATGTAGAATAGGACACCCTGTTTGCCCATCTCTAAATTCTCTAAGATCTTCTCATTTATCTCAATGATAACATTTTGGGAAAAAGTTTCTTGCATTTTCTCCCCCATAGCATGAAGTGCAGCCTTCAAGCCTTGTGATTCAAGGATTAATGGTCGTAGTGTAAAAAGCATGTGACGTATTTCTTTGGTTGTCCGATGCGCCATTTTTTCAATTTTATCCAATTCGGCAAGCGCGGAAGTTGCATTATTCTTAAACATTCGACGAGTTAGGTTGATACGCATGGCAATAGCTGCCACAGACTGTGTTGGTCCATCATGTAGGTCACGTGCCAGTTTCTTTCGGGCTTCTTCATGGATTTCTACCATGCGTTCTTTTTCTTCAATTAGATCCTGATACAAGCGAGCATTCTGGATTGCAATTACAGCCTGACGACCGATCATATCAAGCAGATCGGTGCGTTCCTTTGTGAAATATTTGGGGTCAGCATGCGCAAAAAGCATTACGCCATACACATTAAACCCACTCCGTAATGGGAAGAAATACCCCACTGAACAATTTCGTAAGGCAATTATCCGCCCTAATTCCGGATCATAACTTATATTTGTACTAAGAACTGCGTCACCTTCGTCAATAACGCGCTTAAGCACACCCTCACTAGCATCAAGTTTTATGCGCTGATCAGCACCCGTAAAACGACGGGCCGATCCAACCGTGAGCTTGGCGCCTTTGAACAGTAAGACTGCACTGATCAACTTTTCATCTGTCTCTGAATCAGGATCTGGATTCAGGGCTGTGTACCCTAAATCTAGAACCGAATCTAAAACGCGCTTATAACTAAGTGTTCCGGTCAAGGTAGACGTTAGATCATATAAAGCACGCCAGCGCTCATTTTCCATACGCATTCGCTTTTGTTCATTATCAATGCGCTCTACACGGATCAATCGTAATCTATCGATCAATAAAGAACTCAAATATCCAAATAATAAACCAACCCCCATCGTGACCCCCAAGAGAATAATTGCTGATCGTAAAAAAGATGGGGAATTAGTTCCAGGCCAAATACTGTAGATTTCCATCCCAGAAAAAATTGTAGCAACGATCAGAGCTCCCCACCATCCAAAGTAGATCGCCCCACTAAGTATCGGCAGCAACCCAACCCAAAGTGCTGGCCCCAACACGCC
>JASJYH010000153.1 GCA_030123675.1 Anaerolineae bacterium | reverse complement strand
TACAAACGCTATGTTACTCGCCTGGTAACTACAGACTATCGTTTCTCTATTATACCTATCGTGTCGATATAAAAGGAATGTATTTAATTTCGCCAACGTCGAGTGTCTCACTTGGGCACTTTTGAGACTAACCCGATTGAATAGCGAACGGCAGCTTTTACGATTTAACCGATATTCTCCTTAGCGGACGTTGCAATCGGACGGCAGTACTTCCGGGTTCGGCACATTCCGGACATTTACATCAAGTTTTCGGTATATCAAAATATTTGTGTTGTTCACATCATCATCGGTTAAATAATTAAGCAAGGAAAGCCGGACATGAGCGAATCCGTACGAGTGGCTAATACGCCTTATGCGGTGTTAGTCGAGTCCGCTAAAACATACTTCTGTCGCTCTCGTGGCCAAAGTAAAAAACAACCATTTTGTGCTAGATCTCAAAGTAGTACAGATTTCTCGTCAGTAACATTATTGATTGATCCATGGTTTTTAATTTCGAAGGATTAGCTGGCTGAACACATCGCCTTCACCTAGCCTGGAAAAGGTTGATATTATGCCGTAGGATCTCATCGGACTTAATGATTAATTGCCCCGACACCTTGTAAACCGTCCTGCCTGCCATCATAGTAGTGCGCAATAGACAATTTTGCCTATTCATACCTGAAGGCTACTATCTAGATGTCATCCCAAAATAATGGTTCCCCTGGTAATCCAAGGGGTGCTCGTTCCAATACGCCCCCCGATCTTGAAGAGCTTGTCAGTCAAGGGATTAATCGATTAAAAGGTTTGTTTTCCAGTGGAGGTTCCGGTGGAGGTTCCAGCGGAAATACCGGTGGCAGTTTTAGTGGAATCCTCACAGTAATTTTCGTGTTGCTGATCGGGCTAAGTGCGTGGTCGGCTTATTACACCGTACCAAGTGATTCTGTCGCTGTGGTACAGCGGTTTGGCAAGTATTTAAAAGAGGTGCCGCCGGGGCTGCATTTCAAGCTGCCATTGGGGATTGACAAAGCAACGATAGTTCCCGTTAAACGCCAGTTAAAACAAGAGTTCGGTTTTACAACGCCAGGTGCAAGTGATGCCTATCAAGGATCGCGCAGTCAAGATCGTGGTCGGGAGACGCAGATGGTTACAGGGGATTTGAATGCCGCTTTGGTAGAGTGGGTTGTTCAATACCGCATATCGGACCCGGTTAAATATCTATTTGAAGTCCGAAACCCGGGTGAAACCCTGCGCTATGTATCCGAGTCGGTCATGCGAGAAGTCGTCGGTGATCGAACGGTAGACGAAGTCATTACCATTGGTAGGCAGGAAATTGAAAACGAAGCGCTGATCAAGATGCAGGAGCTGTCGACGAAATACGTGATGGGTGTCAGTATTGACCAGGTGCAGTTAAAGAACATCAATCCACCCAGACCGGTGCAAGCGTCGTTTAATGAAGTGAACCAGGCTCAGCAAGAGAAAGAAAAACTTATCAATGAAGCCCGGCGTGATTATAACAAGGTTATTCCGCTAGCAGAGGGAGAAAAGGATCAAAGAATTCGCGAGGCAGATGGTTATCGGCTCAAGCGTATCAACGAGGCCGAAGGTGATGTGGCACGATTCAACTCTTTATTTGCTGAATATCTCAAGGCGCCCGAAGTCACTCGTCGTCGCATCTATATTGAAACTATGCAGGACGTGATGCCGAGAATCCAGTCTAAAATTATAGTCGATGATGAAATGAACGGTTTGCTACCGCTACTCAATCTTGATGCGCAAAAAGGTGGTCAGCAATGATAAACGTAAAGCAGCTTGTGGTATTGTCAATTCTGGTTGCCGGCCTATTTGTGTTGAGGAGTTCGATTTACACTGTTGATGAAGTCGAGCAGGCAATTATCACCCAATTTGGTAAGCCGGTGGGAGAGCCTATCGTTGAAGCGGGGCTTAAATTTAAAATACCCTTCATTCAAGAGGTCAATCCCATCGACAAGCGTGTGCTTGAATGGGATGGACCACCTTCGGATATGCCAACCAAGGATAAACTGTATATTTCCGTCGACCTGTTCGCCCGCTGGAAAATTGTTGATCCACTGCAGTATTTTTTACGCTTGCGTGATGAGCGCAGTGCGCAATCCAGACTGGATGACATCCTCGGCAGCGAAACCCGTAATGCCGTTGCCAAGCATGAACTGATTGAAATTATCCGCACTTCGAAAGATCGTATTCCATTGCGCGATACCATTTTGACATCAACAGAACAGGAACAAAACATGGGTTCCCTGGTGCCTATCAAGAAAGGACGCAAGCTGGTTGAGCAGGAGATATTCGCGGCGGCGTCTGAAAAAGTCCGTGTGTTTGGTATTGAATTACTGGATATACGCTTTAAGCGCATTAATTACAATGAAAGTGTACGCCCAAAGATTTACGACCGCATGATTAGTGAGCGGCGGCAGATTGCTGAACGTTTTCTTTCTGAAGGAAACGGAGAGGCAGCCAGGATACGCGGCAATCGGATTCGGGACTTAAATAAAATCCAGTCCGAAGCTTATCGGGAAGTAGAAGAAATTCGTGGTCTGGCAGATGCCAAGGCAACGGAGATTTATGCCGAGGCCTACAACCAAAGCCCTCTAGCAGTCGAGTTCTACGAATTCACGCGGACTATGGCCTCTTACCCGTCCATCATCGGTGAAAACACGACTATTGTACTGTCTACCAACAGTGACCTGTTCAAATTTCTTAAGGGTATGAATCCGAAAACGGAATAACACAATCATTAATGGAAGCAAAACCTGTGAGCTGAAATATTTCTCAAATTAGAGCGCTATCTGTTCCATGGGTTTAACCTACACCCTCAATAACAAGTCATCTTCCAAGATGTGAAAATTGATGGGGATAGTGAAAAAAGTTCAACGAAATTCAAAATCTGTTTGTGTAATGGTGATAGCAAAAACAGACATATTCTTCACTAGCAAGATAAAGGACATAGATGAGTAAAGGTACAGTAAAGTGGTTTAACGCCGATAAAGGCTTTGGGTTTATTACTCCGGAAGATGGTGGTAAAGATCTGTTTGTTCACCATTCAGAAATCCAATCGGGCGGTGAATATGCAACATTGAGAGATGGCCAGGCCGTTGAATTCGAAGTGGGTCAGGGTCAGAAAGGTCCATGCGCTAACAAAGTTCGCTCGTTGTAGTGCTAAAAGGGTAATCACATAACAAAGCCCGCAGGGGGCGTTAATTTTCGGCTTCGGGCACTTCAGAGTCATTCATGCACCACCCCGTGAGTGACCGCTGTTGGCCGTTTTCGGCTGTTCGTCACTTCAAATCGGAGGACAGCTTTCGACCCAACTGAGACGCTCACAAAAAACCACCTCGAATGAGATGGCTTTAGTATTAGCTATGTCGGTAAATTGGTAGCCTATCTCAAAGGCGACTCAGCAGCCATTTTCTGGCCTTTTAGATGTTCACGATAGAACAGGAATATTCCGGAACCCACAATTAAAATCATTCCCATGGCCTCATGCAATCGTGGGATGTCGCCCCAGAAGAGGAATCCACCTAACATCGCTGTCAGCAAGCCACTGTACTCGAAAGGTGTAATCGTCGCTGGATCGGATATTCGATAAGCATTGGTCAACAGCAGAAATGCGACAGTGCCGACAAAGCCAATGGTCACGACGCTTACTATGATGAAAATACCATCAAATCGCCATGGCTGGGTTAAAAACTCGAATCCACTGAATTCAGCGGTATTGAAACTGCCATCTCCAATACTTAGTCCCATCACGCCACTCAGGGCGGCAGTAATCAAATACATGAAGATGACTTGTTGGAAGACGGTATCTTTTTCAGCCGTGAATTTGG
>JASJYH010000152.1 GCA_030123675.1 Anaerolineae bacterium | reverse complement strand
GCCAGTTCATTATCATCCTTACTGCCCATTAGAAATCTCCCTGCGGGGATGCGCATAAAGGGCAGTTCCCCAAAGGTGAATATCTCTAGGCCGCCGGGTGCACCTTTTACTATACCTTCAGGTTCGAGGCTTCTTCGTACCTTGGCTTTCTCTTTCCTGCCCGCGCCTTCTAGGGCAGCTTCTTCCAATTCAGGGTACATTTCTGCGCCCTTCTCGACAGGCTTATCTGCGGGGGCTTCTTCCTCCAACGGAGGGGCAGTGAGATGCACAAAGGCATCCAGCACCCGTGGGTTGAATTTCTCCCCAAAGGCCAGGTCGCGCAGCACACGCTTCAAGCGCCACGAATCATACTGCTGAAAAGTGGCGTTTAAGCTTTCCTCGCCGCGCGCCCAGGTGATGGCATCCATCACGAACTTGTAGCGCAGTTCTTCATCTTCCAAGCGTTCTCTGATCTGATCTACAAAATTACGGGGTGCGATACGCGCCAGCACCTGCCAGTTATTGAAATCCGCGCGGTTGACACCTTCGGCCTGCCCGGAATTGAGCAGCATGGCCCATTGCAAATTAAGGTCGTTCACAAAGGTCTTGACCTTGCGCGGGTTGATCTCTGCGCCGGTCACAAGCAAGCGCCAGGAATCGCCCCAATCTTCCCCGATCATTTTTTCGTTATCCAGCAGTTCCTGCATGGTATCGTGAGTAGCAGGCGGCAGTTCGAAGCGCAGTTGCACGATCTTCTCTAAATAGTCGCCTGCGCCCTGCCCGGTCACACCCGCTTCTTCATACTGTTTCTCCACCGCACTGCGCACGATCTCGGTATCCGCGCCCAGCAGGAACACACAGCCTTCCTTGTCCATAAATAATTTGATGGCTTCCAGCACCTGAACCATCTTGGGCGGCAGGCAGCGATCCAGGTCATCAATAAAAATAACCAGCACGCCCTTCTCCGGATCAACTTTATCTGCATCCAGGGAATGATGCACCCAGGCCGCCATGAGTTTGTTAAAGGCCTCATCGAATAGATCTAGCATAGCGGTCTTTTCGGCAAAAGGAGTCTCTTTGGCTTCGCCTGTTCCAAGCTTAATGCCTGTTTTGCCAGCCTGAATTGAAAACCAGCCCAAGACGGTATTAATTACGTCCCGGCGTGGATAAGTTGGGTCCAGCATTTTGCCCATCACCTTCGAAACGATATCATCGCGCGCCATCTCCTGCACGATAACGCGTATGAGTGCTACCAATAATTGCTCTTCGTCGGCATACTTCCAGGCATTAAACCAGACCGTGCGGCAGGGTCGGAAAAGGTCCTGTGGGTTTTCTTCGGAGTTACAGAAATCTAGGATCGCTGGTTTGGTCTTGTCAGAAAGAACCTGGGTTTGATCGAGCATGCGTTCAACCACGCCGCAGCAATGTGGTCTTGCCTGTTCCCCAGCGGCCGCTTATGCCGATGGTCAGCGGAGTCTTGGTCTTTTTGTCCGCGATCAGCGCGCCAGGGTAGCCGCAAAGTCATCGAAGTTAAAAAGCTCTTCCTGATCATGAGTCAGTGGCCAATCGTGGAGCGTACGGGGAGTGACTAGTTTGCGTTTTTTCTTTGCCATTGGATGTCCATACCTGTGAGGCGTCAGTTCCATTGTACAACATCTTTGAACCAAGGGTCTATTTTCAAAACAACTTATAATAACTTTGCGAAGAATCCAACCCTTCGCAAAGTACGCTTATGAAAATACTTTTCATCTTCATGGATGGCATCGGCCTGGGATCCGATGACCCCGAAATCAACCCATTCGTCCGCGCTAAGATGCCTTTCCTAGATTCCCAACTAGGCGGGAGTAAACTTACCGCTTCCACAGCACCGTATGAAGGCAAGCAGGTCTCACTACTGGCATTGGATGCTAGCTTGGGCGTAGAAGGCCTGCCACAATCGGCTACCGGGCAGGCCGTGTTAATGACGGGTATCAACATCCCGGCTGCGTTGGGCTATCATTATGGTCCTAAACCTAATCCGGATGTGGCAAAATACCTCAGCAATGGAAACACACTTTTCTCTTGGCTACACGCAGAAAATAAAACTACTGCCTTATTAAATGCCTATCCACCCGGATATTTCAGTGGGATAGAGAGCGGCAAGAGACTGTATTCATCCATTCCCCTTGCGGTCACCAATGCCGGCCAAAGCTTATTTACAAAAGATGATTTTATAGCCGGCCGAGCACTTTCGGCTGATTTCACCGGGCATGCTTGGACGACCATGCTCAAAATAGCGGGAGCACCTTCCAGGTCAGCACAGGAGGCGGGTGAAAAGTTGGCCCAAATCGCGAGAGAATATGATTTCTCCCTGTTCGAATATTGGGCCAGCGACTACGCCGGTCATAAGCAAGACATGGGTTGGGCTGTTCAGCAATTAGAGACTTTTGATGGGGTCCTAGAAAGCCTGGTTAAGACCTGGAATTTGAATGAAGATCTTATCCTGATCAGCTCTGACCATGGTAATATGGAAGATATGTCTACTCGCCATCATACGGATGCCAAGGTTCCGGGGCTGATCTTAGGTTCGAAGCATAAATCCTTTGCAAAAGGACTTACAGATATTGCGGGAATCGCACCTAAATTTAAGGAAAATATTTTGGGTCAATATCCCGATTAATTAGAACCCATTTTATCCTTGATATTTATTCCGTGTCAAAGCATAATAGATTTGTAGACAGGAGCAGCTAATGCAGACAAAAATACCACCTCCCACTCGTTTTTTTATAGCCATTATCTTGATCCTTGTTCTGGCATGCAACTTTCCAGCGACTGCATTGTTTGGGGGGTCGCCAACCAATCCTGCCCCTCAAGAAGTGGTACAAACAGCGACACTTTTTTCGGGAGAACCCAACAATCCAGTGATTGTACACACGATAACGCCTGATACAGACCCCGCTGCGGGAGCCCCGTTTGTCTACGATTGTGAAAACACGGGCAGCGCGCCAGAAAAACAGGCTTCTGGTTGTGATCGTTATGATCCTTACACTGTGGAGCGTCCCTTCAAACGAGATATGAGCTTCTACATAATAGATATGGACATCGAAAAATACAGCGTCTTCATAGACGATAATTTTGTTTACGTCTCCATCTACACCATGGGGACAAACCCCAACAATGAAATTGGAATAAACTTTTGTGTTGAACTAGACCTCAACGGTGACGGCTTCGCTAAATATATCATCTGTGCCACTCCTCTGTACCAACAAGATTGGACAACCAATGGCGTCGAAGTAGCTGAGGACACAAATCATGATACCGGCGGCCTCTCGTCAGGGTTATCTGACGCACCGCTTGATGATGAAAAATTTGATGGATATGATAATAAGATCTTCGGCCCAGGCATAATAGAAGGCGGTCCTGACATGGCCTGGGCACGCTATAAAATGACCGGCAATCAGGCAATAGTTGAGATCGCATTCAAAAAGGAATTAGCTGGGACTTCATTTTTGCTGGGCGTCTTAGCAGATGCCGGAAACAAAGATTTCGGCGATTACTATTTAAATGACCGTTACACAGAAGAAGAAGCCGGCTCACCTCAGAAAAACGAAATATATTATCCGATTAAAGAACTCAACCTATTCGATAATGCTTGTCGAACGCCAATTAACTACAATGCGAACGGCTTTGAACCAATGCTTTGCCCGACCGAAGAACCGCCACCGAAGGTAAAGAATACGCCCACGACTGAGGAGACACCCTGTCCAGTACCCAGTTCTTGCACAGGTTTATATTTCACCTGGGATTACGAAGATTGTGATTGTACCTATAACCCCCCTGATCTAAAATAATCCAAAAAGAGCGGAGAAAATTTCTCCGCTCTTTT
>JASJYH010000151.1 GCA_030123675.1 Anaerolineae bacterium | reverse complement strand
CTACGATGAGCGAGAGCATTACCGGAATAGCCATGTACAATGGCGCAAGGTCGAGCGATTTGTATCAAACGAGGATACGGTATAAGTTGAAATGATAAAGTTGAATAACAACATTAATTGGTACCCATTCTGTCGGATTATGCTCGAATGGCTGAATCCGAAGCGTGATTTGGATCCCGAAGCTTGGGTCAAGGAAGTGGTTGCTCGGGCCCAGAACCTCAATGTCAACACTCTAGCTTTCGATTTTTATCACGGGGGTTACGCCATTTTTGAGGGAGCGGTGGCACCAAAGGACCGACACGTCGGCGATGCCGACGTGCTGGCACTTCTAGATCAGGAGCTTCATCAACGCAATATGCGGCTTGTGGTAATGAATATGGGTGCTCACTATGCAGGTTACACGTCTAATGAATATCCTCACTGGCAGAGTCGTGATGAGAATGGTCAATTTAGATCTACCTTTCCCTCATATCGTATGTGCCTTAACACTCCATACGCTAATTTCTTGCTTCAGGAACTGACCGAGTTTTTACCCCGATATCAGATCGATGGGCTATACATCGAAGGATTGTACGGACAGGATTGTTATTGCGATTACTGTTGCACGGAATTTGAACGCACCTATGGCTTCAAGATACCTCGGGATAAAGAAAAAAGACAAAGAAGTCTTGAATACAGGCAGTTTCGAGCCGATGTGATAACGGATTTTGTCCGCCGTCTGCGAAAGGTCCTTCGCCAAGTATCTCCGCACACCGTACTTATGCCCTGTCCGAGCTACTTTGAAAATGTATATACTGATTTTCACGCCTGGGGAGCGTATGCGGATGCAATTACGCTTGAGCGCCAGTGGGGCTACCAGCGGTTGGTAAAAAACTTGTTTGAAGTTGGTTTGAGTATGCAGGTTGTTAGGGCGGAATCCGGTCGGCCTCCCTTCGGAACTCTTTGGCTTGCATGGGGGGTGGATGGTAATTATGCGCCAAGCACTTCCGAACATTATCGTTTGAACTTTGCTGAGATTTTACTCTATGGAGGCACACCCCAGCTACACGCCCAGACCATTTTCGAAAACGATCAATCAGAAATGTCTACAGTACGCGAGATGTTCGATCTGGAGGAGCAGGTTAGGCCAACACTACTTGATGCTCATCTAGTACACTACGCTGCCCTGGTCGTCGACTGGACGGATTTCAATGTGTCCGAGCATTTCAAGGGGTTCTACCAAGCTCTGATCGAAAATCATGTTCCCTTCGAAGTGATCTCGAAGCACGATCTACGAGCAAAGGAATTGGATCGCTTTGAAGTTATCTTACTGCCAAACGTCTTACGATTAAGTGATGAAGAGGTTGCAGCGATTAAGGCTTTTAATGCAACGGGTGGTGGTGTGGTGATGACCTATCGCACCGGTTGTTGTCAGGCTGACGGATCGCCTCGGCTTGGAAGTGCTTTGGCATCGATTGCTGGTATCCGTGGCCCATATGGAATCGTGACAAATCCCGCCGGCCCAGAACCAGAACAGCGAGAACAACCAGCTGTGACCTATTATAAAGTATTGAAGGAACACTCAATCGGTAATGGCACAATGAATAGATTACAGTCCTTTACCGGCAGTTACGCTGAAGCAGAGTTGACCACGGGAATAGCCATCGCCCAGGCCCTTGATTATGACTATTCGAAGATGCACCGCCACCATCCAGTGATGGGTTGGTATCCTGGCCATCCAATAGCCCCACTTATTATTGTCAATGAGGCCCCGTCCTGCGGTCGCGTAGTATATTTCGCCGCCGAATTTGATCGAGCAACCTATAATGTTGGTATGCCGGGAACTCTGAATACCTTAGCTGAGGCAACTATTTGGGCTGCCACAAATAGTCCACCAATCGAAGTGAAATCTTCGCCAGCAGTAGAGGTAGCCACCCATTTTTCACCCAGCCGTAACGCCTATACTATTTTGATGATTAATAAGACAACAAATGACCTCCGTCCCAGCATTGTCGTTAGACATGTGGAGCCGGTTAGGGATAGCGAGATCATATTACGGAAACTGCGGGCAGGCGTGCGAAACGTTCGGTCAGTGACCAGTGCTGAATTGAATTGGGAGGTAATCGACAACAGCTGCGTAATAAAAATTCCACAACTAAAAGAGTATGAAGGACTAATTGTGGAACTTGAAGAATGGGGTGAGAGTGAAAAAGAAGTCACCATAAAAAAATGAGCCATCAGTGCGACCAAAGTATTGAACGAGTAGAAAATGTGAGAGTAAATGAAATTAGCTAAAGGTCTTGCTTATTAAAAACTAAGGCGGGGTGGAAATGCCAAATTACCCATATTCCAAGGAAATGCTTTATTCTACGGGATATCAGCGCACGTTTAAGTCTGATGCAAGCGAAGCTGCTTTTCTTCTGGGAGGTATCGGAACTGGAAATGTGTCTATTGGCGCCAGAGGCGAGCTTCGGGATTGGGAAATATTTAACCGACCAGGTAAGGGGAAGTGTCTACCATATACCTTTTTTGCTGTTTGGGCAAAGGCAGAGAATAGCAAGGCGGTAGCCAAGGTTCTAGAATCCAAACTTCAACCTCCTTATTCAGAATCAGCTCATGGATTTAGTTTCTTGCAGGTGGGAGGCTTGCCGCGCCTAGATTCGTCGACAATGAGAGGAGAGTATCCCTTTGTCTGGATAGATTTTGAAGATGAAAAATTGCCGGTGAAGGTGAGTCTTGAAGCATTTACTCCTTTCATTCCACTAAATGCTGATGATTCGGGAATTCCCGCTGCAATCATTCGATACAAGGTCACCAATACTACTAACAGTCTCGTCCAGGTAAGCATTGCCGGGTCTCTATCAAATCCCGTGGGATTTGGCAGTTATCAAGGCAGGAATGAGTACCGGGAGGAAGGCAGCATAAAGGGTTTGTACTATCTTTCACCGCAGCTTTATCCCTCCCACTTGAAGTATGGAAACATGGCTCTGATGACTACTGCCGAGCGAGTCGGCAGCAAGAATTGGTTTGAAGGAATATTTATGGAGGGTGTGCAGGACTTCTGGGACGATTTTTGTAGCGATGGCAAGCTTGAAAGAGAACCATCTATAGTACAATCAACGTCAATAGTTTTCAAAAGATGGACTGAGCCAATCCCTAAAGTAAGTTCATTGGTTATCTATCATGATTTACATCCCGAGGAGACAAAACAGTTTGACTTTTTTCTGACGTGGTACTTCCCAAACCGGGTAAGGAGTTGGGATGAGGACAGTTTTAGTGGCCAAAGTAACCCTCCAATGGTAAGAAACTATTACGGTAAGCTCTTTACTGACGCTTGGGGAGTCGGCAAATATCTCATTGAGAATATTCAGAGACTCGAGAAGGGTTCTAGGGATTTTCACCGTGCTCTTTTCAACAGTACCATACCGGATTTTGTGATAGATGCAATTGCCAGTAATATTACCGTGATAAGGAGTCCCACCTGTTTCAGGCTAGAGAATGGCACCTTCCTGGGGTATGAAGGATGCGATGATACCAAAGGGTGCTGCTCGGGCAACTGCACACATGTCTGGAATTATGCCCAAACCATGGCGTTCTTGTTTCCAGAACTAGAACAATCTATGAGGGTTGTTGAGTTTGGCTTGGAAACTAATAATCAGGGAGAGATGGCATTTAGAACCTTCTCGGTGCTCGGAGATAAAAGTAAACGGAAGACTAAGCTTCCTCCTGCTGCTGACGGGCAGTTGGGCAGCATCATTCGTTTATATCGCGAATGGAAGATAAGCGGAAATGATGAGTTTCTGAAAAGGTTATGGGCAAAGGCAAGTAAAGCTCTTGATTTTGCCTTCGACTATTGGGACAAAGATGGAGATTTCGTACTAGATGGTGAGCAACACAATACATATGACATTGAATTCTATGG
>JASJYH010000150.1 GCA_030123675.1 Anaerolineae bacterium | reverse complement strand
CGCCCTTTTCTGCGCGCAAGTTGCGGATAGCGCGCACAATCTCTTGCAAAAGCGTGAAATTGGCAATTTTTTCCACTTCCCAGTCTTTCTCGGCATGCGGCTCCGGCCAGCTTGCCACTATCAGAACCTCGGGCCAAGCCTTGGTTAAATCCGCCAGCTGAGAGTCTTGGGTAGCAGCCCGCAGGCGGCCCCACAGTTCTTCGGTTACAAAAGGTGTAAAGGGGTGTAGCAGGCGCAAACACTGATCTAACACACGCACTAAGGTCTCGGCAGTGGTATCAGCGCGGATGCCCCCTTGAGCAAGCTGTCCTTTGGCGATTTCCAAATACCAATCAGCGTAATCAGACCAGAAGAAATCATAGATCTGGCGTCCGGCCTCGCCGTACTGGAAGTTCTGGAACAGGCGCTCGACATCCCGGATGAGTTTCCCCAATTTGGCCCAGATCCACGAATCGGCCAGAGTCCAACCCTCACCCCGCCTTCGGCTCCCCTCTCCCAGGCTGGGAGAGGGGACGGGGGTGAGGCTCGAAAGCGCGGAGATAACAAAGCGGCCCGCATTCCAGACCTTGTTGGCAAAGTTGCGATTGGCCTCCACCTTGCTTACAGACAGGTTCATGTCATTGCCGGGCGTGGAGCCCACCAAAAGCGTGAAGCGCAGCGCGTCCGTGCCAAACTTATCCATAACTTCAAGCGGATCAATCACATTCCCATAGGATTTAGACATCTTGCGGCCCTGCTCATCCCGAATTAATCCGTGCAGATAGACCGTATTGAAGGGCGGCTCTTCTGTAAACTCCAACCCAGACATAATCATACGTGCCACCCAAAAGAACAGGATGTCATAGCCGGTTTCCATGTAGGAAGTCGGATAAAAATATTTCAGATCAGGCGTCTGCTCCGGCCAACCTAAGGTAGAAAAAGGCCACAACGCAGAAGAAAACCAGGTGTCCAGCACGTCGGGATCTTGCTCGATGTGCTTCGATCCGCAGTGCGCACATTCGCTTGGGTCTTCGCGCGCCACAGTTTGCTGGTCACATTCAGTGCAATACCAGACCGGGATGCGGTGGCCCCACCACAGCTGGCGACTGATACACCAATCTTTGATGTTCTCCAGCCAGTGAAAGTAAACTTTTTCGAAGCGTTCCGGCACAATCCGAATGTCACCTTTTTTAACAGCAGCCAATCCCTTTTCGGCTAAAGGATCAATCTTCACAAACCATTGGGTCGAGATCATCGGCTCGATAATTTCGCCGCCGCGCTGTGAACGTGGGATAGTGGTGGTGTAGGGCTCTTCCTTGATTACCAAACCCTGCGCGCGCATATCCGCCCACAGCTTCTCGCGGCATTCAAATCGGTCTTGACCCTGATATTTGCCACCGTTTTCATTGATCTTTGCCTCCCGATCAAGGATTGAAATGATCGGCAGGTTATGGCGCTGGGCAATCTCATAATCATTCGGGTCATGGCCGGGCGTGATCTTTAAAGCGCCCGTACCAAACTCTTGCAATACATAATCATCTGCAATCACAGGGATCTCGCGCCCCAGGATCGGGACGAGTACTGTTTCCCCTATAAATTTCTTGTAGCGCTTATCTTCCGGATGTACGGCTACGGCCGTATCGCCCAAGATTGTCTCCGGGCGGATGGTTGCCACAGGGATATACGCTTCCGAAGGTTTTGATCCTTTGGAAAGTTTAAGCATATATTTAAAGTAATACAGCGTGGCTTGTTCCTCGCTATACTCCACTTCCAGGTCTGAAACGGCTGTCTTCAAGCCCGGCGACCAGTTGATCAGCCGCGGGCCGCGATAGATAAGTCCTTTTTCATAAAGTAAGACACAGGCCTCTCGGACTGCCCGAGACAGGCCCTCGTCCAGTGTGAAGCGCTCCCGCTCCCAATCACAGGAGGCGCCCAGTCGTCGGATCTGATTCTGGATCATGCCGCCGTATTTTTCCTTCCAATCCCAGGTCCGGCGCAGGAATTCCTCGCGACCAACTTCTTCGCGCGAAGTGCCCTCTTTGCGCAACATCTTTTCTACTTGCAACTGGGTCGCAATCCCGGCATGGTCGCTGCCCGGCACCCACAAGGTCGAATAGCCCTTCATGCGGTGGTAACGGATCATCAGGTCTTCCATGCTGACGAACATGGCGTGACCAAGGTGTAATTCTCCGGTTACGTTGGGAGGTGGGATGGAAATTACAAAGGGTTTAACTTTAGGGTCAAATTCCGGATTGTTTGGGTCATTGTGCGGTTTAAAATAACCGCCCGAATCCCACATTTCATAAATTCGGGATTCTGTAGCTTTGAAATCGTATGTTTTAGGCAATTCATGTTTTGTCATAAAGTCCTCAATTTTGTTAGCTGTTTAAACAAAAATGCCTCGGCCATTTTAAGGACGAAGGCATTTGCTCCGCGGTACCACCTCAATTCACCCGTTCGGGTGCACTTGGTGCCAGCTCTCACCAGCCTGCGCGCTAACGGGCGCACCCGTGCTCGTTCTACTAAGCCAGAGGCTTTTCTTCGGCAATTCTTCCGGGCGACTTCAGCGGGGGATTCATGTGGAGGCTTCCAGCCAACGACCTCCTTCTCTATCTGTTTGCCTTGCGCTTACTGCTCCCGAAGTGAGTTTGCTGATTATACATAGCCTAAGAACCCACGTCAAGATTGGTTTGATTTTTTCTACTTTTTTGCCAAAGCAATAATGCTAGCCCTACGGTTGAAACCAATAACACCTGATTTCCCTGCCTGCCGAATAAGCCAAGGCCCACCCAGGGAAGAATGTAAACCAGACCTAAAATGATCCAGTCTGAGCGCCCTTTTGCCCAACTAAGGTACCAAGCAAAGGGCACCAACAGCAGCACATAATCATAATTGAGCAAATACGGGCTTACTAGCATGGTGATAAGCACAAACAGTACAATCAAATTCCGGGCCCTGAAGATAAATTCACGTTTCCAATACAGGCTGATGATTAATATGAGCATGAGAATCCCAGCTATCAAAAATGCAGAATTGAACCCTTGCATTCCAACAAGCTGCGCCAGAAGTAAAGGAAGACTGACACACAGGTCACAACTTTGTACTCCCGCAATATCCTGGTAGCTTGTGAGTGATCGAAAATATTCCGCTGGCCAAGCTGGGTCGGCCAAATAACCAATGATGAATAAGAAAATCCCTGTTCCAAGGAGAATCCGTAATGTAAGGCTGGAAAACTTACTTTTTTGTTGAAATAAATAGAAGATCAATGCCCCGCTCAAAAGGATTCCAAGGTGGGGTTTGAATGTCAACAGGGTAACTCCAAGCACAATTAAATAAGGTTTTTTCTGTCGAAGTGCGTAGGTCACCAGCCCCAGCCCAAGCAGTACCGGGAATACATATTGCCCAACAAATAAAGCGCCGAGAACCGGCAAAAATAAAACAGATAAAGGGAATGTTGCCAAACGCAGCCCAGGCTTCAAACCCTCCGTAAGGAACCAAACTGCCAGCATCAGCATGGCAAAGTTTAATTGCAGCCAAAAGCGAGCAGCTACACTTATGGGCAACATAGCCAGGGGCAATGTCGATAAGGCATACCAGGGTGGGTAGGGAAAGGGATGCAAGTTGACCTGTTCCGGTCTCGCCGCGGCAAGTTCTGCGAGCATGCCCACTTGCGAAATGTGATCATAGAGAGCAATTCCCCGCAGCAAACCAAGATTGGCATAATAAAGTACCTGAAAATCCAAATGCGGTCTTGCGGGAATTGGCAGGTAAGAACTCACCCACATCAATCCAAGGATAATCGGGGCCAACAGCCAGATCAAATACCGTTTCATAACATACTGAGGAAACCTAATCCGGACGAGCCCCCACAAAACGGGGACAGGCCGGAACGAAAATGATTTTCACCACACCGTGAAGTGCGCACGGCACTTTGCAAAGACACGAAGCAATACCG
>JASJYH010000014.1 GCA_030123675.1 Anaerolineae bacterium | reverse complement strand
TGGGACGTGTGCCCAACATGGGGTACCCCTTCGTTCCTCTCAGGGTGACAAAAATTTTTGTGTCCTCGGAATTAGGCACTCCCTCAAATTACATATAACAATCGACATCATACCAATATAAATTTATTTTTACGGCTAGTCTTGATTTGCCAGATTGAGGGCTGTTTGTAATAATACGTTTGCGCCCTTTTCCAAGTCTTCTGGGGATGAAAGTTCTGCCGGATTATGACTGATCCCATCCCGGCTGCGGACGAAGATCATGGCCGTTGGACACATCTTTGCCAACAATTGTGCGTCATGTCCGGCACCTGAAACCATCCGGTGGGCTGGTAGGTTAAGTTCTTTTGTGGATTGTCCGATGGCATCTACAATCAGGGGGTCGAATTTCATAGGCAGCACATGTTCTAAGTCGCGAATAGTGATAGTCACGCCGTCGCTGGTTTCCAACTCTTTGGCGCGCGCTTGCAGCCGTTGCTCGGCTGCTATCAGGGCCTGGCCGTCCGAATTGCGCAAATCAACTGTCAAAACGGCCTTACTGGGAATGACATTGATGGCATTTGGCTCGAAGGCAATCATGCCGCATGTGGCGCGCTGCTGCCCACCAATGGAGGTAGCGATATCTCGTAAGAACTCGATCAGTTTCGCAGCAGCCAGCCCGGCATCCTTGCGCAGGTTGATGGGGGTTGTACCAGCATGGTTGGCTGTACCAGTAATAGTTACCTCCAGCCAAGTGATGCCGGTGATTGTGTGTACCACGCCAACCGGTAGGTCAGCTTGATCTAACACAGGGCCTTGTTCAATATGTATTTCGACAAATGCGTGAGGCTTGATAGCGCCGGGTTCCATGGATCCTGCATAGCCTATGCGATCCATTTCTTCCCCAAAATTGCTGCCGTCAAAACCTTGGATAGCACGTGCATCAGAAACGCTCAACTCACCTACGTAAGCCATGCTACCTAACATGCCAGGTGTGTAGCGTACGCCTTCTTCATTGGTGAAGGCCACAACAGCAATGGGGCGCCGGGTTGCAATATTGTTTTCATTAAGCACCTGCACAACCTCCAACGCACACAAGACCCCATAGCTGCCATCGAAGCGTCCAGCTACGGTGACAGTATCGACATGTGAGCCTAGCATCACAGGCGGTAAATCTTCTTCGCCCGGCCGCACCGCGATGAGGTTGCCAACTTGATCGATGTGAACTGTCAATTCCAGCGCCTTCATCCATGAGACAGTTAGGTCACGGCCAGCCTTGTCTGCATCGCTGAATGTGAGCCGGCTGACTCCGCCGCCATCCAATGCGCCGATCTGGGCGAGTTCATCCAGTCTCTGGATCAAACGCTTTCGGTTGATCTGGACTTTTTTATCCATACGATTTCAATTTAACCACTTAATAAATGAGCGCGCTCCTTACTCAAGTGCAATTGCGACTAGTTTTGTTTAATGCAAAATATCCTGATTGGCCTGATCAGCTGCCTCAAGTATTTGTTTAACATCTGCCTTCATCTCAGGTGTAACTGCTGCCCTCTTTGGAATTAGTTTAATAAGATCCCTGGCCTGACGCAATAGATCCTTGACCCCTGCTATGTAGGATAGGTCATACTTTCCCATTCTCTCAGGCAGTGGCAAATCACGCGCAGCCTGGATCAACTTACGAGCTCGGTCAAGGCGCTCAGCGGCGAGAATTAGTTTGGCCATTGTTAATCCTTTCTTACAGATATTATCTACGGTCGATAAATTTTTCCCTGGCTATTTAATTAACCTTTCTGCTGCATATTATTAGGCCCTTATTAAGATCGGTGCACAACATATTAACACTCACTAAACCCACAGGCGTAACACTTGCGGCAGCCCTCTTCGTTCACGACAGCAGCCTGGCCACACTCAGGGCATAGATCCCCAATCTTGAGTGATTGTTGGTTTGATTGTGGGTCGCTGTTATGCTCGTCAACTTTCGCTGAATGTGGATTACCACCGTTTTTCTTCTCTGTTGTGGGTTCAAGCAAACCGTCCTTCTCACGCAGGTACATATCGATCACCTGTCCCACCCCATCAGGTAATGAACGCACCCGATTAGGTCCGAAGCCCATTGAGCGCCCACCGCCAATCCCACCCAACTGACGCACCACTTCACGCAGCCGGTTTAAGGGCTCTACAGGGGAGGATATGCGTAGTATGTAGGAAATCATGCGTCCAATCGCTTCAGAAACAGCAGCGGTTTCTGAGCCTGCTTTGGCTGTATTGATAAATACTTCAAATGGTCCCTGGTCACCGTTTTCATTGACAGTTATAAACGCTTTCCCTAAGGGAGTATCCACGTTATACGTTTTTCCAATCAGTGCCCGCGGGCGTGGCTTCTTGGATTCATTATTCCAGAGTGGGACTTGTACTGCCTCAGCTTTTTTGTCTGCCGTAGCCTTAGTCTCTAACACCACTTTGTCCCGTGAGCCAGTTACATACACAGTAATGCCCTTTGCGCCTAGTTCCCAGGCCAGCATGTAAGCTTGGGCTACATCATCCACCGTAGCTGTCTCAGGGAAGTTGACTGTTTTCGAAAGCGAATTATCTACAAAAGCCTGCAAGGCAGCTTGCATATGCACATGCTCCTCGGCAGAAATATCAGCGGAAACAACAAATGTGTCACGCAGTGATTCAGGTACATCAGCAATTCCCTGACAAGTACCTTCGCGCATGATTTGCTCAATTATTTCCTGACGTTTTTCTTCGCCCAACCCAGCCGCCTTCAAGGCCTGATCAAAGCGTGGGCTGGTATAAGTCAATTGCAAATCTACCCCATTATCATTGACATGCCGGACATATGCCAGCGCAAAGACCGGTTCACAACCGTAGCCCTCGCAGCCTGCGACAGTAGCAATAGTGCCGGTCGGAGCGATAGTGGTTTGGGCGGCATTACGAATACCATGGTTTTGGATGCCCTCAACGATCGCATCCCATTGAAGCTCCGGCCTGCTCCAGTTATTCTTGAAAGGCCTCAGCGGCTGCGGCGCTTTCCAGGTCAAGTTGTCTTTATCATAAATACTTCCTTGAATTGCGGTAAAGGATCCTCGCTCCCTTGCCAGGTCGATACTTGTTAGCATAGTGTGGTAGCGAACGAATTCCATTACTTGCGCGCCAAACTCCTGACCTTCATCTGATCCATACCTGACTCCAACGTGATACATAAGGTCTGCCAGCCCCATGATTCCTAACCCAATCCGCCGGGCACGATAGGCGGCTTCCTTCAATTGGGGCACTGCAGGGACATAGGCATTGACCTCAATAACATCGTCCAAAAATCGTGTGGATGTTTCAACCGACTGGCGCAAGCCTTCCCAATCGACACTGTCATCATTATTGCAGTGCTCATTTAAATTGATCGAGCCCAAACAGCAATTCTCATATGGTCCCAACCATTGTTCGCCGCATGGATTTGTCGCTTCCAGGGGGTACAAATGTGGAACCGGATTTTCGCGGTTGGCCGCATCCAGAAATAATAAGCCCGGTTCGCCGTTATGGTGTGCTTGCTCGACGATCTTCTGGAATAATTCACGTGCTTTGAGCTTGCCATATGAGCGAATCGGTACCCCCGCGGCTTCGGCTTGTTCTAAAGTGCCTTTGCCGTATTCGCGGTATTTTGAATCGTTCACGTCTGGAAAACGTAAATCCCATTCAGCATCATCATTCACTGCTTGCATGAAGTCATCTGTGACGCCAACCGATATGTTGAAGTTTGTGATTTGGTTTTCGTCTGTTTTACAGGTGATGAAAGCCTCGATATCTGGATGGTCCACACGCAAGACCCCCATGTTTGCGCCTCGCCTGGTCCCTCCTTGTGCAATCTCACCGAAAGAGTTGTCATATACACGTAGGAATCCAACTGGCCCAGTGGCTTGGCCGGCAGAGGCTTTTACCAATGAACCTGCTGGTCGCAGTCTCGAGAATGAGAATCCATTGCCACCCCCGGTCTGCTGAATTAAAGCAGCGTCCCGAAGAGTCTGGAAAATTCCGGCGCTATCGCGGCCCATATCATCAGTAATTGGCAATACGAAACAGGCCGCCAGTTGTCCTAAGGGAGTGCCTGCACCGGTAAACGTAGGAGAGTTTGGAAAGAATTTTTTACTTGTTAATAATTTATAAAATTCAATCGCCCGTTCCTTTGCATCTCCACCCCAGGCCTTTTCGACTTTAGCGACATGATAAGCCACACGCCAAAACATTTGATCGACGGTCTCGGCCGGCTTACCATCTTCACCACGGCGCACGTAACGTCGCATCAACACCTGCCTCGAGTTATCAGTCAGTTCTACCTTAGGTAGACTTTTTGGCAATGCGGGTGTAGGCAGTAGAGTTTTCTTCCGATGCAATGTTGTTTTCATGGCCATATGTATTCTCTCCTCTAATTTATTTTTACTTGATTACCATCTCAAAGTTATCCTCTGCCCCTTGTGAGGATTGTCTTAAAGGTGATTAATTTTCTAATAATAGATCTATCTCATCTCGGATTGCATGTAAATCATCCAATCCAAGGTATACGATCGCGTAACGAATGTAAGCAATCTGATCGAGTTCTTTCAATGCACTAATTACCATGTCTCCTACAGCACGGGAAGAAACTTCAGCTTTCCCAAGCTTTTGAAGTTGCGCTTCGATTTGACCCAAAAGTCGCTCAATGTCTGCTGCAGAAACAGGTCGTTTAGCACACGCGATTCGTACCCCACGTGCCAATTTCTCAAGATCGAACTCCTCTCGGGCACCATTTTGTTTTATCAATAATGGAGTTGCCAGAATGGCCCGCTCGTATGTACTGAATCGTTGTCCACACTCGAGACATTCACGTCTTCGTCGGATACCACCTTGGCTGTCATGGGTAGTATCTAAGACCTTTGAGTTATTATGTTGGTAGTACGGACATCGCATATATGGCCCTTTAATTACTAGAACGTTTGTTGCCGCCACATATGGTGGTATACTCAAAACCTCCCCATCTATATGGCTAATACGGGTCGAATTCTATCATATATGTTAAGGCCACTCAAGAGGTTAAAAGGTATAATTACCTTAAAATATTCGTCTGTATAATTTTTTTTATCGGTTCATAGTGATTGAAATTATCCGATATAATGAGTTTGATGGTTTACCATACCGATCGATTGAAAAATAATTTTTGGTAAGGAAATGAAAAGCCAAACAAAGGAATATCTTGAAGCGGTTATCATTTTGGATACCCAAGATTGCATCGTTGGGGTCAATACGCCTGGGGAAGTATTATTAAAAATTAAGCAATCTGATTTATTAGGAAAATCTGTGAATGAATTATTTCCCAGTCAATCAACAAAAGCGTATCGCAATGAACTCTTAACTCCAGGCAGGAAAGAAGTTAGCATAAGCCGCGGAGATGGGAAAACAATATACGCGGAACTTTCAGTATCAATGCTTCATGGTAATGAGGGGAATAAAAGTGGGCGGGTTCTAATCATACAAGATCGCAACCGCACAAAGCTAAGTGAAAAGGGCATTGCGCAAGAAGAATTACTTAGAAACCAAAATGTCATTTTAAATGCGCTGCACAAAACTACTTTTGATTTACATTCAAGCCTGGAATTAGATGTTGTATTAAAAAGTGTTGTAGAACGTGCTTGCGAATTGCTTGATTCAAAACATGGATTTCTCGACCTCCTACAAGAAACTGGTGAGCTCGAACCTGTTATCGGAATTGGTGATTTTTTTCAGTTAAATAAGTACAAAGTTGAAAAAGGAAAGGGGATAGGAGGCATCGTTTGGAAAACAGGTGAACCCGTGGTTGTCCCAGATTATGATGACTGGCCTGAGAGAATCGCAAAATTTCCATCCGGAGTTATCCGATCAATTGTTGGAGTTCCCTTGCTCTTGGATAATAAAGTCGTCGGCGTGATAGGTGTTGCCCGGGGTGCTGAGAGCAAAGCCCAATATTCCGAAGACCATGTATTGTCCTTGAGGAAATTTGCTGACCTTGCCCTAATTGCATTTCAAAATGCCACTCTTTTCAAGAAGGCCCAAAATGAAATTAAAGTGCGGACGAGAACTGAGATGGAGTTACGCAACACGAATCAGTTATTGCAGCTTCAAATTGAACGAATCGAAGTGTTGCAAGAGAAACTGCAAGAGTTGGCGATCAAGGACCCCCTTACGGAATTGTATAACCGTCGATACCTTCAAAAAGCCATGGACTTGGAATTTTCCAATCCGAAACGCTCTGATAAGCCAACTGCAGTATTGATGATGGATAGCGATAACTTAAAGGGAATTAATGATAATTTTGGGCATAAAGCTGGAGATGATTTCCTGGTGATAATAGCAAAAGAAATTAGGAAAAATATTCGTCATGGTGATATTGCTTGCCGATATGGCGGGGATGAATTTGTGGTTGTAATGAATAATGTAACAGGAAAATCAGCCCATAAAAAAGCAGAAAATTTAAGACAAAACATTTTAGAACAAAATATTGTTCATCGAAATGAAAATGTGAATATTAGCGTATCAATTGGAATTGCTATTTTTCCTAAACACGGCTCAACCGCTGAGGAACTTCTTATTAAAGCGGATAAGGCCCTTTATAAAGCCAAACGGATGGGGAAAAATCAGGTAGTTACTTTAGGTGTTGTACAGAAACAGACTAGCTGAGTACCTCTGAGGCTTTGGCCTCATTCAAATTAATTTTGATCCCTCGTTAATCCCTGAATAACTTACTTTGACAAAAGGATGCGAGACTGCTATACTGAAGGCAGTTGCCTGATGAATTTACCTGCCATAAGGCAGTTTTAGTAAGCTTTTAGTAAGCCAGATAAATATCGACAGATTACCCCGCCAGCTATATCTCGGGGGGTTTTTCTATACAACCGAGCTCTTCGTTATTAGCGGTGGGAAAAGGTTTAATAAAATAAAGGAAATAAATGAGTAAGAATAAAAAACTAAGAATAATCCCCTTGGGTGGTTTAGGGGAAGTCGGAAAAAACATGATAGCCTATGAATACGGCAAAAATATTTTGATCGTTGACGCCGGCATCATGTTTCCTGAAAATGACATGTTGGGGATTGATTACATCATCCCTGACTACCAATATCTATTGGACAAAGTTGATCGCGTGGTTGGGATTGTCATCACGCATGGACATGAAGACCATATCGGTGCAATCCGACATGTAATCGAGGATATCCCTGCACCAATTTATGCAACTCCTTTGACCCGGGGATTGATCGAAGGGAAGTTGAAACGGAATAAGGTCCTGAGTAAAGCCTCCCTCCATACAGTGGAAGCAGGCCAAAGTATCAATTTGGGGGCCTTCAAAATCGAATTCTTCCATGTTTGCCATTCGATCCCAGATGCTGTTG
This sequence comes from Anaerolineae bacterium, assembly GCA_030123675.1. Lineage (GTDB taxonomy): Bacteria > Chloroflexota > Anaerolineae > Anaerolineales > Villigracilaceae > JAABUE01. The sequence continues at coordinate 32,390 of JASJYH010000014.1, read as the reverse complement.
GCCTTGGTATCACAACGCCTGCCGGTCTGATCGTCCATATGAGTGACTTCAAATTTGATCATACCCCCGTCGACGGTTGGCCAACAGATTTTGCCAAGTTGGCTGAGTTTTCTAATCGTGGCGTAGATTTGTTGTTGTCAGATTCTACAAATTCCGAGCGACCCGGTTGGACGCCTTCAGAGATGATCATCGGTCCGGCACTGGATGATGTGTTTGAGTCTGCTTCAGGCCGAATTATCATAGCTTCGTTCGCGTCATTGATTTCACGAATGCAACAAGTTGCGGATGCCGCAGCACGCCACAAGCGTAAGTTAGCGTTTGTGGGCAGAAGTATGGTGGACAATGCCAAGATCGCACGTCGCCTGGGCTACCTAAACATACCAGAAAAAATAATCGTTCCAATAGAACAAGCCCTAAACCTTGATAAAAGACAGGTTGTGCTGATGTGTACTGGGTCGCAAGGCGAGCCCTCATCGATTATTGGACGCTTGTCGACTGGGACTAATCGGACCTTCGACCTGAAGCCGGGTGACACCGTGGTTTTATCCTCTCACCCTATCCCGGGAAATGAAGAAAGTGTAAGCCGTGCGATTAATAGTTTGATCCGCAGAGGCGCAAATGTAATCTATGATGCAATTGCACCGATCCATGTTTCGGGGCATGCCAGCCAGGAAGAACAAAAACTTCTGATAAATATTCTCAAACCCAAAAATTTCATCCCTATTCATGGTGAATTGCGTCAATTAAAACGGCACGCGTATTTGGCCACTCAATTAGGAATTCCTAACGAGAATATCTTAGTTGTTGAGAATGGCCAGGTGATAGAGTTCGTATCCGGAAAACTTAAGAATGGAGAACGAATCCCTGGCGGGTATGTCTTTGTTGATGGTCAAAGTATTGGCGATATCGATCCTGGGGTCATGCGTGAGCGTGAGAAATTATCGCAAAATGGTATATTTCTAGTTGATTTAAATGTAGATAAATACTCCGGTCGTTTGCTCGGAGAACCAGAGATATTAACCCGCGGATTTCTCTCTCCTGAGGATGCAAATGAATTGCTTCCAGAAGTGAAAAAAAGAATAATGGATTTAGTTAATGGTGGCGGGTTAGACGCTGATAAAGATATTGCCAGTGCCGTTAAATCATTTTTATACAATGAGACCAAACGCAGACCGATGGTTTTTGTAACCTTGAGTAAGGCTTAATCGCACTTTTTACCACTTGTTCGGATCCCATCCAAATTTCCCTCTTAATGGGACAAATGCGACCGAAGAGATGATTTTTTTTTCGATAGCATCACTTTTTCGAATCCATACTTGTAATTGTTGATGGCCACGAGCTCCAATTGGCAATACAAGCCGTCCACCTTCCTCTAACTGGTCCAGTAATGCCTTTGGTGCCGTTGGAGCCGCTGCAGCTACGAGGATTCCATTGTAGGGTGCTTCTTCTTGCCAGCCCAAAGAACCATCACCAATGTGGACATGAATTCCAGTGATGTTCAGTGCTTTAAGTATTTTTTCCGCATTTGAAGCAAGCTCAGGATTTAACTCGACAGTGTGCACTTCACTTGCCATCAGACCCAAAATAGCGGCCTGATAGCCTGATCCTGTTCCAATCTCTAAAACGCGCTCATCCCCTTTTAAATTTAGTAAATTTGTCATCAATGCGACGATATAAGGTTGGGAAATGGTTTGTGAATGCCCAATAGGCAAGGGCATGTCCTTATATGCTGAATTAATATGTTCTTCAGGTACAAACTTGTGCCGTGGGATGGATTCAAAAGCCTGCAATAATCGTGGTGAAGTTAAGCCGCGCTTGAATATTTGATTTTTTATCATGCGCTTGCGTGCGCGCTTAAATTTTCCCATATAATATATTGGCGATTTGCCGGTCAACCTTTCCCATTGGAAAATTATCCAATTCTAAAAGGTGAATCCATTTTAAGGTATCACTAGTGGATATTGATATCGGTTTACATTCAAAAGCATAAACTGTTGTTTTGAAATGAGTATAGGCGTGACGGATGACTCCCAGAGCAGCGCCTCTTTGGACCCTCAGACTGTATTCCCTTTCCAGTGTATTTTCTAATTCCTTTGCTGGTTCCGCCTCAATCCGCCCATTTGGAAATTCCCACATCCCCCCAAGGAGCCCTTTGGCTGGCCGCTTTGCAAGTAACACTTTGGTGTTTTCTATGATCGCGCCGGCGGCTTGAAAATAATGGGGTCTATCTTTCTTAGGCTTCATTACAGGCCGGAGTTCTTGCACCCCTTTAGCAAGTGCCTGACAAATTTCGGTTAAGGGACAGAGTTCGCATTTTGGATTTTTGGGGATACAAATGTTTGCCCCTAGATCCATCAAGGCCTGGTTGTAATCACCGGCATGACCCTTAGGGAGATGCTCAGCAGCTAAATCCCATAGGATCTTTTCACCCGCTGCCGAGTCTGCTGGTACTTCGATGTTGAACAAACGGGTAAATACTCTCCGTAAATTGGCGTCTAAGGTTGGTTGATCAAGCTTGAACGCGATCGAGGCTAGTGCGCCGGCAGTGTACCGTCCAATGCCTGGCAGATTTCGTAATTCATCCACGTCTTGAGGAAGTTCTCCGTGGTGTTGTTCGAGGACATGCTGGGCAGCTTTGAGCAAATTTCGGGCACGACTGTAATACCCAAGACCTTCCCAGGCGTTAAGCACATCAGTCTCTGAGGCTCTGGCCAGGGTCTTGATATTAGGGAAGCGTTGCATCCATTTATTGAAATAAGGGATTACCGTTTCAACGCGGGTCTGCTGCAACATAATCTCGGAAACCCAAATTGCATATGGATCGTGAAGTCCCCGCCAGGGTAGAGTCCGACCATTTTTTCGGTACCAGGTCAGAAGTCTAGTGGAGAGGCACTCTTTCTTTCGTGTAGCCATACAATGAGTTAATTGTACCTTATGGAGAGCACGGATCAAGTCCGAGATCGGATAGGTAATTCAAATTAATCTCCGGAAAAATTAACAATCTGGCCTCGATATAATCACCGCGTTCACAACCTAAGATGAGTACATCTTGAGCATGTACATTTTCAATTTTTACGCCTTTATTTGGGAATACTACCTCACGCACATTTTGATTAAGCAGCTTAAAGCCGAGCCGTGGGTAATCACGTGGGGCATACGAGGGCCAGGGCGTAGCTGAGCTCAACCCGGAGTTTTTGCTAAAAGTGCGTGGATATAATAATCGGCCTGTAAGTGTAACAACTTTTGAATCAGAAGAAAACTCTTGGATTTCATCGGCGGAAAATTCCGATTGCAATTCGGTAATTTGGGTTTGCAGGCTAGCCGTGCTTTGGTCTGTATAGCGCGCCGAGGGATTAATGGTTTCAGCCATCCATGGTAGGAAGCCAAGCAGTGAAAATACGCCTGCCAGGTATGCATATTGGACCCAGGATATATGTTTGACATCACTGGTTTTTGGATTTTTCACTTGAGCTAAATTGATATTTTTAGCGCCAAATGATATTGCCAAGGTTATTAAAATACTAGCAAAGCCCAATCCGAAGTAGAAATATGCAATCCAATCTGCAGGCAAGTTGTAGCGCCAACCTGAAAATCGACCAACTCCATTGGCGGTTGCATAGCCTAAATTGAAAGCCAAGGGCAGTAATCCTACCCAGCGCCAGCGCTTCCAGGCTGCGCCCAACCCTATTGCTATAATCAGAAGATACCCGATTATCAAACCGATATTTTGCCAACCTAGGATGCCATCGAAGGGTATCCAATACAAATTTATTGGGGCCTGCAAACCATTAAAAGGAAAAAATAATGGTAGAGCCAACAGTGCACCCACTTCGGTGGCGAGAAAATGATTTGAGATAAAGCCTGCAACGAAGCCGGGGTCTTTGAGCGCAAAAGTTATTAGTATTTGACTCAAACTTTTTTCTTCGAGGTTGATGGCCCCGATATCTAAATTGCCAGTGTACGCATATTGGCTGGCCAGTAGTTGGACTTGGAAGGGCGCATCGAAAGTAAACTTTCCTGAAGCAAGGTAGTTACGTGTTAACCACGGGGCGACGCTGAGAGTGACCCCAAGGATAAATACAAGCAATGGCACTAGCCAGGCTCGTTTCTCCGAACGGAAAGTCAAAATCGCTACGATAAAAATAAAGGGCAAGATCAGCATCGACTGGGTCCGAATCAGTAACAGAATTCCGAATACCCCACCAGCTATGAAGGCACTGCGTTTGTCTTTATAATTCAGCCAGCGGAAGGCAAAAAAGCAAGACAACAGAATAAGAAGTAATGTTGGAGAATCCACTAGTAAAATCTTGGAATTGGAGACCCGCGTATCTGACGACACCATAAAACTGGTCCATTCGCGAAATATTGCTAACAGCGCGATGGTTATTCCTGCAACACGGCTATGTAGCATTTTCCCCAAAAAATAAAATATGACCGGAATCAACGCCAAAACCAAGGTTTGGCCGAGAATAATCAAGTTGTAGTTTTCTCCAAATATCAGATGCAGAGCTGTCAAAAATATGATGTACAAAGGTCGCGTGGGAATTCCCCCGGTGTAATCTGTACCGATCATCAGGCTGTGGGCCATATAATCATAATAGGCCGAATCAGAATAAGGGAGTGGTATATTGGCCGGTGGATCAATCGGGAAATAGAAGCTGTTTTTCAATACGCTATTTGGGACACTCACCCAGACAATTGCAGCCAACATCCAAACCAGCAGGCCAATTAATAAATCTGGTCGACGAAAGGCTCGTTTGATTATCGGTAGCAAGCTGAGGAGAAAAAGAAGCGTACTGAGAATTAATGTCAAGCCAAGTTGCCAGCCCTGAATTGCTATGCCTGGTTCGCTCCAATAGCCAACATCGGGTCTCAATCCTAACCTTGTAAGACTGATAATCATAAAAATAAATATTAATGATAAAAATGCGATCAGTACTGGTTTGGGTTCTTCAACTTTTAATTTTGGGATACCAAATCTCAGGATCAGTAACCAAAGCGTTGACTGGAGACTAAACACAATAATGAAGACAAGTAAAGGGCTGGCTCTTTCGTAGAAAGGTAGGAGCTGGGCGGGATCCCACCAGCGCAGAAGAAATGTCCCAATAATTAATCCGCTCGCGAGGAGTGGCAACCCCATTAATAATGAATCGTACAATTTTGGGTACTTGTTGCTATTTAGCCAATTTACTTGAAAATTTGTGTTTTGTCTGGATAGGAAAAACCCGTAAATTCCTGCTGAAAAAACCACGAGCAGGGGTAATAGTAACAGCCAGCGCATGAATGAAAATCCAACGCCTTCAGAAGGAATCCGGATGAGGGCAAATAAAGCGACCGCTGCTTCCAAGATTGTTAACAGGAAGAACAGCGGCCAGTAACTCGGCAATCGGGATGTTTGGTTACTCATTATGCGGCTAAAATTGAAAGCCTCCACGAGCTGGTATTATTTTATAAGAAAAATTACGGATATATCCGAAAAGTTGTTCTTGGAGCTGTACCCATTCTGGTGAGTTGAGCACATCATGTGCGCGATTTGCGTCATCTGCTAATAGACCAACTTGAATTTGAGGGTAATGACCATAAACGGTTGCCCAGGCTTCAATCGGTTGTAAACCTAGTTTTTGTACTCCTGGTACGAATTCTCCAATAACAAATTCAAAATATTCCTGGTCTCGGTCAGGAGAGATATCCCAGGTCATTACGATTTTTACAGCCACTTAATGCTCCTACTTTTGCTGATAATTAAGTACAACAACATGCGTTTCTTGGGGGAGTCCTGTCCGAGTAATTTTTAAAGAGGGTTCTGGAGTGGATGCACTAATTCCCATTTCTTTCATGAATTTATCAAGGGAGTTAAGATTCAGTGAAGTGTCCTCGGTGGCATAATGCATGGGTATGACAATATTCGGTTCAATCAAACTGATTACTTCGGCTGCTTTGGCAGCGTTTAATCCACCGCCGCCACCAACCGGTACAAGTGCAACTGTAACAGAACCTAAAGCTTCTACCTCCATTTGAGTCGGGACCCGTATTAAGTCGCCCAAATGCGCAACTGTGACCCCGTCATAATCAAATACATATAAGATATTTCGCAAGTTTCCATTGTCATTATCATCTTGCCCATTGGTTTGTACCGCGGTAATGAAAACATTGCCAATCTCGTATTCACCAGGGCCAGCGATTACGTGGGCAACGTCTTTAACTGAATTGGTGTTGTTATGGCCCGGTGAATTGTGGCTAACAGTCACAATATCAGCTTTTAATTTTAAAGGCTTATATCCAATTTTTGTACTGTCGTACGGATCTGTAACTACTGTTGCAAGATTTCGTTCCGTCAACCGAAAGCAAGAATGTCCGTACCAGGTAATTTCCATAACCTCTAGATCCTCCGCGCGCTATTATACTATTACTCAATAAACTTATTTTACTAGTCTTTTGCTTGCCATTGTACTATAATAGAACGGCTGTTCTCTTGTTTATTAATCACAGATTCATATGGAATTCAAACTTAAAGCTCCCTTTCAACCGACTGGTGACCAACCAGAGGCAATCGCTCAGCTTGTTCGGGGTGTAAAAAATAATTATCGCCACCAAGTGTTGCTTGGCGCGACCGGAACAGGAAAGACTTTTACAATAGCGTCTGTTATCCAGGAATTGCAAAAACCTGCATTAATTATGGCGCATAACAAGACCTTAGCTGCGCAACTTTATGCAGAATTCAAAGACTTTTTCCCAGAAAATTCTGTCTCGTATTTTGTTTCTTATTACGATTATTATCAACCTGAGGCTTATGTGCCTCGTAAGGATTTGTATATTGAGAAAGAGACCGATATTAATGAAGAGATCGAACGAATGCGCTTGGCGGCGACAACGGCCCTACTCTCCCGCAAAGATGTAATAATTGTAGCCTCGGTTTCCTGTATTTATGGCTTGGGCAGCCCCGAGGAATTTAGCAAGGGGACAATTACCCTGCGGGTTGGTGAAATTTATAGACGGAATGCCCTCATCCGAAAATTGGTCGAATCTCAGTATCAGCGCAACGATCTGGACCTGCGGCCTGGTACCTTTAGAGTGCGGGGTGACACACTCGAAATTATCCCCGCTCATGAAGAAAAGCGTGGATTCCGGATCGCATTTTTTGGTGATGAAGTTGAACGCATTATGGAATTTGTACCGTTAACCGGAGAGATACTGGAAGAGCACGAGGAGGTCTCGATATTCCCGGCCAAACACTACATGACAGAACAAGACAAACTCAAGCAGGCCATCATTGATATTGAAACCGAGCTTGATGAGAGATTGGCGCTCTTCAAACAAGAAGGTAAGCATTTAGAAGCACAACGTCTAGAACAACGCACCCGCTACGATCTAGAAATGCTCAAGGAGGTGGGATATTGCTCGGGCATCGAAAATTATTCCCGGCACCTCGACCAACGTGCAGCGGGCACACATCCCTGGACGATGATCGACTTTTTGCCAAGCGATTATTTGTTGATACTAGATGAAAGCCACATGACTGTTCCGCAGATACGAGGCATGTATAACGGCGACCGCTCTCGAAAAGAAACGCTTGTGGAATATGGCTTCCGCCTGCCGTCTGCATTGGATAATCGCCCACTCCAGTTTTCTGAATTTGAACAGCTGATGGGAAATACGATTTACACATCAGCTACACCTGGGCCATACGAATTGGAGATAAAAGACCAATTGGTCGATCAAATCATCCGCCCAACGGGTTTGGTAGATCCAGAGATTGAAGTTCGCCCTACCAAAGGACAAGTGGATGATCTGGTAGGTGAAATTCGAAAAAGGGTGGAGAGAGCTGAACGGACTATTGTGACAACATTGACAAAACGTATGTCAGAAGACCTGTCCGATTATTTGATGGAGTTGGGTATCAAAGTAACATATCTACACTCGGAAATTGATACGCTGGAACGGGTTGCCATCTTGCGCGATTTACGCTTGGGCGTCTTCGATGTGGTCGTTGGGATCAACCTGTTGCGAGAGGGTCTGGATCTGCCAGAGGTATCTTTGGTTGCAATCCTCGACGCAGACAAAGAAGGATTTCTGCGCTCAGATAAGGCTCTCATTCAAACCATCGGTCGGGCTGCCAGACATATAAATGGCCGAGTTTTCATGTACGCTGATCGAGAAACTGACTCGATGAAAAGAGCTATCAAAGAGACTGAGCGCCGGCGAACAAAGCAGATCAAACATAATAAAGAGCATAATATAGTGCCGATAAGTATTCACAAAGTCATCCGGGATTTAACTGACGAACTCTCATTAGAGGCCCGTGCCGTGGCAGAACGCCAGGGAGCATATAAGGTTAAAGGCAGTGGCATGCCGCGTGGCGAACTCAAGAAAATTATTGATGGCTTGAAAGAGCAAATGAACGTCGCCGCCCAAAATTTAGAATTTGAAAAAGCCGCGGCGATGCGGGATGAGATGTATGAGTTGAAATCGATCATGGCCGATGATGAAAATTTAAAACCCTGGGAACGCATAAAGTTGATGACCGGGGAGGAATGATCGGATTATTTGTTCAGCCTTGTAATAAATTCTTCTATCATTAAATCCAATAATCGGGGCTATTAAAATTGTTAGAAAGGCGGGGTTAATAGTGAAACTAAGTTAGATATAAACTTAAGGAAGGTGTTTCATAGTGCTTGAACCGAGCTCCTCATATGCGGGGAAAGGTTTTTAAGTAAAGAGGATCACCAACTACTTCGCTAATGATTGTTCTAGAGCTGGGCCCGGTTCGTTGCCAGGGATCGAAAAACGGAAGATCAGAAGGTGGATCTGCCCCCCCCTCCCCCGCGGCAACCCTGAGGATTGCACAGCAACTTACACGGGTAGAATCGTTTATGTGCGGCAGCGGTGGGCCAATATGTATCCCGTAACCGCGAGTGACTTTCTGTCAGTAAGGATATCTCATTCTAGATTTCATAAGTATGGATTGATCATCGATTTGATAATTGAATTTAACCCATAATACCCTCCTTCCAAAGCCATCGATTTCTACTTAAAACCATATTGCCTTGAATGATTTACCTTCCAAGGCTGATTTTTATTTACATACACGTGTACTAGTTAGTTTTCGTTATAATATCCTATAATATGTTTTATATGGTACGAGGAGAAAATAGTTTATGCGAAAACGCCTATATCAATTGCTCCGTATTCGACCTGGGGAAGCTAGACTTGTTTTCGGATTGGGGGCGATTCTTTTTATTAACGATGCGACAATGGGTATATCTAGGGTTGTTTCTGTTAGTGGTTTCCTCAGAGAAGTTCAGGACTATTACATATTATTGGTATGGGCTGTTGACATGTGCTTGTTGATTTTGGCAACAGGATTGCAATCTCTGATTATTGACCGATATAATCGGATTAAATTGCTCGGTGGAATTATCCTAATATTAGCTGGTGCCTATGCTCTCCTGCCCTATACATTCGCAATTGATGGCTTTCCGCTCGAAATTAGTTATACACTCTTATATTTATTAACCGATCAACAATGGCTGGTTTTCCCAATTGTCTTTTGGATACTGATAAATGATATATTCGATCCAGGGCAGGGCAGACGGTTGATTCCGGTAATTGGAACATTTGCATTCCTTGGTGCAATTGTCGGTCTTGGCATCGCTCATCTTGATGTAACTGTAAATTTTGGCACTACCAATTTATTATTATTCAACGCCGGATTATTCGTTCTAGCTTGGCTGCTAGTTGTTACAGTACTTCGAAAAGCAAAAATTCGGCAATCCTCAGCGAATATGGCTTCTTTCTCAGAGGCACTTTCAGGAGGATGGGAATTTATTCGGGCGGTTCCTTCTTTCCGGTTTTTATCAATAGGAATGTTTGCTGCAGGGGTTTCGTTAACGGTTTTATTATACGATGTGCTTTCAGACGCCAGCTTGGAGTTGGGGGCTGGATTTCAAAGCTTTTTCGCACTATATAGTCTCGCAATTGCTGTATCTTCGGTACTGATCCAGTTTATGTCCGGAAAGATTATTGAAAAGTGGGGCTTAAAAAACAGCTTCCTGTTTTTGCCATTTTCCATGTTAATCGGGTCACTCGTTACCTTTTTTGTACCTGGATATTGGGGCAGTGCTGCCGCTCAAGGAGTTGCCCGGGTAACTGTTCAAACGGTAGACCAATCCAGTCGGAAAGCGTATCAAGCCTTGGTCCCGGATGGGAAGCGCGGTAGAGTCAGTATTTTTATTGATAGTTATCTTCCCTCGATCGGAACGATATTTGGAAGTCTAATAACCTTCGGAATAATATCATTAGGAATCTCTCTTTCATTAACACGTCAGACTTACACTTCGATTTATCTTGGTCTGGCGATTTTAGGGGGTGTTATTGGAGTAATTACGTTCTTCCTAATGCGGTCGGCGTACGATAAAAGTTTATTAAATCCGTTATTAAAAAGGCGCTCACGGGGCGCCAGTATCTTAGATGGTTTGGATTTTTCTGATTCTGGAGACAACGATTAGTGCATGCCAAAAAACGCCATTTATGAAGATTCTCAAATAAAGATATTTGAATTGCTCGGTTCAGGGGATACCAAAAGGATCGAGGCGATGATGAGGTTGTACCGGCAATTGTTTCCGGAATATGCACATTATACGAAGCGGATGGAGAAGAGAACTGCTTTCCCCCCTGAAAGACGTTCAGGCCAGATAGCCCACTATTGGCTTGTCGAACAAAATAATAAGCCAATAGGCTTTACTACCTTTAGATACCTACACAAACGAAAATGCGCCATTGGGGTTGCATTTGGAATAGAAACTGAAGCACGCAAGCAAAATATTCATGATCAACGCTTATCGACATTTGTGACATCGGAAGTAATGGGCCAACTTGAGAGGGATAGTGAGTTGCTCGGGGCACCCGATTTCTGGGGATTGGTTACAGAAGTTGAGCATCGTGACCTGATGGAGCATTACAAACGCACCGGGATGATTGAACTTCCGATTAAATATTATGAACCGATTTTTCCTGTTGAGTCTAATGGAAAAAGTCCACAAGATAGATTAGAGGCCGTTGAATTTAAAGTTGCAATATTGGGCATTATTCCAAACCCCAAAGTCTCAATTCGGAATTATGTTAACAATGTCTTAAGAGATTTTGCCCTTGCATTTCTTGTTGACCATTATGGTTTGCCCGAAGATCATGAAATTGTCAATTCTGTCACAAATTCAATAATTTAATATTAGAAGATAAATAAATACTTCGCTGCCCTTTTAATTTCAATGGCTATCTAAAAATGCGGAATTTTATTAATATGGTTGGATATATATTATGAATGTTAAAAAGGAAACTATCGGATTTATTGGGTTGGGACGCATGGGAACCCCGATGGCTCAGAACCTGCTCAAGGCCGGGTATTCACTCAAAGTTTACGACATCATTCCGGAAAAAATAACGGCTTTGGTTGAAAATGGGGCCTTAGCTGCAGATTCTCCTGCTGATGTTGCCACCGAGGTTCAAGTTGTCATATCGATGATTCTGGATGATGCTGCCTTAGAAGCGATTGTGTTCGCCCCAGACGGTATTTTTTCCGCAGCACAGTCCGGAATAATTTATGCCGATATGAGCACAGTCAGTCCAATGATCTCTAAACAAGTGGCGAAAGAGGCCGAGAAACGAGACGTTAAATATTTGCGAGCGAAAGTATCTGGCAGCATCCAACCGGCAACTGAGGGAACGCTGACTATTTTTGCTTCCGGGCCAAAAGATGGATATGAGAGTTGTTTGGACATTTTCAAGGCGATGGGCAAAAATATCTACTATGTTGGAACGGGCGAGCAGGCCATTTATTTAAAACTTGTCCACAGTATTATGGTTGGCTTGACGATTGGAATGATAGGTGAAGCTTTTACATTTGGTGAGAGAGGTGAAGTTGATTGGGAGCAGATGATTGATGTTATTAATAACAGCGCATTAAACTCAGAATTTTTTGATTACAAAGTGCCGTTGTTGAAAAACAGAAATTATAGCAACCCGCAATCAACAATCGATGTGGCTGCCAAGGACATTGACCTGGCATTGGCCGCGGCCAAAGAACTAAACATTCCGATGCCATTTACCGCATTGGGACGGGAATTTATGCGCTCAATGCAGGCCCGTGGGAAAGGCGATCTTGACCTGATAAGTATGGTAACTTTGATGGAAGAGTTAGCTGGTGTTAACCTGACTGAAAATTAAACCGATGAGATACGTTAATATTCCCCACACGGAATTAAATCCGTCGCGCGTGTGCTTAGGAAGTAATCGTTTTGGTACGCTTATAAAGGAGCCAAATGCATTTGCCTTATTAGATACCTTTTTGGAGATGGGCGCCAATTTCATAGACACTGCCCATATTTACGCAGATTGGATTAAAGGTGCTCAGAAAAGCGCTAGCGAAAAAACCATTGGAAAATGGTTGAAGCGCAGCGGAAACCGAGATCGAGTGGTTTTAGCAACTAAAGGGGGCCATCCCAGCCTATCAACAACCCATCTTCACCGGATGTCTAAAGACGAGATCACCCGAGATCTAAATGATAGCCTCACTAATTTACAAACTGAAGTTATTGACCTATATTGGTTGCACCGTGATGCTACCGACGTGCCGGTGGAAGATATCATTGAAATATTCAATGATCAAGTTCAGGCAGGAAAGATACGCTATTTTGGTTGTTCAAATTGGAGTGTTGAACGAATAAGCGCTGCCAATAGCTATGCTCAGAATAATGATTTGCAAGGCTTTGTTGCCAGCCAGCTGTGGTGGAGTCTCGCGCAACCTAATCGTGCGGCACTCACATCTCCGGAATCTCAAGTAGTTTTTGGGATTAAAGAGGCTGAGTTTCATCGCAAATCTGAGATGGCGGTTATTCCATACTCAACCCAGGGGAAAGGATTTTTCTCCAAATTGGACAAACTGGGGGAAAAGGGATTGAATGACACAGATCGGGACAGCTTCATCAACGACCTAAACAACCATCGTAGTACGCAAATTAAACGGTTGGCGAAAAAATACGATGTTCCAGTGTCGCACATTGTCTTAAGTTATCTTATCTCTCAGCCGTTTGTCACCATACCGATAATAGGCAGCCGAACGCTTGATCAACTGAAAGACAGTCTGTTTGCGGTCAACCTGATTTTGAAGTCAGAAGAAATCGCAAATTTGTCAGATCCTTCGATAAATCCCAAAAACGCGAGACAGCGGGTAAAATTATGAGGCATGAGAAAATCTTCGGGGCCGGAAGGAAAATTCTGGATAAAGTTAATTTATAATAACCAGCCACGAATATTTAATAAATCTATTTAGATTTTAAGGAGACAGAAATTATGACGGAGGCCCCTCTTAAGAATAAGCGATTTCTAAGTTTGCGTATAAAGATAACGGTGGTATTTATATTAATCTTCACACCAGTATTTGTTGCCAGCTATTATTGGTTTTTTACATACACCAGTGAGCAAGTCCAATTAGGCATAACTAATGATCTCATTCAAACTATTAATGGTGCAGTCGAAGGTATGGATAAAGATGGGTTTGTGAAACTATACGCAGATGAACGAGACAACGATCCGCGCTGCCTGCCTGGGTCTGAATCAAAGAGCGGATATTACCCAGATGAAAAAGACAACTTTTTATATTGGGAGCATGTTAGGTGGTTGAAGACAATTGAGAATCTAGAACCTGAAGCTCGATTGTATACATATGTTAAGGGTGAAAAACCAGGCGAGGTATTTGGTATTGGCAGTTCAGGCGCACTTCATGACCCACAAGGAGGTTTCAAGTTTTGTGAGAGTTATATTTCAGAAAACACCCAAATTTACCAGGGCTTAACCAAGCGGGTTGATGTCTGGGATGAATCATATAGCGATCCATTTGGAAGGTGGATCACAACATACATGCCAATTGAGGATAAGGGAGTAATTATCGGAGCAATTGGGGTGGATATACTTGCGAGTTACGTGGATGAAGTGCAGGATGAAATCCTTCGCAGTGGTTTAATCGCCTTTGTTGTATCTTATGGGCTAATTTCCTGGCTTGTCTATATTATGGCGGGTATTGTCACTAAACCAATAGTGAAATTAGCGAGCGTTTCACAAGATATAGGTGATGGGAATTACGATCAGGATTTGGACACATTTAGGAGCAAAGGAAAATCGGAAGACGAGATAGACACCCTGATAAATACTTTTAAGATTATGATCAGCAAAGTTGCCAAGCGAGAACAAACCTTACGCTCCCGTGTTCAGCAATTGGAAATCATGATTGACGAAGGAAAACGGGAGAAGCAAGTGCAAGATATCGTTGATAGTGACTTCTTCAAGGATATACAAGAAAAAGCACAAAATATGCGTGATCGCGATAAAGCTCCCAAAAAGAAGAAAAGCGAAGGCAATAAATGAATTAGGCGAGAGCAAATTTGCTCTCGTTTTTTTTTGAGTTCCCGGGATTTTTTCGAGAAATTTGCACTTATTTGAAACGAATCTACAATATCTGAGTGCTCCCGACAGGCATGACACTGCAGGGAATCTTCTTATACCGCAAGGGTATCCCTAGACGCCGGGACGTTGTACCCGTTGGTATTTCGACCATAGGGAGGAAATCTTACTCACATATTAAGAATTCTTACCTCGCTCCATTAGACTTAGTATAGCCGAAAATATCCTTCTATCCAGGCAACCGGGATTGTAGGGTCTTGTATATGGCGGGAGAGCGGCGAATAATCTCAGATATGTAAGGAACTTCTCTACCTAAAAGTGGGACTTTCACCGGCACTGAGCCGAACGCAGTGAGGAACAAGTGTCGCTCCCTCCCTCTTCGCGTAACACCGTTACTCTAACTGGACAGGATCTCGGTCGTTCGCGACGAACAACGGGATGACGCACTCGTGAGGCGGACGGCCCCCAGCACTCACATCCTCCCGAGTTTTTATTGGGAGAATTCCACAAATGGGAAATTTTAGACGCTTTCTCAGGGCGCTATAAAGAAAAAGATCGCGATAAAATGTGCCATCGCGCCCAAAATAACAAAGATGTGCCATACTTCATGAAAGCCAAACTTGCCCGGCCAAAAATTCATGAATTTTGTAATGTAGACCAACGCCCCGAGTGTGTAAATCACGCCGCCTATTACCAACCAGGTCAGCGACCACATGGGGAGAGTTGCTAACATTTCTTCGATTGCGGCCATACTTAACCAACCCATCACGAGGTAAATCACCGCGTTCAGCCAGCGCGGCGCCTTGATAATATATATTTTTACGCCGATACCTATCAGCGCAAGTGACCAAATCATCGTAAGCAAGCCCCACTTCCAGAAGCCGGTGAACATAATCATACAGAAAGGTGTGTATGTACCTGCTACAAGAAGGTAAATAGCAGAATGATCAAACTTTCGCAGGATTTCCATCACTTTTGGTTCGGCTTTTACCAAATGATAAACAGAGCTCGCGGAGAAAAGCAGCACCAAACTGAGGCCATAAACTGTAAGGGCGAGAGTCTTATTGAAGCTATCCCGGACGATTACGAGCATAATAATTAACCCAATTAAAGCTGCGAGGGCAGCGAAGAAATGTGTGAGCCCATTAACCGGTTCGCGAAGATTTATTGACATGATTTCCTCATATATCACTATGATGGCAAATGTGCCTCGAAATGAATATCATGGACGGGGTGCCCACAGAATAATAGATGCGCCTAATAAGGCAAAACTCACACCTATCCAATCCCAGCGATCAGGTGTCTGACCATCCACTAGCCAGCCCCATACCAAAGCCAATACAATAAAGATGCCCCCATAGGCGGAAAAAACGCGGCCAAAGTTTAGGGCTTGAAGTGTTTGGGTTAGTCCGTACACGAATAAGGCGCCAATTCCAAGCAATGCCCACCAAGCCGGTCTGCTGTTGCGGATCCAACCCCATATAAGGTATACGCCGATAATTTCAGCCAAACCAGCAATTAGGAGTAAGCTGATTGTTCTTATAGTATTCATGGAATTATTCCTATTGCTTGGTTTAATTATCCTTTTGTCGCAATCACTATTAATAATAGGCTCGATTTAACTTTAAGCTTTTGAATTTCTACTTCGAAGCCGGCATTCTGAAAGAGAAATTTGAATTTGTTCACAATTGATTCAATTGGATCAAGAGGGGCTTGGCCGGTAATTTTGAATATCCACGCCAAAGATTTATCAATAAAGTTTTTTCCGGTTATCCACGCAAGGGGCAGGACCACGAACCTGCCACCGTTTATCAGAACGCGCCTCACCTCAGCTAAGGTGCGTTGATCACTAAAATATTCAGTTGGGAAAGTACTAACAATCGTGTTAAATGAATTAGAACGAAAAGGAAGGAATTGGGCAACTCCGCGCGTCAAATTAATGTTCGCATACCCATTTCTAATTAACCGCCTTTTGGCGTGATGACCCATTTGACGAGATTTATCCAATCCATATGGTAGCAGGTTGCGGCCATGCAGGAGGCGTTGTAAATGTCCAGGTCCATGACCAAGTTCGAGCACCTGTTTTGCCTCAATAAATGGGACCACCTGTACGATCCAGTCCTTCCAGCGCCCAAATGAGACGGACCAAGCAACCAGATCATATGCCCAGGCGAAGGGATGATATAACAAATAGAAAAATAGCCTCATAAAAATGGTGATGACCTGCATGGGATTGAAAAAGGGTCTGATCTTTTATGATCAAACCCTTGCTTAGATATTGGTTTGTTATTTTCTATGCTGCTCCAGGGCCGCTGGTTTTCTTAGCGGAGGCCTTGCTGGTCGGTTTGCGCGTGGCAGCCTTCTTGACACTCTCAACAGTTTCTTTGCTTTTAGCTCTGGCTGTGCTGATTACTTCGCTTCCTCGATCTCTGAGATCTCTGGCTAGTTCATCAGCTCGTGCGCGATATTCAACTGCAATGCCTTCAGCTTTGGCAAGCGCTTCTTCGGCGGTCATTTGAGCCCGGTCGCGTAACTCAATACTTTTATCTTTAATTATGGCGCGAGTCTCTTCACCGGTTTGCGGGGCCATCAATAAAGATACCACCGCGCCGGTTAATCCACCGACGATAAACCCGACCAGAAATGCGCCAAATTCGTCTCGATCAGACATATTATTTATCTCCTTTCACTAGGATAATTATTTTTTCTTTAGGCCTAATAATTCTAACATACGTTGTATTCCGGCCAGATAACTACTCAGCTTCATGACCGGCTTTATAACATTTTCTCCCAAAAACTCTGCGGTGCCTCTCAAGTGTTTGATCGTTTCATCAGCGGCCTCCAAAATTGGCCGGATTTCATTTTGTAGCAAGTTTATTAAACTTGCAAACTGTATGATGAGAACAATTAACGATACCCCGATAAGAAGCGATTCAAGTGCCATAACGATGATGAAAATATCCCGAATTCGGGCGACCTGATCTAAAGTTGTATTTGGATTGAATAAATAGAATAGTCCAGCAACTACCCCTACCCCTACGAGAGAAACAATGACAATTAGTGAAGCAAAGACCAAGATTGTACGCTGACGCCGCTGGGCTTTGCGATCGGCGGGTGTTTGCTCTTTTTTGCCGGATCTAGAATCAGTCAGTTGTTGTGATTTATGTGAGGATGTTGTCATGTATTTATTATACATGAGCATTGCAGTTAAGATGTAAAGAAAATATTGGGGAGGGGCTTAAATATTTCTGTAATTTCTCCCGTTTGTGCCCAAACTCAGGTGTGCGACCACTCTCCTGGAATGAATAGCAAATCATCCATGAATGTCCGGATTGGCAATGGCCCTGTTTCCAATTGAAAAGACTCAACATTACCCCCAACTTGGCAAATATCTGTCTTGCCCATTTGACCATTGAATTGCCGAGAATCCCCAGCATTGTTTGTACCTGCTTTCTCGTTAGCACTTTCGTCCAAGAGCAGTATGCTGGTAAGATCCCAGTTGCGGTGTTTCGCAGATCGCTGCCTGGATCTCCTCGTACACACTTGCTTCATTCTAAGGTGAATTGGTGACAAAGTTCTGCAACTGGTTGACCATCATGACTACGAACCTGTCGACCAATTCCCAGCAAAATGCCGATTTGCATTCATGATCAACTGCCCTCGCATTTAATCATATTCATTCCGACAGATAGCTCGAGTATTTGTTAGAAAACATGCACGCTATCTTTCCCTATGTTCTTTCAAATCATCGCCAAGTTTGGCAACCTTTTCTCTAGAAAGTCCCCATCTCTCCAGGTCAACTACATTTTTTTTACTGTGCTCATTCCTGTATTTTTTATCACATTTTCTCTAATGTGACATTGTCAATTTAGGTAGATTAATTTATTGCTACTTGATGGCATTAATTATGGCTCGTTCTATTTGTCCGGAGGTTTCAAGCAATTTTACCGCATCGATGTAGCGATAAAGTATGGTGTCCTTTTCTATAAATGGGGCTTTTTGCCTGATGAGTGTATAAACAGGTTCTGTGCCTACTCCTAGGGATGCTGTCAGGCCGAGCGATTCACGTCTGAAATCAATCCCTTGTGCAGCAGCCAAGAGCTCAATGGCCAGTATGTGCTCCACATTTTCTAAGATTTGATGTGTTTTTAATGCAGCGGTGCATCCCATACTAACGTGGTCTTCGACATTAGCGGAGGTCGGAATTGTATCCACACTTGCTGGGTGTGCCAGAATTTTATTTTCTGTGGCTAAAGCGGCAGCCGTGTATTGTGTAATCATGAAGCCTGAATTCAACCCGCCATTTTTCGTCAAAAAGGCTGGTAAAACATTGGCATTACTTGCCTCGTCTGTCAGACGCATAATTCGCCGTTCAGAGATATTACCCAGCTCTGCTAAAGCAATAGAAAGATAGTCCATCGCGATAGATAACGGTTCCCCGTGAAAATTGCCTCCGGATAAGATGGTAACTTTTCCTGTGTCATCATCAAAAAAGATGAGCGGATTATCTGTAACAGAATTGAGTTCGATCTCCATGACCCAACGTGTGTAGGCAATTGCCTCTTGCACAGCACCGTGCACCTGAGGAATGCAGCGTAACGAATACGCATCTTGGACATTGGATGAGTCATGCCCGCGTACGAATTCACTTTTGGCCAGCAATTTTCGTAAATTAGACGCACAGTTTTGCTGGCGCGGATGGGGGCGCACTTTGTGGATGCGCTCGTCGAACGCTAGGGTTGTGCCATGCAGGGCTTCAAGGCTGAGGCATCCAGCTGCATCGGCCGTGTTGCTCAGTCTTTCGGAACGATGCACAGCTAACGTACCCAATGCACCCATGACGGAGGTGCCATTGGTCAATGCTAAGCCCTCTTTGGCAGCTAGCACCACTGGTTGCAAATCAGCTTTTTGTAGCGCTTCCTTACCAGAGATTAATTGCCCTTGGTATTCGGCTTCTCCTTCCCCGATCAGCACTAATCCCATATGGGCCAGAGGCGCCAGGTCCCCACTGGCGCCCAGAGAGCCCTTTTCAGGAATTCGAGGATGTACACCTCGATTAAGCAGCTCAAGTAATAATTGCAAGGTGATTAATCGTATGCCAGAATATCCACTGGCAAGCGTATTCGCTCGAATAAGAATAATTGCGCGGGTGGTTGGGAGATCAAAAGGGTTGCCTGTGCCTACTGCGTGACTCATGAGAATGTTGCGCTGTAACGTCTCAACTTGACCGGTTGATATGAGTTTATCTTTAAAAGCGCCAAATCCTGTTGTGATGCCATACGCTACCTCGCCCCGAGCAAGCAGATCCTTAACCGCCTGCGCAGCACGTTCGACACGTTTTATGGCATCACTACTTAATTCTACTTTAGGATTTGAAGGCGCTCCATATGCAACTTGGATAACATCTTCAATAGTTAAGGATTTGCCGTCTAGAGTGATCGTTGAAGCAGCCATTAGGTTAGTTTCTCAAAATATGCACTAATTTTTTGATTGAAATCGTTAAGGTCTTTTTGATCAGGTTGGTTAAGCAAATTTGTAATTGCAGCCTGGTTGCGTTGTTTGGCAGGCCATACATCTTCCGATGCAATCCGCAGGGCTAACCTGGCACCCAATGCCGCGGCAGCACGGACATCGGTCTGATTCACCTTATCAAATGTGTCATATTTCGTATGACCATAGCCACGACCAGTGCTTGTGGCGCGCACAGCTTCAATGCCTCCTGTGATTATACCGGCCAACAAGAGCGGGTAGTGGTCTGAAGCATCGTGAAAATTTTGTCCTATGGCAAAATCTAATCTCATTTCTTTCTGATAACGCTCGAAGGTTGCATTCAATTCAGGCCAGCCATGAAGATTAATATCTTTTGGCAATCCGTTACCTGCAGCGTCCATATTGAGGTAAAAGCGGATGTTTTTCAAATCATCAAAATGTTCTTTGACATACGATTTAGAGCCGAGCAGACCGATCTCTTCGACACCCCAAAAAGCGAATCGAATTGTGCGAGCAAGGGCACCCCCATATTTCGCCAAAACTCTGGCTGCCTCGAGTACAGCAATTACTCCAGAAGCCGGGTCAACCGCGCCTTGCGAGATATCATGCCCATCGTAATGTGAGCCGAGCATTACTACCTCCTTTGGGAAAACCTTTCCAGGCAGATCGCCAATGATATTCCAAGAGATCATATGTGAAAGTGAGTCGCTGGTTTTAATCCGTATTTTAATCAAACCTTGCCTTTCAAGCAGACGCTTAATAAACTCTCCATCTTCCAAACTAATTGAGATGCCCGGAATTGGTCCGGCTTGACCCTCAAAACCTATACCGCCTGTAGCCGGCCCATAGCCGCGATAATGATTTATAAAGATGAATCCTTTGGCATCGGCTAACAGGCTGCGGCCATATTTTTCTTTTCGGTGAACCCAGCGCTTTATATCTTTTGGGCTAAAAACACTGGTAACCAATACAATTTTGCCTTTAATATTATCAGATTTCGAGTCAAAGTCAGCTGGCGCGCCGTCCTCTAAATTTATTATTTCGGCTTCCAAATCAACAGGCGGCGAATGCGGCAAACTGATGCAGGGTATGCTCTTCATAATCGGAGTGATAATTTCTAAGCTGGCTTTACCCCGTGTCCATCCAAGGTACTCAACATTTTCTGTATGCACGTTATCTAATCCATAATCTTCGAGCTTTGATTGAATGAATTCGGCAGCCAATCGTTCTCCTTTGGTGCCCCCAAAGCGAGAACCGAATTCATCGCATAATTTGGACAGATTCTTCATTGCTTCATCGCTGGTATAGATATCGCCAGTAATCTTTTGGTCTAAAGGGAGATGAGGGTTTAGCATTAAATTTCCTTGTATATGAGAACGATTTAATGGTCAGGAAAATGTCAGTTATATTTATTTAATTGTTACTTGGCCTATATTAAATGTGCTTCTAGGTCGTGACCAAACCCAACCGCTATGAGTACATCCTGTTAATCTACCTGGCTCAATTCAACAGCCTCCAGGAATTTACCCATCGCACCAGAACTTAATTTGAGTACAGCCAAATTGTAGGCGTTCAAATGAGTCTGGATTGGAACTCCTTATTTTGACGGAACCACACTCTTCTTGCAATAATTATTTTATGATTTCTTGTTCGTCCGGAGGATAAATAGAGGATATGAATGCATTCAGTGAGGACTCATCATTTGACACGGCTTCTTGAGGATAATGTATAAAATCAGTGCTGACAAGGAACTCTGGCTTATTCATACATTTTTCGGAAGGCCTGGATTAGCGGATATAGTTTTTAGGTTCGGTTTTAAGCTGATAAACGGTAGCAAATTTCTGAGAAAATTGACCCTTTCTGAAAAATTTCCCGATCCATAACGCAATTGGGCGATAAGCGAGTAAAATTAGAAAAACATTACCAGGAAATGAATAATGGCTGAACCATCAGCAGATATACAAATTTTACAAGACGAATTCCAAGAAGTGCATGATGCGATTCTTAATGTGATGGATCAGTTATCAGGAGCGGGAAACCCTATAGCTTCCATTACAGTACAAGATATAAGCGCCATTAAAAATTCACTACAAATTTTGGAAGCAAGAGTATCTGGAAAAATACAAACTGGAAAACGCCAATTGAAGGCTTTGGTTGGGATTGGACATGTTATTAATTCGTCCCTGGGATTAAGTAAAGTGTTGGATGAAGTTATGGATACTGTCATTGACCTGATGCGGGCGGAACGCGGTTTTCTTATGTTACGCGACCATGAGGGTGAATTAACAATTGAGGCAGCAAGAGCCATCGACCAGATTGACTTGAAGTGGGATAATTTTTCGCTCAGCAAGACAATCGTACATCAGGTTGCGGAAACGAGTGAACCGGTATTGACCACAAATGCCCAGGAAGATCCACGATTTGAATCACAAAAGAGTGTCTTAGAACATAATTTACGCTCGGTCTTATGCGTTCCTTTAAAATCGAAGGATGAAGTTATCGGTGTAATTTTTGTGGACAGCCGAGTAAAAACCGGCCTTTTTAAAGCAGATGATTTGGAAATGTTATCTGCTTTTGCTAATCAGGCTACTGTAGCTATCGAAAATGCACGCTTGTTTGATAGTTTGCAAGGGGCGAACAAGGAATTAAAGGATGCGTATATCAACACGCTGAAGGGATGGGCCTTGGCGCTTGAAATGCGAGATCGGGAGACAGAGGGGCATACAACCCGTGTCACTGCCCTAACGTTAAAACTAGCCAAAAAAATTGGTGTAAAGGAAAATGACCTTGAGCACATTGAACAGGGGGCTTTGTTGCATGATATCGGTAAATTTGCAATCACTGACAACATATTGCTGAAGCGTGGTGATCTGACAAGCGCGGAACGTAAAATTATGGAATACCATCCGAAGTACGCGAAAGAAATGCTTGAAAAAATAGACTTTTTACTTCCCGCAATTGATATCCCTTATCACCACCACGAAAAGTGGGATGGCAGCGGCTATCCTCAGGGTTTAATGGGCGAAGAAATCCCATTTTCTGCTCGTATATTTGCAATTGTAGATGTCTGGGACGCGTTAACATCTGATCGACCTTACCGCAAACCTATGCAACCCAAAGAAGTTCGGCGCATCATTCGTGAAAAATCCGGATCTCATTTTGACCCCAAGGTCGTGGATTCGTTTTTGGATATTGATAATTTACCGATTCCCCCCCGGCCAAAGGACTCACAGATCATTTGAGATTGCGGTGATTAAATTCAAGGAGAAAATTACAACCCCAACCATGCGCTGGCCTCCTTGGCCATGTTATTTAGCGGAGCTTGACGGAGAGTGCACTGAGGTAAAGAATCGATAAAAAGTCGCCCATACTGCTTGGTCAAGACACGCTTATCGAGGATAGCAACTACACCAAGATCGGAGGCCGAACGGATTAGCCGGCCAAATCCCTGACGGAACTTTAGGATTGCTTCCGGCAAGTAATACTCATTGAACGAATTTTCATACATCTCAGACCGGGCAGCGATAAGGGGATCAGTCGGTACGTCGAATGGCAGCTTGGTAATGACCACTATCTGGAGGGCCTCACCAGGAATGTCAACACCCTCCCAAAAGGAGCGTGTGCCTAATAAAACTGCCCGTTCCGTCGACTTGAATGACTCCAAAAGTGTGTTGGGAGATGCGCCTTCCCCTTGTTCCAAAACATAGATATCTTCCTTTGCTAGGTGGGAAGTAATACCTTGTGAGGTGCGTTTGAGGGCTGCGTAGGATGTGAACAGAACCAGCATGCGTCCACCGGTTGCCTTTGCGGTTGCAATCAATGCTCGATTTAAAGCTGGTTGATGGCCTGGTTGGTTTGGCTCTGGGATATCTTCAGGCAAATACAAAAGGGTGGAACTCTCGTAATCAAAGGGTGATCCCAATGCCAATTCATCGGCTATTTCAGCGCCCAATGTGCGCCGAATGTAATCGAATGAGCCGTGGGTCGTCATCGTAGCAGATGTGAGAATCACGCTGGTTTTCTCGTTCCAAATATGCTTTTCGATCAATGAACCGACACTGAGCGGTGCAGCATTTAATGACAAACGTTCACCGCGCGGATTAACTTCGATCCAATACACGGTTCCGGCATTTGGATCGGAAATCATGCCGGTCATATTGGTTTCCGCCTCTGCGAGTCTGCGGTAGACGTTTCCCAAATCACTAATGACATCTTCAATACGGTCCAAGCCTTCTGCATAGAGAGAACTGGCATTTTTAAACAAGTCGCTCAAATTTGTCAGCAGATGACGAAAGGTTTCGCCGATTTGGTCCCAGCTTATTTCAACCTCATCCCAACCGGGTAAGGTCCGTGTAGCAGGAAGGATACGAGCCTGCCAAGAGTAATTACTGGGGGGCTTACCTTCACGTTGAAAGGCCACGAATTCGGCCAACACCTTGAAAAACTCGCGGTTGAGGTTTTCTAAACGGATAGCCATGTCGGTGGCACGATTGACTTTTTGTTTTAGCAAGCCGAATTCCGAAGGACGCAGCGCTTCATTTGTCTCACCCAAAAGCCGGCCCAATACACCCGAAGTTGTCCCGCCGACTTCCTTGAGCATTCGTCCCAAATCAAATTCAGTTACCCGGAATGAAAGCGCTTTGGTGGTTGCTGATTCTAAATGGTGGGCTTCGTCAACAATTAGGTAATCATAAGCGGGCAGGACATGGCTGCCAGAGGCTATATCCGCAAGGAGCAGGGCATGGTTGACAACCAGCACGTGCGCAGTTCCTGCCGCTTGGCGCGCCTTGTAAAATGGGCATGCGCCTTGAGTGGACTTAACGCATGTTTCGGCTCCACATGCATCGTCCTCTGCGGAAAATCTCAACCATATTTCTCGTTCTGCCGGACCCGTCAAGTTGATCTCGTTTCTATCCCCAGATTTATTTTCGCGTAGCCAAACCAATATTTTTGCCAAGACCCGCATTTCATTGTTATTCGCGGGAAACCGTTGACGTGCAAAAGACAAACGCCTTGGACAGAGATAGTTCGAGCGCCCTTTCAAAACTGAAGCACGAAGGTCAATATTAAGCGCCGCCAGCAGGTCAGGAATATCTTTCTTAATCAACTGATCTTGCAGATTTATTGTATTGGTTGATATCACAACGCGGGTGTTATTTTCAATCGCAAACAGGGTGGCAGGGATGAGGTAAGCGAACGACTTCCCGACTCCTGTTCCCGCTTCGACCATCATGTGCCGGCCAACTGAGAGTGAATCGGCCACAACCCGCAGCATTTCGACTTGTTCAGGGCGTTGTTCAAAGGAAGTGAAATATTGCGAGAATGGTCCGCCATGTTCTAAAATTGAGGCAACCTCTTCATTATTTAAGGGAACCACAGTCTCAACCTGTTCAATTGGGGCAAGATTGTTCTTTTTCCGCTCGGGTTTGAACCATGGAAAATCTCCCACACCGTTTTTTCCTGTTTCCCCTTTTTTGCTTTTGGTGGATAAGGTTAACACATGCTGAAATACCCAACGGGCATCCCAAGTTAGGGGTTCGGAAAGCCGTACAAATTCAGTGAGTAGTTCTGGGGGCAATTCTTTGGCACGTTCAAACAGACGCATGAATACCCCTTGAGTGACCTTAGAGTCTTCTAGTGCACGGTGGGTGGCAGGCATCAATATGCCCAATTGCTGGCCCAATGAGCCTAAGTTGTAGCGCGGTGCAGATGGCATGAGCACTGCCGCCAGTTCATAAGTGTCTATGATGTCATTTGAATGTAGTATGCCCGCTTTTTGTAAGAAGCTTAGGTCGAAGCGCACATTATGGCCTATGACTGGCGCATCCCCGATGAAGGCTTCGAGTTCGTGGATCACAGAATTCAGTTTTGGTGCCTGGCGCACCATCGCATCGTCAATGCCTGTCAGGTTTGATATAAAGTCGGGGATATGACGGCCGGGATTGATTAAAGAGGACCACTCATCTTCCACCCGGCGTTCGTTGAATCGGACGGCACCAATCTCAATAATTGCGTCGCGCTCAGTATTAAGGCCAGTTGTTTCAATGTCAAGGGCTACAAAAGTTGTCATGAAATGTATTATTAATTGGTTGGGGATATAGTGTTTATATTATTAGAACAAGTGTATCATGAATGCCTTTATCCCTTTCTCAATCATTAAGGATTATTCGAAAGCTTTCTTAACCCAGTTTGTTTTGTGATATTGCCATCCCGCGATTTCCCGCAAAGTTTATTAATAAAATCTGCCTTAAATTTTATTATTTTATTGATTATTACGATTTCAGACTTGCATTTTTGTAAAGCTTAAAACCGTTATACCAGCCTATAATCTAAAATTAATTCGTTCGATAAGGGCAAACCCGTTGAAAGACGGGAACGCAAAGTCATGGGTCTAAAGTCATGCCAAACATGACCAAGATAGCCAGACTGCCGAAGACGTGATGCTTGTTTACTCTCTGCCAAATTTATTTTGGTCGGAAAGGGGAGTTATTTGGCGCCCTTGTCAATTTGGATGCAATGACAATGGCACCCGCAAAAATATCATTATCAAGTAAGTTAATTATCCTAATTGTTTTTATTGGTATTATCATCCTTTCGTTATTCATTGTGCTCAATCCAGCCTTGGCAGAGGGGATCGCGAATAAGGATCAGCCTGATTTTTCAAGTTTTATCAAAAATGTACAAAATGGAAACCCGGATGATCTGCGAGGTGTCTATGTACCTGGTTTGCTGGCTTTGGCAGTTGTCCAGCAACCATGGGATGAGCCTGGATTCGTATCTCGGGACCCAGAGTCAATAACTCAATTTGGGATGGCAAAAGAAGCTGGTATTATCGGACTACTGGCGCATAATTATTTGGCTGGTAGCCATTATGCCGGCATGAAACGTGGGGATGAGGTTCGAATTATATTTGGGGATGGAGGAGTTGAGTATTTTATTGTCAAGCAGATACTGCAATACCAAGCTCTTCAGCCATCCAGTGTCCATAGTGATTTTCGAGATTTAGACACTGATATTATTACAACAGCCCAAGATGTGTTTCGCAAAGTGTATAGTGGGGATAGGCATGTGACATTTCAAACTTGTATTGAGGCCGAAGGAAATATTAATTGGGGCCGGCTCTTTGTCATCGCAGAACCGAAATATCACCCAATTTTAAGTTGGATGGCCTCAACGGGCAATTAAAATTCTATACAATTTTTAGTTTATTCTTTGTAAAGAATAATTAAGATTTTGCTGGGGGATTTAAGGCTCTTTGGCCGACATTGTTAGACGGGCTTAGTCTGGCTTCGGATGGGTAATGCTGCAAAATAGGTTGGGGTTATTTGGCGTTCCGGATATAGATTACTCAATAGTTACACTCTTCGCCAAATTACTAGGCTGATCTACATTCAGAATGCGCACAGCAATGTTATGATAAGGCAACCCTAAGTCCAAATCACAAACCACGCCGGGATGATTCTTTCGTAAATTGGATAAATTATGCAGCACTGATATAACTTGAAATATTGGTGTAAATTCCGGTATAACTTTTTATATTGATAAATTTATACAAACCTAACTATATCCTTTATTGGAGGTCTTATGAAACGCCTAATTATTATTTACCTTGTATTTGTCATATTGTTATCAGCCTGTAATTTTCCTGGGGCGGAACCTACACCAGAGAAGCTAGCTGAAACACCAACTCTTCGGTCTATCGCAACTTCAGGAGAAGCAAGCATCCTTCACCTGACTCAACCGAATGAGTTGCCGGCTGAACGCAGCGGTCATGCAGGCGATTTCGACTCATCCATAAGCGCCGCTAACCAGGAAGCAGCAGGGGGAGACCGTCATACGTTTGGAAAAGTTGAACGTTCTTTCAATGCCAACAGCATGGATATATATTTCGAAAATTTGGATATTGTGGATACATATGTTTTTCAGGATGATACCTGGATCTATGGACAGATATTTCTGAAGGGGAGCG
This sequence comes from Anaerolineae bacterium, assembly GCA_030123675.1. GTDB lineage: Bacteria > Chloroflexota > Anaerolineae > Anaerolineales > Villigracilaceae > JAABUE01. Next base: position 4,480 of record JASJYH010000014.1, on the reverse strand, counting down.
ATTCTGATAACATAAATATCAGTAAATACGCCATGGAACTTGACCTGGATATCGACGGAAGGGGCGACTATTTGATCGTAGCTGCTCTAGATATAACGTCCGACCCTTCGACTACAGATTGGACAGTTGAGGGCGTGAGTATATTTTGGGATCAAAACAAGGACGTGGGCGACAAAACCGCTATGTATACTGACGAAAATGCAAAGGACGGAGACGGGTTTGAGGTGGAGGTTTTTAACTCGGGTCATGGGGATGATCCGGATAGTGGCTGGGTACGTGTCACGGGTGGCAGTGAGCCCAAAGTTGAGATCGCTGTTAAACGCTCGCTGCTTGGAAACCCAGACAAATATCTGATCGGCATGTGGGCAGGCACCACTTTATTGGATCCGGTGTTGTTCGACATTAACGATCACTTTACACACGAAGAGGCGGGGGCAGCTGATCGCGGCCTTCCATTTTTCTATCCGATTAATTTCGTGTACGAACTCGATAACGCCTGCCGAATGGCGGTTGGTTTTGCACCTACAGGAAATGAGCCGGGGCTCTGTAAAACGTTAATTCCTCAGAGTGAGGGTGGTGGAAATGGTGAAAATGGTCCGTGCCAAGATCCGGGATATTGTGACCTTTGGATTCCAGATACTTGTGAATGCATAACCATTGATTAATGGGAATAATACCTAATTAAACTAGACTTGGAGGAAAAATAATTGACGTATTTTGGGCGAGAAATATCTAACACTAGTAATTCGTAACTGGGGTAAAAACCGGCAATATAGTGTTTACTCAACAGTTACACTCTTTGCTAAGTTTCTAGGTTGGTCCACATCCAAACCGCGCAAGGCCGCAATATGGTAGGCTAGCAATTGAAGCGGGATAACAGTTACAACCGGGCTCAACATCCAAGGTGTATCTGGGACCCATAATATTTGGTCGGCTAACCCTTGGACCAACTCATCACCTTCGGTCGCAATAGCTATTACCTGGCCTCCGCGAGCCTTGGCTTGTTGGATCTGTGAAACCATCTTCTCGTGCCAGGGGTCTTTCGGCGCTATACAAAATATTGGCATCTCTTCATCGATCAAGGCAATTGGACCGTGTTTCATCTCACCCGCCGGATAGCCTTCGGCATGGATGTAGGATATTTCCTTTAATTTTAGGGCGCCCTCGTAAGCGATGGGCATATTGATGCCGCGCCCTAAATAAAGGCAATGCTGAATATCCTTTAGAACAAGTGCTACTTTTTCGATTTCCGGTTCGCTGTTAAGGGTGCGGCTGACTAGGTCCGGAATTAGCCTTAAGTCGGCGACAAGAGATTTGCGGGCCTCATCGTCAAGCGTGCCCCTTAAATCGGCCAGCAAAATCGCTAACATGTATTGATCCACAAGTGGGGCGGTAAATGCTTTGGTTGAAGCCACTCCGATCTCGGGCCCAGTTTGCATTGAGATATATCCATCCGAAATGCGCATAGCCTCCGAGCCGATGGCATTGACAATGCTCCAAATTAGTGCGCCCTTTTTACGTCCTTCTTCCATGGCGGCTAAGGTATCGGCGGTTTCGCCAGATTGTGAAATTGCCAGAACGACAGTGTTCTCATCCACAATCGGGTCGCTATAACGAAACTCAGAGCCAATTACTACCTCAACGGGCACCCGCGCAATTTTCTCAATTAATATTTTTCCAACCATTCCAGCATAGGCAGCAGTACCGCAAGCTGTTATATAAATTCGCTGGATGCGTTTCGCTATCTCGGGGGTGAGCTTGAGCTCGGGCAGACGAATTCGGCTTTTACTAAAATCCACGCGCCCGGCCAGAGTATCGGTGATAGCTCTGACTTGTTCGTGGATTTCCTTCTGCATAAAATGACGGTATTCGCCTTTTTCTGCAGAAACAGCGTCCCAGGAGATGCTGTGTATCTCCGGAGTCACGGCCTGGCCATCGAGCGTTTCAATATGTACCGTATTGCGTGTAATCACGGCCAGCTGGTGCGATTCAAGAAAAATAACATCCCGTGTGTGTTCTAAAATAGCGGGGATATCAGAGGCGATGTAATTCTCATCTTTGCCAAGCCCGATAACCACACCGCCGGCATTTCCTATCCTTGCGCACACAATTTTATCCGGCTCGTCTGCCGACATCAACACAATCCCATGCGCCCCTTGAATTTTGTTAAACGTTTGACGGGCTGCCTCAGTCAGATCTAAGCCGACAGCTTGATGATGCTCAACCAAATGCACGATCGTTTCGGTATCTGTATCAGATTTAAACTCGATTCCTTCGGCTATTAATTCGTTTTTTAGGTCGAGAAAATTTTCAACGATGCCATTGTGGACAACCACCACCCGACCAGATGCGCCCATATGCGGATGAGCATTTCGCCCAGACGGCTCGCCATGAGTAGCCCAGCGTGTATGCCCGATACCAGGCGCACCTGTAAGAGGGGATTTCTTTACCAACTCGGTCAGGCTATTAAGCTTGCCCGCATCACGCCGGACCTCGATCTTGTTGCCGTTTATTACAGCCAATCCAGCCGAGTCGTAGCCGCGGTATTCCAACCGTTTAAGTCCATTCAGGATAATCGGCGTCGCATCCCGCGGGCCGATATATCCGACGATTCCACACATTGTTAGGGATCCTCCGAAATCTAGTGATTCGATAAATAAAGCTTAGATGATTAGTGACAGAAAGAATCTTATTCTCGATTTCCTGCTCTGTTCGTTCTACTCTCTAAGCTCTATTCTCTTATTGCCATGCTTTGCATTTTGTCCGGGATGTTACCATCCCGGCCTTGTGGCAAAGATTATTCTCGGAGGGAAAGGTGATCGGGTGTGGCTCACCCGGAGGGCTTCCGCTGATCATTCGATTTTTGCCCGTGACCTTTAATTGTGCTTATTAGGTTACGGGGTTAGCTCCATCTTGCGATGAAGAACCCTCGTCCTCGTCATCCCAGCCCTGAAGGGGATGGGATCATGCGCTGTCTTTCCCTTTGAAATTTGTCAGGCGCCTCCTAGTTATATATTGCTAATGGGAAAATTATACACCATTTAAGGGTAGCAATTTCAAGGTCCGGCTTGATGCGAATCTTTATTTATTCGTGGATTATTGGGTCAACTCAATCTCGGGCATGTTGTAAGCGTCATAGTTTTGCTCATCCAGGTATTTAATGATTATATTACTGTTCCCCTTCACATCAATGCGATATCCAATGATCTGGCTGTGAAATCCATAGTTTGAATCATTGCCATTGATATGAATATTGGCTCCGGGCGCTAGAATAGTGCCTTGAATTCTGGATTCTGCGTTTCCATTCAAGACAACCTTGTTTCCATTTTTGATGGGCAGGTAAATCAATAATCCGGCAAATTTTCCACTTTTCGAGGCGCTCAACCCAATTTTGGCATTTCCACTCCAGCGCAAGGTACCATCTACGACGATGGTCACATTCGACCCAGATAATTTATCGCCGCCGTTGATTATAAAATCACCGACACAATAAATTCCCTTATTCAATATTTCAATACCAGCGGGTGGGAAGTCTCCACTCCAATGACCAGCAGTCATGGTGTCGGTGGGTTCGCCGGTGAGCTCATCAACAATTATTTTTGCATCTTTGTTGCAACCAACTTTCGGCAAGAAGAAGGGCGGTGGATAAGGTAATGGGAGCGCGCCCGTATCAGGCGGATAGGGAGTAAGTAATTTCGGCTTTTGAATTTGCGCGCCACCTACAACCGTGATGCGGTGATCGTCTCGGATGCGGATGCTGCCACCGCCTTGTTCAATAAGGGCGCAATCGGGGTTGTTGGAGTTTACAAATATGCCCCCGCCGGTAATATCCAGGGTTGCTTCACCATGGACCCAAAACCCTTTCCTGTTATTGCAGTCACTGAGCGGGGCCAAGCTGACAACTGCATATCCCTTTAGTAATTCGGTAATCTCCATGTATTGTGTTCTCGCTACAGCAGTGACGCGGTTGTCAATAGTATCACGGCCAATTATTCCAGCAAAGTAGGTTTTTACATGGGAAGTTATTATTACCTGGATGTACTCAATATCTTCCTTGTGCTCGCCTTCGATTGGAGGGCTGAACACAAAAATATTGTTGGTCGTACGGTCGTTATCGTAGCCATTTATTTTAGCACTTTCATAGGCTTTGAGCACAAAATTCTCGCCCCGAATTCTAGCCAGGGCGCTGGCTAGGGCCGCGGAATCGGCAGCATTTTGAGCTTTGCGTAGATCTACATATACATTGCCGCCATCAATTGCCAAACCGACTATAGCGACCAAGGCTACCATACTAAGCACAATTATGACCAACACTTGGCCACCTTCTGTACGCTTAGATTTAATTGGCATTACTCTACGAATTCAAGTTTGGGGGGTATGCCGCCGGAATAACTTGTATCAGCATTATAATCAATATACATACCACCACTACCGGATAAGTTAATAATGTAACCAATGATCTGGCTGCTAAAATTACCGC
>JASJYH010000149.1 GCA_030123675.1 Anaerolineae bacterium | reverse complement strand
AAAGTCAAATTAGATGATGCCTCTGTTATATTGGACAGTATTCAAAAACCAGAGATCACCATCACCGCGCACAAACACTATCGTCAATTTGATCATTACTTCTCTTTCGATGATTCAGAACAAGGGCATCTGCGCTTCCGTGAAGACGAATTGTTGGATGCCGACGGTAAAGTGGTAAATGTGCGCTCACGCCTGACATTGCTTGGTCCGCGGGAAGAAAAATTTGATCATGACGTGCTGCTATCACGCAGCCGCTTTCTGGCGCCAGCAATCCATACGGTTCGTTTTTATCGGGAATATTTCAATCCGACCGGTGAGGAAGTTTTCCAGAAAGACCGTTTGCGATGGCACCTAAAATATAAGGATATTGAATTCTTTGTTAATTTAGATACACTAGAAAAACCTGATTTGGGTCAATTTTTAGAAATTAAAAGTCGTACATGGAGCCGAAAAGACGCCGAACGAAAAGCAGAACTGGCAAATGAATTGCTATCCATGTTGGGGGCATCTGGTAGTGAAACCATAAATCAAGATTATATTGAGATTATAGAAAATCGCTGAGAAACGGGGTAGAGGCAGGGTATGGATAATTTCCTAACATCCTTAAGAAAAAACTCGGCAGTTTTCTTTTCAGTTCTTTTTGTGTCGACGGCCGCAATAGCCTTTGGTCTATATTACATAGAGAATAGCGCCTTTAACGCAGACTTATATATTCAGGCTCTTGAAGATCAGAATGTGTATCGCAGATTGCCTGATTTAACTGGGAAAGCTATGGTTTTCCTATCCCAGCAACCAGAGAGCGAAGACACACTTGTCAGACTAAACAGCGTTTCTGAAAATGAATGGGGCGCATTGGTTGAAATTCTTTTGCCTCCTGACGAACTCAAAATATTGACTGATGAAGCTATTACAAATGCTATGGCTTACATTAATAACGAAAATAATGAGGCAGTATTGTCTTTAACCAGTTTAAAAGCTCATTTGAAATCTCCAGCGGGAATAAATTCGGTAATCCGACTGTTGGAGTCGCAACCTGATTGTTCTTCGGAAGAACTGGTTGCCTTGGCGATGGGCGGGAGCGATATTTCCTTCTGCAATCCGCCAGATTCCTTTTTCGGCATTGATCTACAATCGGCCATAGTAAATACAATTGAGTCAGCGATCGATATTGTGCCAGATCAAGTAACACTAATCCCGGCTAGTTCGACCCAATCGCAAGATCTGGAGAGTATAAATGATTTGAGAAAAATCATGCGATTGAGCCCAATTATCCCAATCCTCTGTCTGTTCATGATTACACTGTTAGCGGTTCGTTCATTACGAGATTGGTTAGTTTGGTGGGGGTATCCCTTGCTATTCGCTGGATTTATCAGTGTTTTGTTCGCTTGGATCAGTGCACCCCTGGCTTCAGGTTTCTATCAAATTGTAATTGGACCTAGCTTGCCAGAGCAAATGCCGCCAGACATAGCTATTGTGATTAAAGACCTTGTCGTCTCAATTATTCGTAATGCCATTCAACCAGTGGTTATATTGGGAGCTTTTACCGCATTTGTCGGTTTATTAATGGTCATTAGTAATTTCCTATTTGGTGAGCGTCTTCAAGGGTACCAGCCTGAAGATTTGTATGAAGCCTAAAATAATAGTCGGAGGTTAATTCATATTAGCCAGGTTGCAACTTTTTACCCCTATCACCTGTACTAGTTAATAGAAATGTCTTCTGTACCAGAAGGCGATTTAGCCAGGCGCGCTGCAAGTGGCGATCAAGAAGCCTTTGCTGAAATCGTCCGATTGCACCAACAGGCAGTATTCAACGTCGCGTATCGTTATTTTGGCAATGTCAAGGATGCGGAAGATGCCGCACAAGACGCTTTTGTGCGTGCCTATCAGTTCTTTGACAGGTTTGATGTGAACCGCCCGCTGGCTCCATGGCTTAAACGGATTACGGTTAATGTTTGCCTAAACATTATAAATGCAGATAAACCGACCGCGTCCTTAGACGACGACTTGCCGCCGCCAAAAGACCCAAAGCCTGGTCCCGAAGCACAGACGGCTACCCGTCAGCGCGAGCGGCGCATGCGTGCCGAAATCGTGGGTTTGCCACCGAGGTACCGGGCTGTGATTGAATTACGACATTTTCAGGAACTGAGCTACACGGAGATCGCTTCTGCACTTAAGCGGTCCCAAAGCGATATTAAGAGTGATCTGTTTCGTGCACGAAAACTTTTGGCTGAAAGATTGATAGATTTAAAACATGAAACATCTGACTGATAATACTCTCAACGAATATCTGGACCATACCTCAGACGAGCGCTCACGTAAGTCTGTCAAGGATCATCTCAATGGGTGCGATGCCTGCCAGACGAAACTAGAAGAGTTGGGAAAAATCTTTGCTGAATTGCAGATCGTGCCCGAAGTGGCGCTTAAGCACGATCTCACTCCCGGAATTATGACCCGCTTGAACCTTGAAACCCCTGTTCGCATCTGGACGCGAACCTTTGCCGCACAAGCAGGTGTTGCAAGTGGAGTTTTGTACTGGCTGGCCAGTCAGTTGATCCCTTTTGTGAAAATTCCGCAAGTAAGCTTGTCTAAAGCCGTATTCGAGCTCCAATCCTGGTTTGCACAGTTGCTCACAATCCAAGTTAGCCTGCCTACATGGCAAATCCCAGACATTGCCAGTTTGCTACCCAAGTTTAATTATCAGGCCCCAACTATTAACCTACCGTTTTCAACAGTACATGTGATCTCCTTAACGGTCACGGTTATTTTTCTTTGGGTGGTTGCAAATTTCATTTTGTTACGTAGCAGGCCCCAGGTCCAAAGATGAGGCGCTTTTCCATCTTTTTCGTTTCACTTGTTTTGGTCACATTAGCCTGTGGTGAGCAAGCACCAGCGGCATCATTTCCAACGCTGGAAACTTCTGCTTTTAATTTGGAAGCCACCACCTATGGATTTTTTCCATCACCGCCGGAAATCTCATTGGATAGCGTTATGAACCATTACCAAGAAATGGGCAAGCACGCGGACTTTGTGCTTATGCAACATGCTATTCCGTGGCAAGACTTTGTGAATAGCGTTGAGGGCGAATCTCAAGCCAGGACCGACATACTGAACCAAATGATATTGGCCCGTCAAAATGATTTGGAGGCGATCTATGTGGTAGATCCTTTAAATGGCATGAACCGCCAAGAATTTATGGGCTTACCAACAGATTGGGAAGCCAGCTTTGCAAACCCGGATATACGGGCGGCCTTTACCAATTACACTTTGTGGCTTGTGCGTGAGTTCCGCCCCAAGTATCTGGGCTTGGCATCTGAGATCAACACATATCTTGACGGCCATCCTGATGATGCCGCAGAATACGTCAGCTTGTATCATAGCGTTTACAATTTGGTCAAAGCCGAAGCGCCAGAAACCCAGATATTTGTCACCTTTCAGTGGGAAGACCTGAATAACATGATCGGATTTGCGGCCGAAGGCCGGGCTGCATATGACACAAATTGGGATCAGATAGAAGTCTTCGAGCCCAATCTGGACTTGTGGGTAATTTCATCCTATCCGTTTGTGGCATTCACAACTGGAGCTGAGATCCCTGCAGATTATTACACCCCGCTTCTAACCCGGACCTCGAAACCGCTGGCCGTTGCTGAAGGTGGGTTCACCTCTAGAGTCAATCCGCCCTTTCCCGGTGACCCACAAAGCCAGATTGATTATCTATACGCGATTAATGATCAAATTGGCGGCCAACGACTGGCTTTCTGGGTCTACCTTTTGCTTAATGATTTCAACTTGGATTCATATTCTAAGATGTTCCGTGAGCAAGGATTGGGTGATCAAGACCTCGAAACATTAGGTTTGTTCGAATCCGTAGGGTTGCGTGAATATGATGGCAGATCTAAGCCTGCATTAGAAATCTGGGATGGATTTCAAAATGCTCGATAAGATAATGTTTTAAATAATGATTTTTAAAGGAGATAACAATGGATAGTGTATTTGACCTGCTGGTCATTGTCTTACTTGGCTTGTCCAGCATATCTGCATTTATGGTCGTGGTGAGCCTGTTGCTCCCGACCCCAATAATAAAAATACAAAATGTCTTAGATAAAAGGCCGGGGCGATCGCTCTTGCTCGGGTTTGTCAACTTTGCTTTTTTCGGGTTAATAGCTACCTTAAGTGGATGGGCGGCCGATCAACTTTCAGGTGTCCTTGAAGCTATATTTACCGTTTTCGCGGGGGTGATTGTTTTGGGATT
>JASJYH010000148.1 GCA_030123675.1 Anaerolineae bacterium | reverse complement strand
CCAAAATAGTGACAAATGTCCTCTAAAGCTTGGGTCAAATGTCCCTTCCCAGAGAAATAAAATTACCACCATACTAACCAATGGTGCTAGTGTTTAAAGTGAAAACTGAGCAATGTGAATTTTGAAAGGGTCAGGCTTTGGATCGAGTAGATGAATTAAATTCAGGAGCACATGGTTGCCCGGTCCCAGTTACCAACCCGACCATATTCATTGAGCAGCCAACACAACTTGCTACCAATGCTCCAGCACCCTTTGGCCTGTCCTTTTTTGCCAAATTGCTGTTTGCTGCGCTTCTCGCGAATGGGAACCAAGAATTCATTTGGGATACGTATCGATGACTGGTGAATAGACTGGGTTCAGCACTCTACTTAGCACACCGGTCCTGGTGTGCTTTGAGCAAGCGTTGTAAGCGAGTCCGTTCAGGAAGTTCTCCCTTCCCGAACCAATTTCCATAAGCTCGTTGTAACCAGCGCTAGAATGCCCGAAAAAAACCGTCTTTGCGTGCAAACAAGATCCCAATTGGCACCAACTCGCTCGGATACAATTTCGCTTGGGGGTGTTTCTCGATTTTTGGCAGCTTGTCATCTACCAAACAAAAAATGTGTAGGCTAATATCTTCTGTAGTTGTGGTTCTAGGATATTGCCAGCCCGGTTGCTTGTAACATACCGGACAGGCCAGGGTGCATCATTTTGGGAGTCAGATTCCGGGCAGATTGATTAATGGCACTATTTCTTCGTAGGCCATTTGCGAAGTCCACTATATTAAAGATTTGTAATTGCTGACAGCCCTACTTCACCGCGCCCATCGTCAATCCTTGCACAAAATGCTTTCGGATCGTCAGGGATAAAATGAAGACGGGAATCATCACAATCAGACCGGTAGCCGACATCCAGTCCCAGCGGATACCGATAGCCGTATTGGTGCTCAACAAGCCAATGGTCAGCGTGCGCGCTTCCTGGCGTGTCAATATCAAGGCGAACAAGAACTCGTTCCAAGTCAGGATGAAGGAGAATACGCCGGCTGTGATGATGCTAGGCGCGAGTAAGGGCAGGGTGATATAACGCAAGGTCTGAAACTCGTTACAACCGTCAATGAGCGAAGCCTCCTCGATCTCAGTAGGCAAGGCATCTACAAATCCCTTAATCATCCAGATGGAGTACGGCAGTACGACGGAAAGATTAATCCAAATAAGGCCAATATGGGTGTCGACCAATTGAAGTTGTCTGAATAATGCAAAGTAGGGCAACACCACGACCACCGGCGGCAGAAATTGTGTCACCAGAACCCAAACGAGCAACGGCCGCTGGGCTCGAAAAGTAAAGCGTGAAAAAGCATAGGCTGCCGTCACTGCCAGCGGTAGAGCAATCAACACTGTCCCGATTGAAATAATCAGACTATTGAGGGTGAGCGGGCCAAAAGCAAGCGGGTCTTGAAAAATCGCCCGAAAAGAATCCAGAGTTGGGGCAAACCGAAACTTTGTAGAAAACACATAGCGTTCGGGTTTAAATGCTGTCAGGGCAATCCATAAAATGGGAAAGGTCAAAAACAGGATGATCACTAAGCCGACAAATATATTTCCCCAATCACTCAGTTGTTTTCGGAACTTAAAGTTCATCAAACACCTCTTTTGCCTAATAGCACGCGAACGTAGAAGTAAGCCAGAATGGACATGACAATGATAAGGAGGTATGAAAGCGCCGAAGCGTACCCCATATCTAATGTGACGAATGCGACCTGGTAAACGTAATAATTGAGCGTCTGGGTAGCTCGCCCGGGGCCGCCGCCAGTCATCGTCACCACCTGGTCAAACATTTTTAAGGAGAAAATTGTTTTTAACAGAATGGCAATGATAATAACCGGACTGAGTAATGGCAGCGTAATGTGCCAGAAGAGCTGCCAATTGGTTGCACCCTCTACTTTGGCTGCCTCGAAGATTTCAGTGGGAATAGCATTCAGCGCCCCTATAAACATGAGAGCAATTAACGGAGCCCAGCCATACGTTTCTGTTATCGCCAGCCAGAACAATGCCCAAAATTCATTTGCCAACCAGACCAGATCCGACGAGAGAGGAAAGAGGGCGTCTAATAATTGATCGAGGATGCCGTATTCGGGATTGAGCATGAAGCGGAACGTATACCCTTTAAGAGCCGGGCTGACAGCAAAGGGGAAAATCAGCAGGGTTTTGATAAACATGTTAAGCCGGCCTGGTTTTTGCAAAATCAGGGCTAAACCCAGACCTATGAGAATAGTTAAAACAACAGAAGTGACAGTAAAGATGGCTGTAACCTTGATACTATTTAAAAAGAAACGGTCGTTAAAGGCCCGAATATAATTGTCAAAACCAATAAATTCCCCGGGTGTGGGTGACCGAGATAACTGCCAACGACGAAAACTAGAGTTGAGCGCAAACACCAGCGGATAGGTTGAGGTCGCGGCTATGACCAGCATGGGTGGCGCTAGAAACCAAAATACGACAGATTTTCGATGCATTGCGTTCCTCCTTTCAGGGGCTCAGTATAAAGACCTTTAACGCCCAGTTAGTTAACATCCAAATTTCATTGCTTTAAAACGAGGCGGAGCTTTTGCTCCGCCTCGTTTTATCATTATCTTACTGGGTTGTTAATCGTAGTAACCGCTTCTATCCAAGACAGCTCGAACATCTTCGGCTGCCTGGTCGAGGGTTGTTTTTACATCTGCGCCATTAGCAGCCATATCGTTGATGGCAACTTCCAGGATCGCATTGATTTCCGGCCACTCTGGCAGGCGCGGTTGGGAGCGGGCATCTTCCAACACTTTCGCGCCCACTGCCTGCAAGCCGCCGTGCGCCGCATTCACTTCCTCATCAGCTAACACGCTTAAACGAACGGCCACGTTCGTATCCAGGTCGGGATCATCGGCCGCGAGAACGATTTCCTTCTCGATCTCCTCATTCAAGAAGAACTTCATGTATTCCCAGGCTGCGTCTTTGTTCCGGGAGAATTTGTTGATAGCCACCGGCCAGATGTAGCCGTATGACGATGTGCCTTTGCCTTCCCAACCGGGGACCGGGGCGAAGCCTGAGTTTTCACAGACTACTGCCGGATTGGCCTCGCAGTTGGTGCCGCGGCTGTACATCCACCACCAACCGATGAACATTGCCGCGCGACCCTGGTTATACTCGGCATTGGCTTCCTGTTCATTAAAGGCCACTGAGCCAGCGCCCGTGTATCCTTTGTTAAGGAAGTCAATGTAGCGTTGGGTAGCTTCAACACCCAGTTCATCGTTAAAGATCGGGTTAAAGTCTGCATCAAAAATCTCACCGCCGTTTGCCCATAGCAAACTTTCCCAAATGAACAGGTTCTGACCAGCGTTGATGCCATAGTATATAGAAATGGGTTTGATCGTGCTTCCCTCTGCATCGGTTAGGCCTGCCGCATTAATTGCGTCAGCGGCCGCTTCAAGCTCTGCCCATGTTGTCGGAACATCAAGTCCGAGGTCAGCAAAAATGTCCTCGCGATAGAACATCATGAAGGGATGCCCGCGTAGGGGCAAGCCATATTGGACGCCGTTGAGGTAACCTTGACCGGCACCCAGGTAAGAAGGCGGGTAGTTTTCCAGGTCCCAACCATCCCGTTCGATGTAACCATCCAGTGGTTCCAGGTAATTCTCAATGCTGGGCCCCCAAGCATCTACATAGGCAATCAGGTCGAAGGCAGGCGAGCCGGCGGTCACTTCGGCGATGATTTTGGTTTGGAATTCACCAAAGGGAGCATCGGCCCAGTTGACGGTGATACCGGTTAATTCGGTAAAATCGGACCCACGGGCATTAAGGGCGGCGAATTGGGGTGCGGTCGCGCAACAGATCAGGAAGTTGAGCTCTGTACCGTCAAACGGTTTGCCTGGGGTTAAGTTTTAGGGAAGCGACTCCAGTTCTTCGGGACTCACCTCCACCTCCACTGTCTCAATGATGGTGACCGTTTCAGGAGTTGGTGCAGACTGGCAAGCTCCCAGCACGAGCACACCCAACACCAAAAGCGATCCAAATGTGATTATTCGAGCGGTTTTCATATGTAAATTCTCCTTTCTGAGTATTTTCCATTAGGAACATGTCCACTTCATCTTTGTATCTGAATATGCTTCAAGAGCGCAAATTCATCAAAAATGGTTAATTCCTTTATTAACAAATTTTCTCAGGCTAAAATCTGCCTCTGAACGTTCGTGAGCCATTAATCATGTTTGCCGGCCGCCTTGGGGGGGTGTTTACCCACAACGCTGCTTTTGAAAATTAGCCCCGGAAT
>JASJYH010000147.1 GCA_030123675.1 Anaerolineae bacterium | reverse complement strand
GACTTTTTATCATTCAGGACTTCACCCACTTGCCCTGCGTGCTTGCTGAGAAACAACAATTGATCATGTAAAGTCGTGGGTTTGGTGTTGTCATTAATCATTGAGTCTGTCCTGAATTATCCCTAATTTATTGAACGGTTTAATCTATTTTTGAGAAAGATGCTCTGGATAGTATACAACCAAATAAAATAAGCGGCAGCACGGGCAGGGCCAATTTGACCTGGAAAAGGGCTGAACATTGGAGAATGTGAATTATATGTACTAAGTAAGCGGATTTAATAACTGTCCCATTTCAAAACTAGATGGCAGAGCTGGTTGAGCGTTGTCCTGAGTTTATCGAAGGGCAGAAAAACAGCTTTATCGTCATTCGTATCGCCTGTCCTTTAGGGAAACCAAACGGGTTGATAAAAGTGTCATTTTCTCAAAAATTGCTTCGATTTCCCTGGCCCGTTCGGGCACAGGACGGGCGATGCGCTACGGCACGAAAATGCTGTGCCGCAGCTACTCAATCTCCGTTATCACAATAATGGTAATGGACAAGTTAATTAAATCTCATCCGTTAGTGCTTATGGCCGTTCTTTTTGGGGCAAAAATGACTTTCTGCATCCATGGGCGCACTGCACTGTGGACATGTTGGCCGTCCGCGCATTACTACTTCTGCACCCCAGCGTGCCATCTTGCGAATCTGCTCGCGGGTACACCAAAAACGGACGATTGCTGCTGTATCTTGGTCATCATCCTCCACTAGCAATTCGCGTGTTTGGAGCACGATCCGATCGCGTTCTTTGTCATAGCCCAATCCAACTTCACCGACGCGGAAAAGGGGCTCAACAGGTGGGTTGATCCGCATCTGATCCTCATCATAATCACCAGAGACATCCTCTATTTCGGGGGCTTGGCGGCTCATTTCTGCAATGAATTGTTCTACACTTACAGAAAGCGATTGCAATTGGAATTTTTCAATAATTACTGTAAATGTGCGTTGATCTTGCCATGCTTGAATATAAAAAACACGCTTGCCTGGTTTGCCAAGTGCATCAGCGGTTATATGATCTAGCGGGTCAACATCAATTTCAAATCGGGGCATGATATCCTGTTTGGTTTAATTTGAGTATACCAAACTCAAATAGGTGAGGATAGTTTTTTTCATTTGGCGCTGCTCAATAAGAAATGGGATGTGTACCCAATCCAACTAGGAGCAGTGTTTCGGATTGTTATCCTTGAATTTAGCTTAGTTTACTTTTCGATATTCCCAATATTTTTTTATCGGATTTAATCACGTTTTATTGTAAATTTATCGAAATCTCGGGGTACCTTTGCTTCCGGGAAAATTGCCTGAGCCTCGGTCAGAACATCCCGTTCTCGGTACCGACGCGAGAGATGAGTAAGGAATAACCTTTTTACTCCGGCCTTCTTTGCAAAGGTTGCAGCTTGATGCGCAGTCAGATGTGAAAATTCCTTCGCCATATCCGCTTCCGTGTTGAGAAAGGTGGATTCAATCACGAGCCCGTCTGCGTCACGACAATGTTCTAGAATGTTGTCAGTTCGGCCGGCATCCCCTACAAAGACCAGTTTGGTCCCGCTTACCAAATCGCCTAACACATCTTCAGGTCTGATCGTACGCCCATCAGATAGTTTTATTTCGTTTCCGTTAACCAATTTGTTACGCACAGGTCCAAACGGGACTCCCAGTTCATCTGCTTTATCAGCCAAAAAGGGCCGCCGGGGCTTGGTTTCAAATATGTATCCCAGACACCCGGGACCACGATGAGTAACAGAAAATGCTGTCACCGAAAAATCATCCGCCTCGAACACAATGCCTGGTGTGATTTCTCGCAAGGTTAGTGACATGAGCGGCTTTTTCCCACGCAGCACAACCCCATACAAAAGATCATGAATGCGATCAAGCGCCGAACGGCCACCAAAAATTTCGAGCTGGTCAACTGCTTCCCAGCGCATAAACGTGGACATTAATCCACCCAAACCCAAAATATGGTCAAGGTGTCCGTGGGTGATCAAGATACGTGTTAGCCGTTTAAAGCCAGCCCCCGATTTTAGAATCTGACGTTGGGTGCCTTCTCCGCAATCTATGAGAAAGCGGTATTCGTCATGATTCACAATGGCAGCTGAAAGCCCACGCTTTGCAGATGGGGCCGAAGCGGAAGTTCCGAGAAATAGAATTTCGAACACTTTTTATCCTTCGTGAGAATTTCGCAATTGGGGCAATCTCCTTATTGGGTAGTTTTTGCCTATACATCATGAGATTGCTTCGGGCTATCCCCCTACTAAGAAACTTACTTCTTGTCATCGCGAGGAGCGATCTTTGCGACGCGGCGATCTCCCATTGGGCGAGGAGATTGCCACACTCCGCTGCGCTTCGTTCGCACACCGTCCGTGCCGCGAGCACGTCGGTGCGAGACGGCATCGTCCCCTTGGGGGAATGACACAATAATGTTTTTTCCTGTTTGAGCCCCGTTTTTTTCGGGTTGGGTTTACTCGCAATGACAGGTAATTCTTGTTATTGGATAAATAAAAATCTTTATGTGATTGTCCTAGTTTCGCAATTGTACCCCAAAGAAAAAAAGACCATTTGTGCTATAATTATTTTTGTTTATATCAAGTTCGCAAATAAATATCCATGCCCCCTAGCAAATCTAAGCGCTCTTCCAAACGCAAGTCCAAAGGTAAGCCCAAGGGGAAAAAACCGGTCTCGCGTTCCGCCTCCAAGAAGCAAAAAGCCCCAGCGCCCGCCGAAGGTCCCCGCCAGGGGCAACGGGCAGCCTCCTTTTGGGGCGCGCTTTCAATCGACCGAAAACTGGACGTTATCGGAATTATTGTGGGCTTAGGCGGCTTGCTGACCCTGTTGAGCTTAATCTCAGCTGAACGGAGTGCCTTGACCGGCAACCTGATCCGGTTTTTGGAACAGGTCTTTGGCTGGGGCATCTTCATACTTCCCATAGGGTTAATTGCAGTTGGATTATGGCTGATCTTACGCAATATCGAGAGTGTGCCCACTTTTTCGATTGAGCGCATCACCGGTATCCTTGTTTTATTTCTTTGGCTGTTGGCTGCAATGCACCTGGTTATTGTGCCCCCCGAATTGGCTGAACAGGCGGCCCTTGATGGAGTTGCGGGCGGCTATATTGGTAGTTTGTTTGAGCGTCTGTTGTGGTTTGGCTTGGGGTTTGCAGGAACAATTATTTCCATGACAGGCTGGTTCTTGATCGGGCTGACATTGATTCTGGACATCCCTATTCGTGATTTTTTCAAATGGGTGGGGCCAATAATAAACCGAATCCGGATAGCCTTAACTCCAGCGCCAAAAGCTCAAAAACCAGCAGGGGAACCCCTGGGCTCCCAAATGAGTGCAGCCACACCGATCCAAAGACCGCCGGGAGTTGTGGGTGGGCCCCAAAATGGCGGGCTGGTTTCAAGATCGAGTGCAATCCAGCCTGCGATCGAATGGGTGCTGCCGGCTTTAAAAGATATTCTAGACCCGGGCAGCACCCCGGAAGTCAATGAAGAATTTCTCCAGCAGCGGGCGCGGCTGATTGAAGAAACTTTGGCTTCTTTCAGTGCGCCGGCCAAAGTGGTGGAAATTAATCGGGGCCCAAGCATTACCCAATTTGGGGTCGAACCCCTCTTCGTCAAGTCAAAACGCGGGCGCACGCGCGTGCGCGTCAACAAAATAGCTGCCCTGGCAGATGATCTGGCCTTGGCCTTGTCTGCCCCACGCATCCGGATCCAAGCGCCTGTGCCCGGGCGCGGGTTTGTGGGTATCGAAGTGCCCAACGATGAAATGACTCTCGTGGCATTGCATGACTTGCTTGAAAGTGAAGCCTTTCAGCGCAAACAGGCCCCCCTGAGCTTTGCGCTCGGTCGGGATGTAGCCGGCCAGTCACAAATCGCTATCTTAGATAGCATGCCACACCTACTGATCGCGGGTACAACCGGTTCTGGTAAGTCGGTCTGCGTTAATTCAATCCTGACAAGTTTCTTGCTTTATAACACCCCTGACGATTTGAAACTGGTCTTAGTTGACCCCAAACGGGTTGAGCTGACCGGCTACAATGGGATCCCACATTTGCTTTCGCCAGTAGTTGTGGATGTGGATAAAGTGGTTGGCGTTTTGCAATGGATGACCCGTGAGATGGACAAACGCTATCATACGTTTGCCAAAATCGGCGCGCGCAATATCGGCGACTATAATGCGCGCATGAAAATTGAAAATGGCAAAAAAATGCCATTCCTGGTCATCGTTATTGATGAGCTGGCTGACCTGATGATGACCGTG
>JASJYH010000146.1 GCA_030123675.1 Anaerolineae bacterium | reverse complement strand
AGGGCGATAGCCCGAAGCAATCTCATGTTTTATAGGCAATAACTACTTAATAAGGAGATTGCTTCGTTCGCTGAAGAGCGCTCACTCGCAATGACACCGTTATTTTAGGCTAGGTTATTTCTAATGCGATTGCCCTAACTTAATGGACGCAGACCAAGATTGAGCCTGGATGGGGTATCATAAACAGGAGGACTAATGCGCAAGCCGATTTTCTTATCGCTTCTCTCTTTGACCATAGCCTGCCAGCCGCTACCAAGCTCTGATGCCCCGCTGACGACACCGTTTACTATCCAATCCCCAGTTGCTACCCAAACCCAACCTTATGTTTACCTGACGCCTACTCCAGGCTATCCACAGGCTGGCTTTGGACCGACCAACTTCCCAATAGATATTAATCCTTTAACAGGCCTGAGCACAAATCCAAATGCACTTGACCGTAGGCCGCTCCTTATCAAAGTATCGAATCTCCCAAGAGATGTACGACCGCAATTCGGGCTTTCGCGAGCCGACATTGTCTATGAATATTATACGGAGGAGGGCACCACTCGATTCATAGCCATCTATTACAGTCTGGAAGCGGAGATGGTTGGCTCGATCCGTTCTGCTCGTTTTTTTGATGAGCATATCATCCGCATGTACAAAGGTTTGTTTGCCTTCGGGAGCGCCGACAAGCGGGTGCTGGAAAGGCTAGAAAATGCTAACTTTTCGGATCGATTGCTGCTAGAGTGGGAAGCCGAATGCCCGGCCTTGTGTCGACCAGACCCTGTCACGAACTACTTGATTGCAGATACAGGAGCAATTCGGGAGTATGTCCGTCAGCAGGGCATATCAGACGAATTGCAGAATTTAGAAGGAATGCACTTCCAGGCCCAAACCCCAGATGGGGGTGAGCGTATCACACGGGTATTTGCGTGGTACTCAGCGGTCATCTACAACCGCTGGGATTATGATCCTCCTAGTGGACGCTATTACCGTTATGTAGATGTTGAGAATGCGTTAGCAGGTCAACCCGAAGTGTACCAACCGCTACGAGATGCCCTCGTGGATGCGCCCATCCGAGCGGATAACGTGGTTATTTTATTAATGCCACACGATTTTTACTCAACATCACCCGAGATTGTGGAAATGTGGTTTTCGGGCTCCGGTCCTGCCTATGCTTTTCGGGATGGTCTGGCTTATGAGCTGGAATGGGTACGCGAAGCGAAGGATGATGTATTGTCATTGATTACAAAAGACGGGAAGGCTTTTCCGTTCAAACCGGGCACAACCTGGTTTGAAGTGATGGGGATAGAGACAAAGTTTATCCAAAAGGATAGCGCCTGGCGCTTTGAAATGCGCTTCCCATAATTATAACTATGAGTGCCGCCCTTGCGGACGGCACTCGGGGGGCGCTGTGGCTTCCTTAGTTACTCGAGGAGTGATGCCACAGCGCTTAGTTTGGTACTACTATCCATGTACATCACCTCCTCCTTTCAATAGGATGGCAATTTATGTGTTACCCCCGGGTGTCAAAAAAGTATGTCATATTTCGTTTTGGATGTCAATAGTGGAATTTAGTTTCTAAGGAAATTGTAATGTAGAGCGGGGTAAAGGTTCCGGAAATTCCAATTGTATAAAAATTGATACCTTTTGATAGTCTTCGAAAGTGCTAACTGGCTAAGATAGGCGAAATTTTGCGAATGGCTGAAACTTCAGGATAGACACTCGCTCGCATATCAAGGAGACAAGCATGAAAACTAATCCTAATCGATTTTGGTGGACAGTTATAGCTCTTGGCTGGGCTTTTGACTTTTTCTTCTGGAACAAAGCGCCCGGAATCAATTTTGTGGTTTATGTTAGTCTGTGTGTGGCTGCCGGAATCTTACTTCTGCGCGCAGCTGGTCAGCGTGCACATCGGAATACAATTTTTCTTTTGCCGTTGTTGGTGGCATTTGCTGTAATAATTTTTGTCCGCAAGGAGCCGATGACAGTTTTCCTGTCGGTTGGTATGGTATTGTTCCTAATGGGGTTGTTTGCGATTTCCTTCATGGGAGGCCGCTGGCCCAAATACAATTTGGTTGACCAGTTGAAGGGGTTCCTTCAACTAATTGGCAGTATGATTGCCCGTCCGTTGGGGTTTTCGGCTGAAATTAAACGGAAGCAAGCCGAAGCCGGGCAAAGAAGCGCCTCTCAGGTTTGGTCGGTGGTGCGGGGTATATTTATCGCGCTTCCAATTGTTGCGATCTTTGCCGCATTGCTTGGGTCCGCTGACTTGGTCTTTGGAGAGCGCTTAGAAGAGTTTATCGAGTTGTTCAACCTCGAGGACCTGCCTGAGTATATATTCCGGTTAATATTAATCCTTGGAGTTGCTAATGCGATCGCAGGCGCCTATTTGCATGCTGCCACTGAGAGGGTGGAGGAAAAGCTGGTTGGTGAAAACAAGCCGTTGATTGCCTCTTTCTTGGGTTTTACTGAGGCCGCGATTGTGCTTGGTAGTGTGGGGTTACTATTTTCTGCTTTTGTATCCGTCCAGTCTCAATATTTCTTTGGAGGCCAAACCAACATACAGATAGACGGTTACACATACTCAGAATATGCCCGGCGTGGATTTGGCGAACTCGTGACAGTTGCCATCTTCAGCCTGTTGCTGATTTTGATTGCAGGAGCGGTGACTCGCCGCGAGACAGAATCACAACGCCGTGTTTTCTCAGGTTTAAGTGTTGGGATTGTATCACTGGTCCTGGTTATGTTGTTTTCAGCGTTTCAGCGCCTGGTATTGTATGAAACTGTATTTGGGTTTACACGCTTGCGGACGTACACGCATGTCTTTATGATTTGGTTGGCTGTGTTGCTGGTAGTAGGGGTAGCTTTAGAGATATATCGTCTAGAGCACAAATTTGCCTTTGCTGCCTTATTGGTATCCTTCGGGTTCGTACTGAGTTTAGGCCTCATGAATGTGGACGGGTTCATAGTCCGGAAGAATGTCAGTCGGGCCATACAGGGCCAGGATTTCGACGTTTCATACCTTGCGGGCCTATCAAGCGATGCTGTTCCTGCGTTAGCTGTAGCCTTTCAAAATAAGGCATTGCCTGCTTCCGTTAATGATGGCTTAGGCGCGGCTTTGGCATGTCACATGTTTTATAAGAACGAGGCCGCAGATATGGCGTGGCAATCTTTTCATCTCTCACAAGAAACTTCCGCTAGGATTTTAAAAACCATAGAATTAGATTTGGAATCATATCGCGGTGATTCTGGGGATTGGGGCTATCAAGTTATTACTCCCTTAGGAAAGGAACACCATTGTGCTTATAGAGATTAAAGTCTGATTCGATAAGACAATGCGACCCTTTTGGGTCGCATTTTTTGGTCTTCAATTATCTGTATCGATCGACAGGCCCTCATTTGTACTCTATAACAAACGATCAGCCTCTGTGATGACAGAATGTTGCCTGTAATGACAACCCCTGCTTTGGCGATTATGACGGGCTGCCTGGGCGACAATCATCGCTGCTTCCACGGCGTTGTGCAAGCCGATTAGGCCGTCGATGAATATGGAATTGTGGGAGTGAGCGTCATAGGAGTTGAAATGTTAACCTACACCTATAATGTATAATTCGTGATTGGGACTATCCAAGCGGTATCGCTCACGTAGGAGGTCATTGTATGAGCAAACAGAACCAGCAAGGACTAAGGTTTACGAAGTTACTGATTGGCCCCGTTGTCGTGATAGTATTCCTGGCACTGAGCTGCAATTTCCTAAACCAGGCAGCCACGCCCGTGCCAACCCAGACTCCGCATCCTGTTTGCGCGACCCAGACGGAGATTCTGCAATTGGAGTGTGAAGCGCTCGTGGCGTTGTATGATGCTACCGGCGGTGAAGGTTGGTATGAGAATGAAGGATGGCTGGTTAGCGAGAGGATATGCAGCAGTTGGTGGGGAATTACTTGTATGGATGGGCATGTCACTGGCATAGAACTTTTCGAAAACAATCTGAATGGCGAGCTGCCCCATGAAATTGGGAACCTGTCCAAATTGCAGGATATTGACCTACGTTTCAACAACCTAAGCGAGCTGCCGCCGGAAATCGGGAACCTGTCCAGTTTGGAAGTGCTTAACCTATCGTGGAATAAACTAAGCGATCTGCCGTCTGAAATCGGGAACCTATACAATTTGCAGTCCCTTAACCTATGGGCCAACGAGTTAAGCGAGTTGCCGCCTGATTTTGGGGACCTGTACAGTTTGGAAATGCTTAACCTAACGATTAACAACCTAAGCGAGCTGCCGCCTGAAATCGGGAACCTATTAAATTTGCAAGTGCTTTCCCTTGATAACAATAACCTTAGCGATCTGCCACCAGCAATTGGGAAC
>JASJYH010000145.1 GCA_030123675.1 Anaerolineae bacterium | reverse complement strand
TTAACTAGCGAAAACGAGGCTGTTAAAAAATATGCCGCAATAAAAAACTATCAAAGTAAGAATAAAGCAATCCAACATCATATTACGATATATAAACTTACAAAGGAGAATAAAAAATGAAAGTCTTTCTAACAGGAGCAACTGGATATATTGGTGGAGCACTCATAAAATATCTTACAAGTGCGGGCCATACCATATTGGGCATGGCCCGTTCAGATGAATCCGCCACAAAACTTAAGCAACAAGGAGTTGAGGTTCACCGCGGAGAACTGTCCGACCCAGCCAGCATGGCCGAGGGCGCCAAGCAGGCCGACGCGGTCATTCACACAGCTTTTCCCAAAATGGGCCCAGGAACGGATTTCGCAGAAATGGGAAAAATGATGTCGGCTGCGGTTACATCAATGCTCAACGTACTAAAAGGTACAAACAAGACCTTCATGCTTACAAGTGGAGCCGGCGGCTACGGCCCTCAATCCGATACAACTCCTATAGATGAGAGTACGCCAATCATCGCACCAACACACGCGCCCAATGAACAAATAGTAGCGGCAGCTACTTTAGAAGGGGTACGAACAATTGTGTTGCGGCCCACGATTGCCTATGGCCATGGCGCCAGCAACCCAATCATGAGTTGGTTTGGCGCATCCCGGCAAATGGGCGGCGGCGTTTACATTGGAGAGGGAGATGCACTGATAAGCTCGGTATATATCGACGACTTTGCCGAACTGTACGTGTTGGCGCTTGATAAGGGCAAGTCGGGCGAGGCGTATAACGTGGTTTCGGGCTCACCAGTAGCGACTAAGGAGATCGCCGAAGCGATCAGCAATGCCGCCGGATTAGGTGGCAAGACCGTTTCGGTACCACCCGATGAGGCAGAAAAATTGGGCTTTATTGGCCGTATCATCGGGTCCAATATGGTAATCTCTTCAGAAAAGGCTCAGCGCGAACTGGGCTGGCAGCCCTCTGGTCCTTCACTTCTGGACGAATTGAATATTGGATCTTATTCGAAATGACCCAAACTATTCAAAATTACAAAGAAGCCAATAGCTGGCATCAAAGGCATGATCCACTTGCACCCAAAAGAGGCGCTGTGGCTCCTGATTTCGAACTCCGGGATGTCAATGGAGAGAATCCGGTGCGTTTGTCGAGTTTTAATGATAAAAAGCCGGTTGCCCTTATTTTTGGGAGTGTTACCTGACCGCCATTTGTTTCGGAGGCCGTGAGTCTCCGTCACTTATACGATAAATTCAATGGCCAGGTTCAGTTTCTTGTCATTTATATTCGTGAAGCCCACCCGACAGATGGCTGGAATATGGGCAGTGAATTTAAGATAAGTGATCCTAAAACATTTCAAGAGCGTCGCAAAGTAGCTGGGATGTGCGAAGCAGGCCTGCAATATGGGATCCGGACTTATGTGGATGAAATGGACGATGCCGTAATGAGCGCCTACGCTGCCTGGCCCGAGCGGCTTTACCTAGTTGACCAAAACGGTCGGATTGCCTATGCTGGCGGAATTGGTCCCTTTGGATTTGCGCCGATGGAACTAAATCAAGCGATTAATATTCAGTTGAAGGGAGAACCAATTGGAACTTAAATCCAAGCTTCACAAGTATCAATCTGATAATATTACGGTCACTTATGATCTCAAAAGATGCATCCATGCTGCCGAGTGTATCCGAGGATTGCAGCCCGTATTTAATCTGAAAAAAGTCCCTTGGATTCAACCGAATCAGGCCAGCCCCGATGAAATAAGCAATGTAATCGAATCCTGCCCTTCTGGCGCACTGCACTATGAGCGCAATGATGGCGGGTCAGCCGAAGCCATGCCTGCAGTCAACATTGTTCTGCCTAGTTTGAATGGGCCGATTTATATTCATGGTAACGTGAAAATTACATCTCCAGACGCTGAAACATATCAAGATACAAGAATTGCTTTATGTCGTTGTGGCGCTTCAAAAAATAAACCGTTTTGTGACAACTCACATCAATTAATTGGGTTTGAAGCGGCAGATCGCAGTTCGTTTCAAGATGGGCAGGCTCATGCATTAGAATTTAGTGGCTCATTGGAGATTACGCCTGAGGCTAACGGCCCTTTTCGGTTGGAAGGCAATTTTGAAATTCATAATGCTGAGGGCCAATCCCTCTACCAGGGCCATAAGACAACTCTTTGTCGGTGTGGCGAATCACAAAATAAACCCTTTTGTGATAACAGTCACGTATTGATTGGCTTTGAAACAGGGTCCAGCCCATAGAGGCAAATAAATAAAGTTGTTGGTGATCAAAATTATTCAGCGTAACAGTTGAATTAATAATTTATCCCTCGATTGCCACACTGTCAACTTCTATAAATACAATATTATTAAGGAGATTATTATGACCGCAAAAACAAAAGATGAACAAGTCGTTCCAATTAGTAAACTTTGGTGGGTAGGCCTGCTAGCCGTTGTAGCCGCAGCCATTCCTAATCTAGTATATTTTTGGATTACTAAGAATGTGTTTGATATTCCATACCTTATAGCAAGGGGAGGTACAGGCCCAATGCTGCCTCTTCCATGGTTTATGATCATCCTTTTTATTTTAGTCCCAACGATTAGCGCAACGATACTCCTGGCCATTCTTGGCAAATTGGTATCTCGCCCCTTTCTGGTGTTTTGGATAATATCAGGTGTAGTGTTGGTTCTATCTTTTATTCCAACTTTCTCATTGCCTTCAAATATTGTAAATTCAACAAAAATTGGCTTAGGTCTGATGCACGTTATCGCTGCCCCGATAGTTGTAGGGGTACTTTCCACCTTGGGCCGTAAAAAGTAACCTATCCTTAGATAATTTTAGGCAAGCATGTTAGGCGAATCTGTGTTTGACCTACTTGCCCATAATATGCAAGCTCATAAATGATTTAAATATCAGGAAGAATTTATGTTAAAAAGAACCACAATTCGCAATTGGACTATTTTATTGGGCAGCACCATGACCGTCTTGGCGGCGGCGACGATTGCGCCGGCCCTACCCGAAATGAGCCGGTTCTTTAAAGACGCCCCCAATGCCGATTTCCTGGTCAGGCTGGTCTTGACGATTCCTGGCTTAACCATCGCCATCAGTGCCCCTTTTGTAGGCATTTTACTAGACCGTTGGGGCCGAAGACCTGTATTGATATTATCCGTGCTTTTGTATGGTCTCACCGGCCCATCCGGATTTTTCCTGGACACCCTACCTGCTATCTTGATTGGGCGCGCGCTGCTGGGCTTTGCCGTGGCGGGAATATTAAGCGGATTCACGACCCTGATTGCTGATTATTTTAGCGGAGAAAAGCGCAACCAGTTTATGGGTTTTCAAGCAAGTGTTATGGCCTTTGGTGGAGTCGTTTTTCTGCTACTGGGTGGCGTATTGGCAGATATTGGTTGGCGCTATCCTTTCTTGATTTATCTATTTGCCGTAGTGATATTTCCCGGAGTGCTATTTGCAATTGACGAACCTAAAATTCTGACCAGTTCTGATCAGAAAGCCGTTTCAGACAGCTCAACAACCTCCAACTTAAAAAGTATCGCTTTAATTTATTCAATTGGTTTTGTATATATGGTGGTATTTTTTCTTGTCCCAGTTCAATTGCCGTTCTTTCTGACTACTCTCACCGGAGTCAGCAACAGCATGGTCGGGATCGCGCTCGCCTCCCAGGCACTTATGGCGGCCATCATATCGCTGCAATATCAAAGATTCAAAGCACGTTTTTCATTATCATTCCAGACCATTGCCAGCCTGATATTTCTGTCTGTAAGTGTTGGTTATTTTATTATTGGGTCATCAATCAGCTTCCTTCCTGTAGTTTTGGGCTTGTTGTTCAGCGGAATAGGTCTAGGGCTTATGCTGCCAAATATTAACCTCTGGTTAGTTTCTGTCATTCCAGCTGCTATTCGAGGCAGAGCCATCGGTGGAATGACATCCTTAGTATTTTTGGGTCAATTTCTTTCACCGATCATTTCTCAGCCAATAGCCCAGCGATTGGGCTTGCCTGGCACTTTTGTTGTCGGCAGTGGGGCGATGCTGTTTGTGGCATTGGTACTTTACATCGGAGGCAGGTTGGTTAACCCCAAAAATGCACAATAAATAAAGCGAGCGCATAGGGTTATTTATGCGGATTATGAAATTTATGAGAAGTGGTAATGAAGAAAGTGATGTCTTGCCGCAAGGGTATCCTAAGACGCCGGTACAGTGTACCCGTTGGTATTGGGAATGAAGCGGAGCGGAGGGCATCCGGCGCAGGTCCCCGACAGGGGGAGTAGGGTAATCTTCCTGAAGAAGGGGAGGCTGCTACACACACCAATCCCTACCGTCACGCATCCCCGTCTAGTATGTTATGTTAATAGAAACAGGGCACGGCAGATCGTTTCCGTCTAGGTCAATCACAGACCGC
>JASJYH010000144.1 GCA_030123675.1 Anaerolineae bacterium | reverse complement strand
AATAACCTCACAGACCAAAGGCAGCAAGCAAAGCAGCACCTAGAACATTTGGAACTCTCTCTCGAAGCTGAGGCTGCTAGCAAGATACAGCGAGATTTAGAGAAGGCCAACTGGAGTTTCTTACCCCCCGAGGCAGAGCATTCTCTCCAGAATTTAAAGAACCACATACAGTCTCGTATTGACGGTGACGAATCACAACAAGTGGAATTACACTTTAGGAAAATTCGAGATAAAAAATTACGGCAGAAATGCTTGGATGGGTTACAGCAAATAATTGAGGAGAATTAATGAACAGTCGTAAAATCATTCTTGACTTGGAAGGAGACAACATTACACCTCCAGGATACGAGGTTGTGGTCGACCCCGTTGGACTACTCGAGTATTCACGTGAGAATATTCCTCTCCATGTCAAAGGTCCGAATTTATGTGCTTGGGTTGAAGTAATTGCGGAAGGTAGAGGGTGGCAAGTTACTCGAACGAAATCACCACTCGTTGAGCTTCGTGAGATCTGCCCTACCCTTTCACAAGATGAAGCGAGAGACTTAATTAGTGAGCTCGAGAACAAGATTGTTAGATTGAAACGGCCACTGCAGCTAACAGAAGTGCTAGAGACACTATACGAGGATGTTAACCTGTGGGCTGAAGAACCGGGAATCCCACATGCGTTTGGATGGCTCTGTTGGCTTGCGGAACAAAGCGATATTGGGTCGAAAAGAAAACTTGTCTATGAGCTAGCGCAATATTGGCGAACCCAGGTAGAGCAACCCCTTAAACTGGCCTACTCAGCTCGATCTCATACAGAAGCATGGCCTTTGCTAATGGAATGGCTAAAGATACATGAGTCGAAACATTCTTGGCCAACACCCCCGCGAACATCTCTAAAGGGAAACCTCAAGAAACGCCAAGAAGAGGAGTTCATCAGACAAGCGGTTGATACTTGCACCGACAGCTTTAGTGCGATACTTGACCGTTCTCCGAAAAAGGAACTTTTAAAAATGGCGGCTCATGCTTGTGCCAACGTTCTACTTAAAAATTCTAGAGAAATAACTATAGAACGGTTACAACGCCTTGAAAAATACCTTTCACATGATATAGTCCTTAAATTGAACAAACTAGTGGAGCCCGAGGATCCAGGGTTCCCAATATGGGAGTTTGACCAGCTCAAAGCTTGGTTTACGGGCAAGTACCTTCCCTACCGAGAATGGACTTATCAACTTGGTAAAACAGGTAAATCTGTGAGATATACTGCAACTGAGTTTGCTAGGCAATATTTGGATTATTACATATCTGCTCGCGTTGGAGGTGAAGGCTCTGAACATTTTGCTTGGGCTAAGACCACCCGCTTGAGAGAAACCGGGCAAGACCTCGTTTCCATTTTAGTCGTGTTGGATGGTCTCACATATCCGGATGCTCAACGATTAATAGAGCAAATCGAAAACGAATCGGACCAGTTCTCCCTGAATAATAAATCCATTGCGCTTGGACCACTGCCAACGGTGACCGAGTTTGCCAAGCCGGCCGTATCTAGTGGGATGCTGCCTTCGGATGCAATCGAAGCAATAACTCCAACATACAACTCACCTGACGCTTTGGGTAAAGCTCTTGTTACCGCAGTACCTGGAGATGTTTTAGTTTGGTCTTTTCTGGAGCCAGATCGCACCTATCACTGGCGCGCGGATGCAGGATCAGAAAGCGTTCGACTTGAAGTGGATGCACAACTATCAACCATAGCAAAATTCATTATTTCCGTGGTGGAGAAAACTCCAAGTGAAATGAACATACGCATCATTATCACCACTGATCATGGCCGACTCCTCCTGAATTCTGAAAGGACGAAAACCATACCCTCAGGCATGAAAGCCCATGGCCGTGCGGCCTGGGGTTCATCTGACGTTTTAATCGGGAAAAATGGATATTTGGTTGACGAGGACATAATTTACCTCGACGCGGTACGATTTGGTCTCCCAAAGGGACAGGCCTATGCAGCTATTGCTTCAGATCAGACTTTTTTAACTTCTGATGGGCGAAAAGGGAATGAACCGTTCCCCCATGGTGGCCTTTCTCCAGAGGAGGTACTGATTCCATGGTTTGAATTCACGCGCGGTCGCGCTCTAATTCATTTAGATGTTGAATTGAATGGTAAAGGTGAGGAAGGAAAATCAGAAAAGGGCATTTTAATCATAAGGAATTCGAGTGATGTTCATATAAAGGTGACAGCATTAACCTGTAAAATAATAGGAATGACTTGTCCGATTGAAGCGGATATTGGGCCTTTCCAAAAGAGGGAGATCGATATTATAATCCCTAATTGGCCTAGTAAACTGGAACTCAGTGATCTCTTTATGAGCTTGAAATACTTATTGCCTGACGGACAACCCGTTGAGCATAAGTTCCAGCCAAACCTAGAGGCTGAATCAATCTACGAGAAACCAGATATACTGAGCGAATTTGAGGGGTTGTAATGGATTCAATAAATGAAATAGGCGGTACACTTTCAGATAAGATTCAGCGTGTGTTCGGCAAGTTAGCTATTGATAAGAGACGATTGCCTTCGAGTCAATTGCAGAAACGTGGTATTCCATCATACGTTGGTGAATGGTTGCTTGATAGCATCGTACCAGGTACGGGTGATATAAAGCCTGAAGAAGCAGCCAAACTTTTACGATGGGTTGGTAAGAATATTCCTGGCCCTGGAGAACAGCATGTAGTGAAATATCGACTCTCACAAGGAGAATCCGTACGCGCCCTTACACCAGTCGAGGTTGAGATAACGATTAACAAGAAAGGTCAATTTAGTCGCCACGCACAATTTAAACTATTGGGGTTAGATGATGTGGAAATATCTACCGAGTTACTTGACAAATATCCGGATTTGCTGCGTCATGGGATGTGGGGAGTCGTCGAACTCGCTAATGAAACAATGGGTGTAACCATAAAGTCTTTCAAGCCGATGCAAGCAGTGGTGAATCTCGATCTTTA
This sequence comes from Anaerolineae bacterium, assembly GCA_030123675.1. Classification (GTDB taxonomy): domain Bacteria; phylum Chloroflexota; class Anaerolineae; order Anaerolineales; family Villigracilaceae; genus JAABUE01. Next base: position 1,496 of record JASJYH010000144.1, on the reverse strand, counting down.
TAAAAGAGCTCGTGGTGAATTCAGTTTGGGCGAGTGGCGCGAATTGATGCTCCTATCTATGGGCTACAATCCCAACGAGTTCGACGAAGAACAGCGTACAGTACTATTAGCACGTCTCCTACCTCTTGTTCAAAATAATATGCACATCATGGAGTTAGCACCGAAAGGCACGGGCAAAAGCTATTTCTATGAGAATATAAGCCCACAAGTAAGGTTGATTAGTGGTGGCAATGTAAGCCCGGCAGTTCTATTTGTCAACAACAGTAGCGGACAGTGGGGATTGTTGGCTCGGTTTGCCGTTGTTGTATTAGATGAAGTGCAAACCTTGAAGTTCCACAATCCAGACGAAATTATAGGTGGGCTTAAGGGCTATCTTGCCAACGCAAAAATAACCCGCGGCGGGCTACATGAAATTGGATCGGGGTGTGGGCTAGTCCTTCTCGCAAATATCCTTCTCGATGAAAGACAACTACCGGTAAGACCGTTTTTAGTTGATGAATTACCCCCATTTCTGCGAGAAACTGCATTCTTAGATCGAATTCTAGGGATTATCCCAGGATGGAAAGCCGCAAAACTGAGTGGAATGTCATTTGCCAATAGAGTTGGGCTAAAATCGGACTTCTTTGGGGACGTACTGTTAGCCCTTCGAACTGACTTGACCCTTAACCAATATGTAAAGAAGAGAGTTAGATTCACAGGTACGCGGTCATACACTCGAAATGATGATTCTGTCCGGTCGATGGCGACTGGACTTATGAAAATCCAATTTCCTGACGGTAATGTGTCGGATTTGGACTTCCAGGTACACTGCCTAACCCCCGCCATTGAGTATCGCCAACTCATTTGGGGGCAGATTTATCGCATGGACGCTGAGTACCGACAATATGATCAGGACTTACGATATGATTTGGAAAAGTGATTTTTAAATCCAAGTGAAAAACAGTACTTATGCATATTCCATCGATAATATAACTACATCAACGACTGGTCGTGGGGTTAATTTTACAGGTAACAAATGATACAAGAAGTATCCCAGTCATCTTCATCATCTAAGTCAATTGCACCAAACACTTGGCTAAGAGGGCGGTTTTTGGTGTTTGCTAAACGCCGTTTTTTGTTTTCTTCTTCCCGGTTAAGTATATCAGACTCTCTCTTTACAATCTCTGAAAGGGGCAATCCTTGTATCCAAGTGAATGCCCTTTGGGTGTCACTAGATGTCTTCTCGTAATTTTGGGCTTTCTCGAACAGATCAGGATGATGCTGTCTCAATCTTACCCACTCAGCCTTCCGTTGATAGAAACAAAAATAGCACCCGGACCTAGAACGCCATTTATAATAATCCGGAATTCCGACGCCGCTCTTTTCAAGTATTTTAAAGACATCCTTTTTAGTAATCCCATCTTCTTTAAACGGATATATAGGTTTTATGTTTGGGTTATGAGAAATATACCCTATGCGATCCTCCTCGGCACGAATGCCTATGTACGAATGAACAA
>JASJYH010000143.1 GCA_030123675.1 Anaerolineae bacterium | reverse complement strand
GTTTGTCATCTCCCAAAATAAGCTGAAATACAATAACAAAAGTATCCCATGGGAGCAAGTTGGTAAAATGAAGATTTGGCAAGCCTATCTGCGCATATGGCGGAGGGGAAAAACTCTTCCTTCAATCGATGCAAACATTTGGAAAATTTCCATTCTGCATTTATTCATAGCCGTGTTGGAATTCATGAGAAACAAACAACAGGATATTTCACCATCGATCAATTGATTCTATTTTGATTGCAAGATATTGCTAATCCCATTTTTGAATTTGAGAGAATATGACAATTTACCTAGGCTGCATAGCTGACGATTTTACAGGCGCCACCGATTTAGGCAGTTTTTTGGTCACGCAGGGCTTTCGCACGATACAACTGAATGGCGTCCCAAAGCAAGAGCCAGACCTTAGTGAGATTGAGGCAGTTGTGATTGCTTTGAAAACTCGTACAATTGCTCCCAAGGTCGCAGTTAAACAATCGTTGGCAGCCTTGGAAAAATTAAAGTCTTGGGATTGCCAACAGTACTATTTCAAATATTGCTCCACATTTGATTCGACAGACAATGGAAACATTGGGCCGGTAATCGACGCGCTGCTAGATTTGCTCGGAGAGGTATTCACCATCGCCTGCCCCGCGCTGCCGGTAAATGGTCGTACGGTGTATCAAGGGCATTTGTTTGTCAATGGAGTCTTACTGAGCGAAAGTGGGATGCAAGACCATCCCTTGACACCTATGACAGACCCCAATCTGGTCCGGGTTTTGGGCAGGCAAGTAAGAAGCGGAGTGGGGTTGGTTCCGCTCGAAACGGTGGAGGCAGGAGTACACGCAATCCGTAATGCTTTTCAGGTTATGGTCATAACAGGCGTACGCTACGCAATTGTAGACGCGCTCACGGATCGTCATTTGAAGGATATCGGGACGGCGGTCAAGACTTTAAAATTGATCACCGGCGGTTCGGGACTATCAATAAATCTGAGAAATAATTTTGATATCCCGGATGCTCACAAGAAATCTGCTGACCACTTGCCCAAGCTCCCTGGCAATGTGGCCATGCTCTCAGGCAGCTGTTCAACAATGACCCGCGAACAAGTGGCCAGGGCCAAAGATAAATATCCCTCTTTTTACTTGGACCCCAGCCATTTGATAGAGAATCCCCAATTTATAGATAAAGCCATTCAGTGGGCCCTTGAGAAAGTAACCCAAGATTCTGTCTTGATTTATAGTACCAGTGCTCCCGAAAAAGTGAAGACTATTCAAGACCAACTAGGCCTCGAAAAAGCCGGAGAATTGGTTGAAAGTTCTTTAAAAAAGATCGCCAAAGCACTTGCTGCGGCAGGCGTCCGTAAGTTTGTAATCGCGGGTGGCGAAACCTCCGGATCCATAGTCAAAGCCTTGAATGTGACGGTTATGCGGATCGGGCCTGAAATCGCGCCCGGGGTCCCGTGGACAGTTTCACAGGGGCAAGAGCCGCTGGCGTTGGCCCTTAAGTCAGGAAATTTTGGCTCTCCTGATTTTTTTGAGCAAGCGTTGGAGCTAATCAAATGAAAGAAAGTCAAATCAGAGAGCAGATCGCCGAGCAAGGCAAATCCATATTTCAACGAGGTTTAACCGCTGGAAGTTCAGGCAATATCAGCGTGCGTCTAGAGGATGGCTGGTTGTTGACCCCCACCAACTCTTCACTCGGAAATTTGGACCCCGCCAAAATAAGCAAATTGGATTGGGATGGCAAGCTCCTGGCCGGTGATCCGCCCTCCAAAGAGCACTTTGTACACAAAGCTGTCTACCGCCAACGCCCTTCTTCTGGAGCGATTGTACACCTGCACTCGACCCATTCTGTGGCAGTCAGTTGCTTGCCCGATATCGATCCCGAAGATGTCATTCCCCCATTAACTGCTTACTATGTCATGCGCGTGGGTAGCCTGCCATTGATCCCTTATTTTCGTCCCGGCGACAAAAGACTAGGAGAGGCGGTTGAGCAGCTGGCCGGAAAACATGCCGCCCTGCTCCTGGCCAATCATGGTCCCGTCGTTGCCGGGAAATCTCTGGAGGCTGCTGTATACGCGATTGAAGAATTGGAAGAGACCGCAAAAATATATTTGCTCCTACATGGATCCAATCCCAGGATCCTGACCGCGGAGCAGATTGCGGAACTGAAGGCCGGCTAGGACCCACGGAAACAGGCGCATCAAACATGCTCAAATTTGCTGCCAATATATCGATGATGTTTGTCGAACTGGAATATTTAGAGCGCTATGCCGCTGCAGCAAAAGCGGGATTCGAGATGGTCGAGTGTCAATTCCCTTACGAGAATCCCCCAAAAGCGCATAAAGAGCAGCTGGAAGCGCAACGGCTCGAATTGCACCTGCTTAACGCACCACCTGGCGATTTTGAGAATGGCGACCGCGGATTAGCGGCCATGCCCGGCCGTGAAAATGAATTTAAAGAAAGTATAGGGCTGGCGCTAGAATATGCTTCGACATTGAATTGTGACAACCTGCATGTGATGGCAGGGGTCACAGTCGGTAATTCGTCATTTGAAAAACATGAAGAGGTTTACATTGAAAACATTAAGTATGCCGCCCAAATAGCCGGTGCACAAAACTGCACCATATTTATCGAGCCGATCAACACATTTGACGTCCCTGGTTATTTTTTAAGCACCCCAGAACAGGCAATCGCCTTACTAGAAAAAATTGATAAGCTCAATGTGGGCCTGCAGTTTGATGTCTATCATACCCAAAAGATGGTCGGCAATTTGGAATATTACTTGCGAAAATATTTTGAATCTATTGGCCACATTCAAATAGCCGGTTTGCCAGGGCGGAACGAACCTGACCGGGGCGAAATAAATTATACTTACATTTTTACCCTACTAGAAGAACTCGGATATGAAGGCTGGATCGGTTGCGAATACACACCCCGAGGAGATACTCTTGAAGGCTTGGGCTGGCTCGTTTAATCTTTGTCGGACATGCGAGTTATCGCTATTATTGTGCGCTGCGAGGAATTCGGCAGAATTTTCAATCTCACTGTATACTTTAGTTCACTCACCCTTCTCTCGCTGGCCACATCAATGAAACCTGCCCATTACTGAAATATATGTGTGAGCCAATTTATCGAAATTAATATGAGTTTAAGGAATGTGCCATGGCCAAGATCGAATTAATAGATATTTCCAAACATTTTAAGACCAAACCACCTAACTTGATTAAAACCTTATTTAATGTTCAACCAGAGATTAATAATGACCCCAAAAAAACATCTTTTTTAATCAAGAATTTAAACCTTACACTACCGGATGGGAAAATATTTGTTTTTCTCGGACCCAGCGGCTGCGGTAAAACAACTCTTTTAAGAATTATTGCCGGCCTAGAAAAACCCGAATCCGGTCGAGTCCGATATGATGGCGTAAATATGGAAAACATCTCACCCGGCGATCGTAAAATTGGAATGGTATTCCAAAATTATGCTTTGTATCCTAATTATGACGCGAAGAAAAATATCATGGGCAACTTTATTTTTAAACAGAATACGCCTGAGCTAAATGAGGAGGCAAAAGCAGCTTATCAAAGAACAAGTGATTTAATGGGGGTTGATATCGATCACCTCTTGAAGAGAACACCCCGAAACCTATCAGGGGGGGAAAAACAACGAGTAGCGATTGCGCGCTGTATAACCAGAAATCCAGTATTATTTATAATGGATGAACCCTTCTCTAGTTTAGACCAAAAGTTAAGAGATAAATATCGGGTCAATTTAAGAACATTGTTAAAGAAATTTAATATCACTACAGCCTATGTTACCCATGACCAACTTGAAGCTCAAATATTAGCGGATCTTGTAGCTGTAATGAGCAGAGGCAAGATAGAACAAGTTGGAACTTACGAAGATATTTATTATTATCCAAAGAGTATCTATGTCGCTGAGTTTTTGAACTTGGATTCCTATACTCCAGCAATTAATCTTATAGCTGGCCATCATATTTCAAGTGAATATAAAAACATGACTATTGGTATTCGCTCAGAAGAGATAGAAGTATTTAAAAAAATTAAGTCCGCTAAATTCAAAGCCAAAATTGTTGGGATCGATAATATAAAATTAAAAAAGGTGACTATTTTGAGATTGAAAATGGGAGAAAATGAATTATACGCCACTCTTCCAATCAGAGATGACTTCTCAATAAATGATGAAATTGGCTTACATTTCAAAAAATATCATCTCTTTGATAAAAAGAGCGGCCTAAGAATACCGGATGATTAAGTTTCATCGCCAGATAACCTGTATTGGTCGGCAAAGCCTATCAAAATCATTAACAGCTAATGGTTGTGGATCTATAAGATTTAATAGCATTTTCTATGCCGAAGAATAATCTTGCTCCCAGATAACCCCCTATACCTGGCTGGTGACAGAAATATTCTAGTGCCCGGACAACATGATAATAATGGGCGAAATTGCCCTACGCAAAAGGATGCTTCATCAATCTAAATCAACTTA
>JASJYH010000142.1 GCA_030123675.1 Anaerolineae bacterium | reverse complement strand
TACCGATCCCACATTCCTAATTGACCTACTTCATTTTTACCGCGTTATGGCTAACTTATGTATAAGCGGAACTATTCTGCATTAACCACCTTTTTAGTGGTATTATACAGAAAGGATCCCTTTAACATATTATCTACAGAATATCTAAGAATATCTACAGAATATCTATAGAATAGTATAGATGAACCTCGCCATAAATGCAATATGAAAACTCACCAATCCTCTAGTAAACTCCTCGATCAACTCAAAGACAAATTACGCGCCAAACACTATTCATTACGAACGGAAAATTCTTACACCTCCTGGGTTCGCAAGTTCATTCTTTATCACAACAAACGCCACCCTCGTGATATGGGCCCCAAAGAAATTAATGCCTACATCACTCACCTCGCGCTTAAGAAACACGTGGCTGCTTCCACACAGAATCAAGCCTTGAGCGCCATCCTTTTCCTCTACCGCAAAGTGCTCCATCAAGATATAGACCCCATCCTCATCTCCACCGCCAAACGCCCAGACCGTCTGCCCATTGTTTTAACCCGTGACGACACTCTGTATGTCAGCGGGGACCTCAAGGGCATCCCACATTTAACTGCCGCTATTCGAAACCCCAAAAACACATTCAAGATAATCTCCAATTCACACACAGGAGAACAATAAATGTCAATCCCCGCTCCCCGATGGGATCTGAGCAACGTCTATCCCTCGCTCGAATCGAAAGAATTTGAAACTGCTGTAGCCAGCTTCAAAACCCAGGTTGCCGATCTGGGCACTTACTTCGACGCAGTCGTCAGGGTGAGCGATGAAAACACTCCGCCCGATCAACTGGGACCGATTCTGGGCACAATAGTCGCTCGCTTCAACGAAGCCTACACCCTCGCAGCTACTATCGAACCTTTTATTTACGCTTTTGTCAGCACCGATTCGCACAATAAGACTGCCAACCGCAAATTGTCCGAGTTTGAGCAAATCAACTTACCCTTGCAAAATCTAAATGTCCAAATGAAGGCCTGGTTGGGGCAGGTCGCCTCCGTTTTGGATGCCGCATTAGATGAAAGCGCCTCTGCCAAAGCGCACGCCTTCATGCTCAAAGAAGCCGCAGACCAGAGCAAATTCCTGATGAGCGCACCCGAAGAAGCCTTGGCTGCCGAACTCAGCCTGAGCGGCGGCAACGCCTGGAGCAAACTCCAGGGCACAGTCACCTCGCAGCTCTCCGTGGACTTTGAGCTGGATGGCAAAACCCAATCGTTACCTATGCCCGCGCTGACCAACCTGCGTACGCATCCAGACGAAGACACCCGTCACCGGGCCTACGATGCTGAAACCAAAGCTTGGGAATCTATCCGCGAGTCGCTGGCAGCCTGTTTGAACGGCGTAAAAGGTGAAATGGTCAGCCTCAACAAGCGTCGAGGCAGGCAAGATGCGCTCGAGTCCGCGATCGAGTCCGCCCGTATGGACCGTCCCACCTTGGAGGCCATGCTGACCGCCATGAAAGCCTCCTTTCCCATGTTCCGTAAATACTTTAAACACAAGGCCAAATTAATCGGCAAAAAGAAACTGGCCTGGTGGGACTTGTTCGCGCCGGTCGGGGTGGTCGATAAGAGCTACTCGTACGAAGAAGCCCGCGATTTCATTCTCGAAAATTTCGGGGGTTTTTCACCGGAATTGAGATCCTTCGCCAAACGTGCTTATGACAACAATTGGATCGACGCCGAAATACGCACGGGCAAGCGCGGCGGTGGTTTTTGTATGCAAATCCAGGGCCTCAAGGAAAGTCGTATCATGGTCAACTTTGACGGCTCACAAGACCAGATCGCAACCATCGCGCATGAGCTTGGGCATGCTTTCCATAGCGAGTGTGCCTACCAAGCCGACAAGACCGTCCTACAACAACTGACGCCCATGACGTTGGCCGAAACTGCCTCCACCTTCTGTGAAATGATTGCCACCGAGGCTGTTCTGGCGCAGGTCAATGATCCCATGGAAGAATTGGCTGTATTGGAAGGTCAACTTACGGGTGCCTCGCAAGTCATCGTGGATATTTACTCGCGTTACCTGTTTGAGAAGGAAGTTTTCGAACGCCGCGAAACCGCCGAACTCTCTGCTGACGATTTCTGCGAGATCATGGAAAACGCCCAAAAGGAGTCTTACGGCGACGGACTGGATGAACGCTACCTGCAAAAATACATGTGGACCTGGAAACCCCATTACTACTCAACCGGAATCTCATTTTACAATTTTCCATATGCGTTTGGGCTCTTATTTGGAACCGGCCTATATGCCATTTATCAGCAACGCGGCGAAAACTTTGTCGCTGATTACAAATCCCTGCTGGCCTCCACCGGCGAAGCCCTCGCCGCCGATCTGGCCGATCGTTTCGATATCAACATCCGGACCCGCAAGTTTTGGGATGACAGCCTGGCTATCATTGGAAAACGTGTCGATCGTTATTGTGAATTGGAGCCAGCGTAGGTTTATGGCCCTCTGAGCATACTAAAATATTATGGAATACAAAATCAGCCCTTGGCCCATAGCCGGGTCCCCCGCGCGTGACGATTTAGAGCGCATCATGGCAGACGAAGGCCTGAATCCGTACAGCTGGTCGAACGGCCCCCATGCTGTCTATGCCGCCCATACCCACAGCTACGATAAGGTTATTTACGTCGTAAGCGGGTCAATCACTTTCGACTTGCCTGATCTTGGAAGCAAGGCCAGCCTCAACCCTGGCGACCGCCTGGATTTACCCGCCGGAATCGTCCATGCTGCCACTGTAGGCCCAGAGGGCGTGGTCTGTTTGGAAGGCCATAAGGTTTAATATATTCCACCTCATAATGTCTAAGGGCTGAATTATTATAATGAAGAAGGTACCCCAATCAGTTTGGTTTTAGAAGCGAGGCACCAATTGAAACCGTTAAATCAATCTGGGAGACTGCAAACAATAATCCTTACCTTATTGGCTATGGTTGCATTTGCAGCCAACTCCTTGCTAAACCGCTTTGCGCTCGGCCAAGGCACGCTCGATCCGGCCAGCTTTACCACCGTGCGCTTGGCATCCGGTGCAATTGTGCTCGGCCTTATTGGGTTGTTTAGAAAAGAAAAAGGATGGCTAAAACAATCTGGGGGCTGGTTCTCAGCCGGATTCTTGTTCCTGTACGCAATCGCCTTTTCATTTGCCTATCTTAGCTTGAACACAGGCACCGGAGCCCTTATCTTATTTGGCAGTGTCCAAGTGACGATGATCCTCGCCGCCCTCTATTTTGGTGAGCGACCACAGATTTTAGAATGGACAGGGATAATCCTGGCCCTGGGGGGCTTGGTCTATTTGGTGTTTCCTGGATTACAAGCACCCTCGCTTCTTGGATCAACCTTGATGACTGCTGCCGGTATATCGTGGGGCTTCTATACCCTAAGAGGTACCAACAGCAAGGATCCGCTTGCCGATACAGCCAGCAACTTCATCCGGACAGTGCCATTTATTTTGGCCGTCAGCATAATCAATATTCGTTCTATACAGCTTTCAACCAACGGACTCATAGTAGCAAGCATATCTGGCGCGCTCACATCCGGTGTAGGCTATACGATTTGGTACGCTGCACTGCGTGGGCTCTCAAAAACTCGCGCTGCTACCGTGCAGCTATCCGTTCCAATCCTGGCAGCCTGGAGTGGCGTAGTTTTTCTCGAAGAAAATATAACGCTGCGCCTTATGTTGGCTGGGTTCTTGATCTTAGGCGGCATCGGGCTTTCTGTGTTCGGCCGCGGAGGTTCTACTGGAATAAACAATTAAAATTATGAGCTCAGAAATCTCACGAGTGCTGAATTTATAGCCAGATTGGACGCTCTCGCTGGCAATGCGGATCATTTGTACGAAATATATGAAAAATTAGATGCCATAAAAGATCTGGCTTTTTCAACCGGATGGGGGTCAGGTATGGGTGAGCTTAAGAGTCAGGGGAGAAACTGGAAGCTCGCCAGCCCTGGCGAAGGATCAATGGGATGGGTCGATGGCTATATGATTGGTTACTCACTGAACGCAGATGATGGCAAGCGCGATTACAAATTATTGAAAACAGTGGCGGAAGAATTTCTGAATTTTACCCTCAGCGCACAATTCCAGTTGGCTATCCCAATTCGTTATTGTGGTTCATATCCTACCAATTTAAATGTAGTACCGCTTTTGACGAAAGCTGAAGTCAAGTCTATGCATTTGGATGATCTCATTCCATTACCCACCTTAACTACAAGACAACGAAATGGTATGAAACTTATTTGGGATAAAGCAAAGAAAAAATCGGCTACTTCTCTGAGCAGCAATTAGATTTTACCGGTATTAAGCACAGGTAAGGGGTAGAGCAGCTATTATATGGGGTATTGAGGTCAGCTGAGACTTCCATTGAGTGTGAATAATTCCTGAACTACGCAGCGTTATCCCCAAAGTCGATCGCTTGCAATTCTCGCCCCTTCCGCCATGCTTGCGAATTTCGCATAGGCGATTTCGCTGTCTACTTCACCGAAGCCCGCAAAGGTTCCAAAGCCGCAGTCGCTTCCCGCAATGACACG
>JASJYH010000141.1 GCA_030123675.1 Anaerolineae bacterium | reverse complement strand
CAGGGGAAGTCTATAACCCAAGCGGGGGGGGGTTAGTCGCTCTCGTGCTCTCCCTCAATCGAATGATTGAACCAAACAAGCAATTGATGGGTAATCAGGCCTCCAAGAAAACCTGGAAACGCCTCAAGCATGAACTCACTTAAACCAAAAAATCGCCAGGCTAAAGTAATAAGTAATGCTGCTATCACAGCAACTGAGATCGCAAACGGCGTTGATCGCCATTGCATGATTGTAATGAACATTGCACATCCAATCGTGGCGCCCAATGCACTGGCCGAGAAGACAATAACGGTGAATACAGTCGTATTACCAACAAAAAGAACTGCAAGCGTACCAGTGATGATAGTGACCACAATTGTGACCGTTACGTGATACTTGACGCCCAATCGTTGGGTCATCCGTCGATGGGTTCGTGGCAATAAATCGACACCGATACAACTGGATAGAACGAGCAGTTGTGCATCCAGTGTTGAAGCCACTGCAGCAAAAATTCCGGCCAAAGCGGCCCCGGCAAAAACCGGATGTAAATTGTCCCGCGCAAATATGGGCAGCGCTTGCTCCGGATCAGCAATTTCGGGCAGCAACACGGTCATGATCAAGCCAAACAAAGACATGGCTATCCAGGTAAGCTGCATGAATCCAAGATAAAGCCATTTTGCCTTTGTTGCTTCTTCAGGATTCTTTGCCGCCATTATTCGTACCAATAACTGTGGCTGTCCGAAATCAAATGTGAACGCAGCGGTGGAAAAACCGAGCACGAATATCGTTAATAAAAAATATCCATTGCCACCCCCTATGGATAAGAGTCCTGGATCTGCCGCCTGTATGGCATGAAAAATATGCAGTGGACCTTGCCCCATATACAAGGCCAAAAGAAGCAAGCCTATCGTGGTAAAAAGCATGATCAGCGCTTGCAGGAATTGCGTCGGAATTGATGATTCCAAACCGCCTTTTGCAGAATAAGCGGCAATGACAATACCGGAAATCAGAATGGCATTTGTCATCGAAAAATCAAAGGCCACATTGATGGCTTTACCCGCGGCAAGGAACTGACCTACAGCATACAGACCGACAAAAATGATGCATATGAGCGCAAGTAATTTACGCACGAAGGGTTCGCGGTGATCGGCGGAAGAATAACTTATGAATTCAGGAATGGTTTCACAATTGCGGTCTCTCCCGGTTCGATTGATGCGACCAGGAAAAAATGTCCAGAATATGAAATCCCCAAGGAACCAGCCCAGCGGCATTAAGACGGCTGTTAAGCCCATCGTATAGCCCGCTCCTACTGCGCCTATCATTATAAATCCACTTGCTGCGGAGGCTGCGCTGCTGAGGGCGATCATGAACTTCCCATGCACATGACCCGCCATCAAATAGTCTTCGGCGCTGTGTTGTTTCTTTTTCCATGAAGATATATTGCCAACCACTATCATCAGAATGATGAAGCAACTGAAACTGAAAGCGATCGCCAATTTCAGCTTACCAATTGTGGGCGTATGTCATTAAATAAATGATAATTATTTCTTGACATTTTTTTTTGAGAGGATGCTCTCAGTTGGTTAAAAAGTTTCAGAAACGAAATTTGACATCAAATCCCACAGTTCTGGGGCGTGCTATTGAGAATGTTGATGGCTGTCGGCGATCAGCATCAAATCCAGTCACAATTCTTTCATCGCTTACATTCTTTATAAATAGGGCCGCCTCCCATTTTGAATCAATTAGACCGATATAAATGTTGCCGGAAGTATGGGAGGGTAACTCTACTCTTGGCAACACAAAGGTATTCGAAAACTCACTATAAGAATTAGAAGTATACTGCAAGTCGGCCCGAATATAATATAACTTGTCACCACCTAAAATGTTGAGGGGACGGGTAAAATCAAAACCTGCGTAAATCAGCCATTTTGGCACATATGGCGCCCGTGCACCGTCCTCAGCGGCCAATATTTGTGAATCGCCATTCAGTTCGGCATCGGTATAAGAAATCCCCAGATTAAGGCTGAGGCTCTCGCTTGCCTGGGCAAGAAGTTCCACCTCAACTCCTTTACTAATCAAATCTGCATCGTTGGTCAGAGTCTGGAAACCGCAGGGCAGGAAAGCCTGGGTTTGAACGTCTTTCCAATCAATATAGAACAATGCAGTATTCAGGCGTACTTTGCCCTCATTCAGGGTCGATTTCATCCCCAGTTCATAGTTCCACAATTCATCAGACTCAAATGAATTCTGCAAGCTTGTGAGGCCCAGGGATTCCAAATCACTCGCACAAGCTGAACCAAAAACGCCGGCAAGAGGGATGGGATCGTTTAGTCCCCCAATTCGGAATCCCTTTGCAGCTGATGCGTATACATTTACATCATCGGAAGCAATGTATTTGAGAACAAAATTGGGACTGACACCTGATTCCGATGTTTTTTCATTCAGTTGGGTCACACCATCATTGGCTATTCCAGAAAAGAAAATGTCGGCTTTTTGGTCATAGTTGAACCAGCGTAAGCCTGCGGTAAATTCAAACTGCTGCCGGGAGCCAAAGGCCAGGGTTGCTTCCCCAAATAAAGCCCACTGTTCAGTGTCAATCGTTTGGGCGCCAGTAAAAACGTTATCTGGCAGAGATCCCCAAACAAACCCTTGCTCAGCTCCAATTCCAAAGAAATTTAAAAGAGTGTCCAGGCCAGGCATTTCCTGAGTTTGATCAAATGTCCTGTTTTGGTCCATATAGAAGAGCCCGGCAAGCCACTGGAAACTGTTGTCTCCGGAAGAACTGATTCGTAGTTCCTGAGCGAATTGCTCCATTTTTGAAGAGTTTATGAAAACGGATGAAAGGGGGGCATTTTCGCCAGCACCTGGTACATAGAACCCGGCTTGGTAAGCTCCTAATGCATCTCTTGTGCGCTGCTGATCATCCAGGGTGTTTTCAAAATCGCGATCATAATATGAAGTGACGCTGGTAAATAATCCCCAATCAAGATCGACATTGGCGGTCAAGCCCAGAATGTAATATTCATCATCGAAAGGGTCGTTGATGGTTTTGATAATTTCTCTTTCATTATCAACAGTCCATTGTGCCTGTGATTCAAACGGGCTGGCTATGAGACTTCCACCGCTGTTCAAGCCGACTGAGTTTAACGGGTTGCCTGGAACGTATTCATCGGGTCTGCCGTCAGCTTGAAGTTCATGAAACATCACCAGTGCATCGAGGGAAACTGAGTCTGTTACATTCCAAAGAGCGCTAAGCCGACCGCCAAAGGATTCTTCGTCATTATAGTTTTCCTCACCGGAAAAGACGTTGTCGATGTAACCGCCCTTTTCGATGTAGTAGCCCGAGGCGCGAACAGCGAAGGAATCACTCACGGGAATATTTACCACACCTTTTACGATGTAACTGTTGTCACCACCGTCTGTAAATCCTGCGGACAAATTAATTTCTCCCTCAAACTCATCCATGTTGGGAGCTTTCGGTATGATTCGAATCGCACCGGACATGGCACTTGCGCCATAAAGTGTGCCCTGGGGCCCACGTAGAATTTCGATGCGTTCAATGTCTACCAAACCAACATCCGGGTTAAACGCAGATGTTGAGATTGGAATATCTCCGAGATACATTCCCATTGTTGAACGGCTTTGCGGCTGTGCGTGGTTAAATCTGGCAGCAAGCACCCCACGCAAGGCAATTTGCGTTTGCCCCCCGCCGGAATTCATCACACTCAGACTCGGGACCATACGGGCGTAGTCATCAAACCCATTCACTATACTTTTTGACAATTCCTCCGACCCGATAGCCTGAATAGAGCCAGCGATATCTTGCAGGTTTTGTTCGCGTTTCTTTGCAGTGACGATGATTTCTTCTAACACAGTTGGCCCCGCTGCCAAAGCCGGTGAAGTACCTATTGCACCAATCAAAAGAATGATTACACAGACTGAAACAAGGTTGTGAGGTTTTAACATGCCAATTATCCCCGAGTTGCCAGCAAATTTTTTGCGTTTTCAGACTCCTGATGAAACAAAGTCTGTATTTGTGCTCGGCAAGAAAGCGGCCTTTAGCACACTGGAATACTAGAAGAAAAAGCCGGGCATTAGTTAAGGGATCAGGCTGGATTTTTACTGAATTGGGTTATAAGAGAGGTACTGACAAGTGATTATCAAACCTGTGCAACTGCAGGAAAGACACTGTTTAACCGCAAAGCGAAAATCTCGGGGGCTTGCCCCCGAGCTGGATAGCATAAAATGGGGTTTCCCCATTTTATGGTGTCCCGCTTATGGAGTTACAGAGAAATACCCACCACGTTTATCGGTTGATGTATCACTTTGTATGGATACCCAAGTATCGTCACAAGGTGTTTAGTGAGCCTTATAGAGGGATGCTGAAAGCTATTATTGAGAAGATTGGGTATGACTATGGTATCGAAATAGTGGAGTTGGAGGTGCCGGAGGATCACATTCATATGGTGGTACGGGGAGAACCCAAAATGTCTCCGAGTAAGGTTATGCGGATCGTGAAAAGCATCTCGGCGCGTGAGTTTTTCCGTCGTTATCCGGAGGTCAAGAATCATTATTTTTGGGGTGGTAA
>JASJYH010000140.1 GCA_030123675.1 Anaerolineae bacterium | reverse complement strand
ATATTCAATCGTTTGTGTTCCATCAAGGAAAAACGAGCAATGGTCCGTTCCTATGGTTTGTATCGTGCCATTTGCAATCCCCTCCCATAATTGTTGATTGTCGGCCTTTGTGCGCATGGGCGGGGAACATATATACTTGGCGCCGTCAGGGCGACGTAAGTGGTCGATAGTAAAGAATAGATACTGAGGGCAGGTTTCTCCCATCACTTTGACGCCATGCTCACGTGAATATTTCAACATGTCAACTTCCACCCCTGCATTCAAATGGACAATATAGAGCGGCGCATCTGCCTCAAGTGCCATACCTGCTACCCTTAATCCTGCCTCAGCTGCACCCCAAGCCGGCCTCGTTAATGCGTGCCATTCTGGTGAGGTGTGACCGGCAGCCAACGCTTCAGGAACCAGGGTTTCAATCACGTCGCCATTCTCCGCATGCAGCATTGTCAGCATGCCATTTTCTTTGGCTATGCGCAAGGCTTTGAATATACTGCCATCATCCAAGCGTAAACGGCCGTTATATGCCGTAAAGACTTTTAAAGTAGTTATCCCCATACCTACCAGGGATGGGATATCTTTTGCGACCATTTCATCGAAATGGGTCAAATTCATGTGGAAGGAATAATCAATGGCTGCTTTTTCCGCCTTCTGCATCCACAAATCTACAGAGTATTGAAACCCCTCGGGCTCTTGGACTACAAAGTCCATGACTGTGGTTGTGCCCCCAAAAGCAGCCGCTTTGTGACCAGTGTAGTGATCGTCTGATGAAACCGTGTCGAACATTTCCAGATCGAAGTGGGTATGCGGATCCACGCCACCGGGCAGAATCAGTTTATTCGAAGCGTCAACAGGCTCGGCATCCGGGATGTGAAGCGCTTGGCCGATTTCTACTATCTTCTCGTCTTCGATAAAGATATCCGCCTGGTAAGTATCCGAGGCAGTAATCAGCGTTCCGTTCTTTATGAGGATCTTCATTCATCATCTTCTAAGGGTGAAAAACCTTTGCCAAATATGCTTTGCGCTGGTGAGACAATCACAAAGGCATCCCCATCCACGGCCGCAACAAGAGCCCTTAATTGAGGGACTTCTGTAACTGTCAATGCGATCATCAATAACCCGCGTTCTTCACCTGTAAATGCGCCCTTTGCTGAAATTATCGTTGCACCTCGGTGCATGTCTTTCAAAATACGATCCGACACTTCTTTTGGGCGTCCCGTAATAATGTGGGTCAACAACTGTTTACGCTTATGGCTGCTCGGGCGAAACCACGCTTTGGGATGCATACCTCGTTTTCCAGCCTCTGCAATGGAAGCTAAGAAGTCGGTCGGTAATCCTTCAAACCGCGGCAATACTTCTCCCGAAGCTTCCTGTAACCTTACGGTAAAGAACGCGAATCCAAATACAAGCACAAAGAAGGCTGTTACACCGGTGACAATCAATTCCCCAGGTAGTGGTCCCATGGTAGTTCTAGCAAGGAACTGAGACCATGTGAATATCGGATCGGGCATCAACCAGATGCTGGCTACCCAAGCCAAACCAATGATACAGTAAATCCATAAATAGTTACGCCGGAGCCGCCTACCTAGCGCCTCCCAAATAGAAATCGGAAAATGCGGTTGTAGCAAACTCTCTGCCAAGGTTTCTGCCCAATCGGGAGATGGATGAAAAGGAGGCACCAACATGGCGGCGAAAAAATCAGTCTCCATCAAGCGGACACGCGTGCTCCAAAGTTCATAGTAGCGATAACGGCGGGCCTCAATTACTAAGAAGACGGTCACCAGCAATAAGTCAATCAGAATGACGAAATGGCTGATATCTGTTTGTGTGAAAGCCAGTGAAACAACCGCCCCTGTCGTGACAACAGCCCAATTGGTAGTCGTGTCCAAGCGCTGACGCCAGACATTAGCACGTGTCATTTCAGCGCGGAAAAAGTGCACCATTGCCGTAGTAAATTCGCTGGCCTTAAGCTCGAAACCCCTGAAGGTCCAAATAGGTTCAGACGGCTCGCCCTTTTTTTGCGCTTGATCATTCATTACAATTCTTCCTCTTCCAATTGATACTCTCCATTTAGGTCTTTAATCCCCAGCAAGGCCCTCACCATGGACGGATCAATATCATCGGGTACCTCAACCTTATATTGTTGGCTTTGGCCTGCTCGCTCACGCAGAGCTTGCCACAATAAGGCTCTCTCGTCGGTTTGGACTACAAGATCGTTCAATGTCTTTGCGTTGAGAAGATATTCTCCGGTAGTGTACAGAAAGGTCAAACGCCGCCACTTATCGGCGGCGATAGGTTTGCTGAGGCGTTCTAAAGGACCAATTTGCACTTTGAAATATTCTTCGTTCGCGCGCGGGTGGTCAACTTCAGTTTTGAGCAGTTCTGCACGGGTTACCAACTCATAACCACGTACAGGAGCGACGAAATTAATCTGGCCACTGCGCTCGCCAAAGCTTCCGGGCTGGTAAAAAGCCAGGTAGTCCACGGCAACAACTTTGGGCGCGGTCCGAAGCGGAATGCGGTACCAGCCCAGAAGGCGCGCAATTTCCATGTCCCGCGGTGTCGGCATGATGCAGACAAGAATTAGATCTGAGGTTGTGATCATGATGGTTACCCGGTACAAATAGAAAATGAAAACGGGAGCCAATGCTCCCGTTCATAGGTGTTTATTCGACAGGGGCTTTCAGGCTAACCTTGCGAATCTTTGCGATTATCTTATCCTTTTCAGCTTTTGTACCAGCTTCTGCTAATTTTGCGCGTAGTTTCTTAATTTTTCTTTTTCTATGCCGGCGTCGTCGAATTTCCTTATCTCGTTCAATTGCCATTGAGGCCTCCTTTTAAATTGTTGTCCTTTTATAGGCTGACCGGGGATATCTGTCAAAACTACCCCGAATAAATCAGAACTACTATTCGTTGCATAAAACTCTAAACTTGCTTATTCGGATTGGCTCTAAAACAACAGAATTTTGGTTCAGCTATTTACGCAGCACTGATGTAAGTGAATGTATCTAGAAGTTATTTTATCAAACCAACTTCAGCGTTAAAATCTACGATCAGTTCGTCAATTTCATTAACTTGTGTTTGAACTTCCTCCCAATAATTTGGTTGATACCACATATCCTGAATTTCTTCGTAGGTCTTGCCCTGCTGCTCAACCCAAGTGAAATATTTGAGTTGGTGTATGCGTCGTTGGTCAGTGTAACGCAATTCTAGCAGGTTATCGGTAGATTGCCCATGCAGGTATCGAGCGAAGTCAGCTGTAGCGTCGCTATCTTTATAATCTCCAGTTTCCTGCTGCATTTCGTGAATTCTTGAGCGATAAAGGTCCATCGAGTCGGTCAAAATGGTCAGCAAAATGTCATTCGGGCCCATTTCGTAGTACTTGGCAGCCTTGATAGCCGAAAGCATATTGGAGATACCGGAGAAGCCCATCAGGTCAAGCTGCGCGACTGTTTCCTCAGGAACTGCCTGCGCTATCAAATATGCTTTCCCATTTTCCTCATTAAATAACCGGCTGATATTTACCACAGCGTTATCGTCAATCGCTACAACCATGTCGGTGTTCTTGGTATTGTGAATCCAAGGGACATGCTTGTCACCAATTCCTTCGATGCGATGCGCTCCGTAGCCGTTCTCCAGCAAGGTCGGGCACTGCAGGGCTTCGCTAGCAATGATTTTGCTAGCGGGGTAAAGTTGTTTCAAGTAATCGCCGGCGGCGATAGTGCCGGCTGAACCAGTCGCTGAGATCATACCGCGGTAGCGGTCATCAGGTCCCATAACTTTTTCTAAAACTTCGGCCATGGCGTGTCCGGTGACTTCATAATGCCACAAGTAATTTCCAAATTCATCGAACTGATTGAAGATCATCAGATCCTGGCCTGATTCCCGTAATTCCCGACACTTGTCGAATATCTCTTTGACATTGGATTCCGAACCAGGCGTTTTAATGGTCTCACCCGCGATCTGCGCGAGCCACTCAAAGCGTTCCTTACTCATCCCTTCCGGCAAAATCGCAATTGACTCGCACCCGAGCAAGGCAGAATCATAGGCCCCACCGCGACAATAATTGCCAGTGGAAGGCCAGACTGCTTTCTGGGTGGTCGGGTCAAACTGTCCGGTAACCAAGCGCGGCACGAGACAGCTGAAGGCAGCACCGACTTTATGTGCGCCAGTTGGGAACCATTTCCCCACCAACACAATGATGCGGGCATCCACACCGGTCAATGATTTGGGCAACTCAAAATAATTGACATCCCCAAAGCCACCTCCGCTGAGTTTCGGTTCGTTCTTCCATGTGATTCGGAATAGATTACTGGGGTGCAAATCCCAAAGGCCAATCCCCTTAAGTTCTTCTTTGACTTGCGCTGGGATCTTGGAAGGGTCCTTCATCTGGGCGTAGGTCGGGATGATAATGTTGCGCTCGCGAGCACGCTCTATAGCGCGGCTTCGGCGCTCTTTTTGGATGCTTAGATCAATTGTAGTCATTGGGAAGTCCCTCGATCACCAGAAATTTGTCTGACAAATTATATTATATCCCAATAAATATGGAATATTCTAGATTTTCGGGGAAATTTGATGCGTTATAAAGCTTTAATTTTAATAATCCTGGATATCGTGTGCCTAAGGGGGGGGTTATCACTTTGGGTCTGTAAGCAAGGATCCCAATCCGGCTGGTTTTGAAGAGTTGAAAATCATGCATGCTGCCCTTTGCAAATGCTGTCGCAAGGATTTGAGCTGTTTTTATGTTCACGATCACCTGTGGTTTTTGGGT
>JASJYH010000013.1 GCA_030123675.1 Anaerolineae bacterium | reverse complement strand
CTATCCGGATCAAATTAGATTCGTTTACCGCAATCTGCCGCTAACCTCAATTCACGCCTCAGCATTTTCATCCGCAGTAGCTTCTCTGTGCGCAAGAGAGCAAGATTCTTTTTGGGCATTCCACGACAAACTTTTTAGTTTCGAACTATCTCTTGGCCGAGACTCTTACTTTCAGTATGCGGCAGATCTCGAGTTGGACGGGGAATCTTTCGAAGCCTGCCTCGAAGGCGGCAACTATGATGATATCATCCAGGCAGATATGGACTTTGCCCTGAATATGGGGGTCCGCTCCACGCCCACCTTCTTCATCAATGGACTGGCTATTGTTGGAGCCCAGCCACTATCTGCTTTCAAACAAATAATTGACCAAGAGTTAGCCGGAGAAATACCGGAATAAGTAAGTCTATCTGAAAGGGCGGGCCTGCCGCCCTTTTTTGTTACCTGGTAATATAAATGAAAAAGTTCGTAGCAGTAGCTGGGAATATTGGAGTGGGAAAATCTACACTGGTAAAGGGTCTTAGCAAGGAGCTAGGCTGGGAACCCTTTTTCGAGCCGGTGACAGAAAACCCGTATTTATCCGATTTCTATCAGGATATGGCTGCCTGGTCTTTTCATTCGCAAGTATTCTTCCTAACTCACCGATTGCGCGCCCATCACGAATTAGCCGAACACCCGACCTCCGTAATTCAAGATCGCAGCGTTTATGAAGATGCTGAAATTTTCGCGCAAAACCTGTACATGCAAGGGCACATCCATGAGCGCGATTATCAGACCTATAAAGAGTTGTACGATACGGTGATTGGGTTTTTGCCAGCGCCAGATCTGCTTATTTACTTGCGGGCCTCTGTGCCCACGTTGCAAAAACGAATTGCGCAACGCGGCAGGGGTTACGAACGCTCCATTTCCGCCGACTATTTGAAAAGCTTGAATCTTCTTTACGAAAACTGGATTGAGGGTTTCACACTCTGCCCAGTCCTGACCGTCCCAACCGACAACATGAACTTTGCAAAGAACCCGGGGCAACTACGCTTAATTATCACCAAAATGGAAGAGAAGTTGACCGGCAAAGACGAGCTGGTTTTCACGCCAGATGAAGTAGCCAGCGCCGCAACGGCCTGAAAACCGCTACCAGCTTCGCCCATTAATCTGTGAATGTAGGGTGCGAAATGTGGGTAGTACCAACAGCCTGATTGATTTGTTCGATCAGACCAATTTCATGACAGATACCAGCCAGGATGCCTAGATGATCGAGACGTTTGGTTTCAAAACTCTGCTCGGGTTTCATCCCCCAAGCTTACCCAATATTCCCGAACCCCGCTACTTCCAGGTGCGGATTGTGGGCTCGAAGGCCTAAAGAATTTACTTATTCATCAACAAGTTTAATCGTTCCGAGAAAAAATGCGACTAAGACCGAACGATTGGGACGATGTTTTGGAGTTTGCTTTACTAATTTAGTTCTCCAGAGTTTTCAACAAAAATGCTGCCAGAACAATTTCATATCCTATCAAACCCAACATAGAATGTGCTTTGATAGATCTTAGCAAACGATCGGCATTCTCAGCTTGATTCTGCATATTTATTGATTACTTCCTTTCGGTAAATTGATTAGAATGCATCAAAACAATTGGATACAATAGTATTAGGCCATTTCCACTTCATACCCGATCCAGTCCAGTTCAGCCTTGACCTTTTCTAGATCAGTCTCATCTGAGACCAAGGTTAGTTCAATTAATTGCTTTTCGTGATCTGCATCGACGTCCCGAACACCCGGAAGGTTTTCTAAAGTAAACTTTACCGTACGCTCACAACCAGCACAGTGAATTGTCCGCTCTCCGGTAACTTTTAGTTTGAGTTTTTTTGTATCAGACATTATTTTTTCTCCTATCATACGGACGTTATTATTTAGGCAACATCTTACAAGGGATTACATTCCTCACAAACGCCCCGAACCTTCCTTGAGGTTGCATAGAGAGAAAAAAGAAGAATACCTATTGACCCCGAAAAGGCCCATAAGCGATATTGAACTGCAAAGGCCACTACCCCTGGCCCAAATACTCCAAGTAAGCCAGCCAAACACATTGGGCAGAAGTTTGCTCCAAAAAGGAATACCGGAATACCACTAAGAATACCGAGAAACCCTTGATTGAGGGTCGCAAGATGCCTTTGTCGGAATAAGTACAACATCATTACCAGCAATAGACTTTCAAGAGCAGCTACTATAAAAAGCAATAAAAAATCGGGTGGAGTAAAAAGCTGGTACTGGAAGACGATGTCATTTCCAGGAATGCTTATTACAGGTATCAAATAAAGTAACGCGGTTATCAAAGGTAACAATAGAATGGAGCTAACCCAAATTACCTTTTCTCGCATAATTGTCTTGATGGTAAAAACGGTGGATTGAAATTCAGTCAGCATGGGCCTTCAAGTTTACTCGATAGTAACACCACCGGGATGATCTTTGTATGTTCATGTATTGTGTTAATTCATCCAAGTTTTGGATCATCATTTTGCGCCGCTCAATATTTGGCATCTCAAACCTCCCGACCAACTACGTGGCCAACTTTGGTAATTGCTTCATGAATATCATCTTCGGTGAAGCCGTTTCGTTTAAAGGTCACGCTCACAGTTTTTTGTTCCACATCTCCTTCTGAAGATTGTATCTGTGGATGGTGAGAAAGAGCAGTTTGGATTGTCTCTAAACAGCCATTGCAATGAATTGTGGGAATGTTCAAGCTGACTGTGGCAATCTCAGGTTCTCGTTGAGCACGTTTAGGGATCAGCTGGCCCCCAAACGAGTTTGCTAACACAGTACTGACGCTGGCGACCATGGCTACCATAGCCCATATCGGCGGCACCAAGCCACTGACTGCTAGTGGCACGCCAATCCCGTTGAAGGTAAACGCTAACCACAAATTCTGAACCGTCTTGCGGTATGAGGAGCGCCCGATATAGAAGGCGTCAACCACCGCAGTCAAGCGCTCACCGACCAGGACCACGTCGGCAGATTCAATGGCGATATCTGTGCCTGCTCCGATAGCAATGCCTACGTCTGCTTGGGTAAGAGCCGGGGCGTCGTTGATCCCATCGCCTACCATTGCCACGCGAAAGCCTTCAGTCTGTAATTCACGCACCTTAGCTGCTTTTTCACCAGGCAACACTTGCGCAAAGACTTCTTTTATACCTACTTCGGCTGCTACTGCCTTGGCAGTGTGCCAATTGTCACCGGTAAGCATTACAGGCTCAATGCCGGCATCTCGAAGTCCCTGGATAGCAGCCTTTGCATCCGACTTGACAGCATCGGCAATCGCAATCAGACCAATTAGCACCCCGTCCGCTGCAACAGCCACTACAGTTCGAGCCAGGTTCGCCTGTGCCACAACTTGCTCTTCGATCTTTGCCGATACTTTTTCAGTTTCTGCCAGCCATTGGGGACTGCCAACTTGGATGGTTAGGCCTTCAACGGTAGCAACTATACCCTTGCCGGGAGATGCGGAAAAGCCCTTACTTTCAGCCAGGCTCAAATCATCCGCTTTGGCACTCTCGAGGATCGCGCGTGCTAGTGGGTGTTCGGAAGCCTGCTCGGCACTAGCGGCCAGTCGCAAAACCTTTGTAGAATCGTTCGAATCCACTGAAATTACATCTACAACTACCGGTTTGCCTTGAGTCAAGGTTCCGGTCTTATCTATGACTATTTGCCGAACATCTTTGAAAACCTGGAAGACTTCCCCGCTACGCATTAGGATACCTTTGCGAGCTGCCTCGCCCCCACCTCGGATCATTGCCAATGGTGAGGCCATACCCAGAGCGCAGGGATAGCCCATCACCAACACCGCAAGTGCCGCGAAAATTGCTCGGATCACATCCATTTGGCCGGTGACAAGAAAAGCGCCCAGCGTCCAAATTAGGATAGCCAGACCAACAAAGGCCAATACGCCAGGAACATACCACTGCAACACCCGATCAACTATTACTAAAATGTTTGGCTTCATAGCCCTGGCTTCTTCGATCTGGCGGGCTATTTGAGCCAGGAAAGCTTCTTCACCAACCTTGGTTACTTCAACGATCAAGGAACCAGTTTGATTAAGCGATCCGCCTATGACCTCATCTCCCTTGGATTTCTCAATCGGGATTGGTTCGCCGGTGACCAAACTCTCATTGACCGCCGAGGAACCGGAGACAACCCGGCCATCCACCGGAACAGCTTCCCCGGGGCGCACGCGCACTTTGTCGCCCGGCTTTATGGCTTCAATTTTGACTTCTTGTTCATGGCCGTCAGAATGAACTAGCCGAGCCGTAGCCGGTTGGAGATCAAGCAATTTGCTGACTGCTTCCGAGGCCCGAGTCCGCACTAAGAGTGAAGTCCAGCCAGAGAGCAAGTGGTATGTGGTAATGAATGTCGCTACGGCGAAGAAATCGGCGGCAGGAAATTGTGGATTGAAAAGGCCTATTGTTCCACCGATTATCCCCGCAAATGCACCAAACTCAAGTAAAACGTGTTGGTTTAGAATGTTGCGGCGCAAGGACTGGATTGCCATAACCAAAATATGCAAACCGGGAATAAATACTGTCGTTAGCGCTAAAACGATCATAACCGGACGGAACCAGACTTGCTGTATCCCAGTCCAACGGGCAATCATGATCCCCAAGGTAACAAACGTAAAAGAGGCGGCCCACATTAACAGCAGGCGCGCATGTTGTAGTTCAGCCTGTTGTTCTTCAAAGGCTTTGACCTTATCTGGATCACGTACGGTGTATCCTAATTGGCGCAGGGTGTCACGTAGCGTGGTAGGGGTCTGTTGAGCAGGGTCATATTCAATCAAGGCTTCTTCATGTGCCAGGCTGACATGTACATCATTGACGCCGTCCATGCGCCCCACGGCTTTCTTGATAGTGGTAGTGCAGAATGAGCACGACATGCCCCCAATTTTGACCTGTAACCTATCAGCCTTTTTTGTACTCATTTTTAGCTCCAAAGTAGTTTCATTTGTAAACAATTATTCTCAGACAATGATCATCTGAGAATAATTGTACAGTTTCCAGTAGCTGGAAACGCAAGGGTAAGTTTATTAGAACGTGATTAGAAATTGTTCATACTATCATCTGCCATTTTCAAGGAAATTTATAGAATAGGACTTATGCAGTTCGGTCAAATTAGTACAATTCATTCCCATATATAGAGGTTTGCGAATTCTAAAATCTGATTATGTGGCTCAACTGCGTAAGTCCTGTAAAATAAATATTTCTAACGAGTACCATCAGGCCAGGACAAGATGGGCATATTGACCACAATTCCTGATTGGGTAATCGTTACTTCGCCATCGGTTTCAGCCGAAAGTAAATCTGCAACAGATCTAAGTTCACGTGGCTCGACATCTGAATTCCATTCCACCAAGTTCACTTCCCTAAGAGGACGATAGCCATCATCACCAGGCACGCTATCAAAAATGTCCTGTTGAAAACCAAACGGGCCGAAACCTTCTAGCCCATTAGTGAACACATATACATTAGCGAGTAACGCAGAAGGTGCCTCTGCCAATTCGGGAACCAGAACAACAACCGCTCCGCCCATCATGTCAGTGAGAAGGGTGGCAACATCAGGGTCGGAGATTTCTGTGTGGATAAACAGCACCTCACCATCTTCATAGATTCCCCCAACCAAAGGGGCAAAGTCTTGACTTGACATGGTGCTATCCATGCCCATGCTATCCATACTGCTTTCTGTCGCTATTTCCGTGGCAGGTGCGCTAGTCGGGATGCTAGAACACGCGCCGAACAGAACCGCCGCCCCTAAGGAAAAGATCACGATATTAATTTTCATATTCACATTAAACTCCTTTGTTTATGATAAAAATTTCTTAGACTAACAACGTCTGAAAATAATTGTACAGTTTCCAGTAGCTGGAAACGCAAGAGAAATTTATTAGAGTCGTATTAGAAGAACTTCTATCGAATATTTTGTTCTCGTAATTTCTGATTTTCGATCAGTTGACAGATGCAATCTTTATCGACGATGTTTTTACGTGGTAAAGCCTGGGAATCTTTTTGGATCTCTTCCAATTCGCCCTTTAATTGTTGCAAGGCAGAAATTCTTGCATCAATGTCCAAAATCCGGTGACCGACCAATTCGTTCACATATAAGCAGGGGGCTTCTCCGTTCTCTCGCAAAGCCAGGATTTCACCAATATCATCAAGGGGGAAATCTAGATCGCGGGAACGCAGGATAAAGGCAATTCGTTCAATATCATCCTGGTTGTAAACCCGGTAGCCAGTTTGGTTGCGTTGGGCTGGGGGGATCAAATCTCTTTCTTCATAGTAGCGGATTGTCTTGGGGTTGATCCCAAGCTCCTCTGCTACTATACCTATTTGCTTTAGGTCATGCATTTGTATCCTCCATACATATCATTAGGGTACTATTTTTTCGCCTCCAGTAGGTGGAATGTCAAGTGTTAGCTTATTAGAAAGTGATTAGAGGGCTAAGCCTAAAGTTGAGACTCTTTAGTGCTTTAATTTCAATCAAATTACAGATGCAATTTTTATTGATGGATTTCTCAATGGGTAGTGAGTGATTGGGCTCCTTCGGATGTCGCTAGTGTCATGCGCCTGGGCAAGCAGACTCTTTCACCACCAGCAAGCCGACTAAATCGTCGTTCGCGTGAATGATAGGGTATTCTCCTACCTGTTCAGGCGTGAACTCCATTTGGGGAATACTGTTGGGTCGGACACGAATGGGCTCCGGCACAAGGGAGTCTACGCTCACTAAGTGCTCGCCACTCACCGAAAAATGGTATAGCGTTACAGGCAAGCCGACTCGTACTGTGATCGTATCGGGAAAAAGGCGGCCATCGACGCTACTGTGAATTATTGCGAAGGCTTGTACGCCTTGATCAATGCGGAGCTGTTCTGCGTCCAGACAGTTGTCCGCAACAATCAGATCGCCGGAAAAATTATGACCTACGTTGAAAATCTCGAATACTCCAACTTTATCCGGGAAGAATGCAAATGTAAACACTTGCCCAGGCAGCATATCACGTGCGTCGGCAAACGGGCCAATAGTCCAACGATTAACGTGCTCTCTCCCATCGGTCACTGCGTATAGGGTGGTGGGCTGATTCTTTACCAAAATCAACGGATCCGGCCAATAATGATCGTATAACTGTTGAATAACAGCTAGTTCCTGTCCCTCCTCCGTGGAAATTTCAACCGGCGGAGGCACGATGGTAGCAGGTAAGGCCTCACCGGGTGTGGGGGTGGGATGGATCATCTCGTCCATCGGTGTCGGGTTAGGCCTACCGGTTGGAGTAGGAGCAATGGTGGTAGGGCCGGGAACACAGGATGTTGCAAAGATCAAAAGAACAGCCAAGCGTATGATGGATTTCATGAGGTTTTGTCAAGATGAGATAATATTGTGCACAGTATACTTGATTAATGTTCGCTGCTAAGCAAGCAGAAACGCCCCCAACCCGTCTGTCTTTGCCTTTCAAACTTCAGTGAGTTTTGAATTTCGAAGCATGAAGTGTTCATCGGCTATCTTGACAATCCCTTCATCATGGGTGATTATGATCACCGTTTTATTCTTGCTGTGCGCAAGGCCTTTTAGAAGCCCTATAATTTCTGCTCCTGTTTGACTATCGAGGTTTCCGGTCGGCTCGTCAGCTAAGATGATATCAGGGTCATTTGCCAACGACCGAGCAATAGCAACCCGCTGTTGCTCTCCACCAGAAAGAGTGGGGGGCTTCTGCTTTTGGCGGTGTTCCAAATTTACATCACCAAGAAAACCAAGCGCACGGGCCAGGGCTTCTCTTTTAGGTGTTCGAGCAAATTCCATCGGTAACATTATGTTTTCAAGCACAGACAGGTTGGGTATCAGATTATAGTTTTGAAATACAAAGCCCACCTTTTCCCTCCGATACTTGGTGAGTTCCCGTTCGGTCAAATCGGCGATGTTGGTGCCGTCAACAATCACCTGGCCGCTCGTGGGAACGTCCAAGGCTCCGACCAAGTTGAGGAAAGTGGTTTTCCCACTACCCGATGGCCCCACAACTGCAACCATTTTTCCGGTATTACTTAAGTTCCAAGTAATATCCTTGAGGGCATGGATAATTGTTGCCCCTTGTCTGAATTCTTTTGTTACACCTTTGAGGCTAATAATATCGTTATTCATAACGCAATGCCTCAGCGGGCGGTAGACTGAGCGCCCGCCATATCGGATAAAGACTTCCCAATACTGCGAACGCCAAGGTAGCTAGCAAGGTAAGGACAATCACAGATGGTTGTAAAGTATATTCGATGCTGACTAGCGAAGAAACTGGGGCCAGCCCCATCTCAATGCCTGGTTGAATACCGGTTTGGGTATCAAGCCCCAGCAAGCTATTGATGAGCGTTGGGCCGATGGTGCTATAAGATGCCAGACCAAGCACACTCCCAACCAGGACTAGTGTCGAGGTTTCGACAATAAATTGAAAGGCCACTTCCCAATTAGAGGCGCCCAGAGCTTTAAGCACGCCGATTTCTTTGATGCGTTCCTGGGTAGTGAGCACCATCGTGAAAATCACCACCAATGCTCCTACAAACAGTGACAACAGAAGAGAAATTTTGCCAATTACTAATATCCGATCAAAAGACTGGGAAACAAATCGCACTTTTGATTGTCCAGTAAGAACATCACGTGTGCCACCAAATTCATCTCGGAGAGCGGTTTCGACTGCCTCAACGTTGCCGATTTCATCGACCGTGACCCAGAGTACACTGATGCCGCCGTCCAGACCATATATCCGCTGGGCAGTTTTCAGAGGCAGGAAAACCTGGTTGTCGCCAAAGGCAAAATTGCTGGTGAAAATGCCGACCACTTCAATTTCGGTGATTACCGCCTCAAGCTCTTGTCCTCCAGCCTGGGCTTTCTCTCCCCCCGGTTCCAAAAAAGTAGCCCCAACGGTCAGATCGCGGTTCTCTGCGTACACCTGACCTATAATTGCCACGTTTTGTCCCTGATCTTGCTCGGTAAAGTCTCGTCCAGCGATAATCCTGACCGCTGCAGGTTCGCCATGGGTGGCTACTCGCAGCGGTTTTCCAGGTTCGTTGCCAGTGGTGATGGATATTGTGGGGAAATATTCCGAGTAGACATTGCGGACCAGCAATTGTTTTTCAATTTGACTGATATGCTCAACGGTCTTGACCCCAACCACATCTTGTTCTGGGATCAGTTCCACTCCCTGACCCATTCCGGTGGCACCCGCATTCCGCACCTCAATTGTATTTTCCAAAATCCGGGTCAGGTTTTTGGTCTGCGTAGTGAGCGCCCGCGTTGCTTGCGACAGGCCCACAAATAGCCCCACTGACAACGCCAAAATTAGAATAAGCACCAAACCACGTGGTTTATTACGATATACGTTTCTAGTGCCTCGACTGAAAGCGCTCATTCGGGAGCCTCCACAGTGATTTCCGTGGTGTTCATATACTCATTCCCCTCAGTGCTAGTTATTGTCAGAGTTACTGTATAGCTGCCAGCTGCGACGTATTGATGGCTTGGGTCTTTTTCTATAGATGTAGCGCCATCTCCAAAATCCCACAGATACGTGTCTGGGGTAAAAATCCCATATTGCATCTCCCCGCCATGAATTGTTCCCATACTAGAAAAGCGATTAGGGGCGGGTTTTGAGCCGTTCCCCTCTCCCTCCGGCGTTTCCATCACCATAGGATTGTTTTGGTGCTCCATGTCCACCTCTGGAAGTAACATTTGGGCTAGAAGATAGCCGCCTACCCCAACGACAAGGACAACCCCCAGGATAAATAGAATGAACTTCCTAGTGCTTATTTTTATCATGTAAACTCAACCTTGCCGGGGGACCTCACCAAGGCCTTGTTGACCCTTGTCAGTTCCGCTTCCAGTTGCCCTTTATATGTTTCTAGTGCCGTTTGATCCACAGGCTGATAACAATCGCAGCCGCAAAAACAGATGTTGCTCAGTTCCCGCTGAAGCTCCATCAAGCCTTCAAGCTGGATGGAGTAGTTCACCCAGTTGCCGTTCTTTTGAGATTGGACAATGCCTGCGGCCTTTAAAAGGCGCAGGTTCTGGGAAACGCTAGGTTGGCTGATACTCAGGACCTTAGCTAATTCACCAACTGTCTTTGAGCCTTCTTTGAGGTATTCGATGATTGCCAATCGAGTATCCCCTGCTATTATTTTGAACCGTTCCGCCTTCGTTTTGGTAGTTTCCATCTTGCAGCAATCCTATTATTACAAGAGGATATATATAATCTTTTGCCTATATAACAATAATCTAATATGCTTTCCTTGTCAAAGAGTGGTGAGATTAACAATTCTGTATTTGCTCCCGAAGCACCTTTCTGGCCTTGATTTCAGCATGATGTATGAGGTATTCTTTGAACATCATTATGTTGCATTTACGAGTTGAATTTAAGATTGGATATATTTCGTTATCCATTGGAAAAGGAAATAATTTTTGAGAAGTTAAAAAAAATCATCCTTTTAGGTATTTAAAATATGCAGAAACACCCCAAAATTATTGTGACACAAATGAACTGAAAGATAATGGGTAGCATAGAATAATTGTTAAAAGCCAAAATGAGGTATCAAAGTGAATGAATCAAACTTTATCCCATTGCGATCATACCGGGAATACCCGTTGCAAGAAATGAAAGACCGTGCCCAAGCATTTCGAGAAGACATGCAGCGGCGGCGCACCATCCGTACATTTTCAAATCGTCCTATCCCACGCAAGGTCATCGAGGAGTGCCTCCGCACTGCGGGGACAGCTCCCAATGGTGCCAATATGCAACCATGGCACTTTGTGGTGGTCAGTGACCAGGATGTAAAGAGGGAAATTCGAGCTGGCGCTGAGCAAGAAGAGCGTGAGTTCTACTCTCGCCGTGCCTCCGAGGAATGGTTACAGGCATTGGCCCCGCTCGGCACAGATTGGCGGAAGCCGTTTTTAGAAGAAGCACCTTACTTGATCATACTATTTGGGTTGCGCAACACAATTTTGTCCGATGGGAAAAAGATCAAAAACTATTATGTGACTGAATCAGTAGGGATTGCCGCTGGAATATTAATCACTGCTGTACATAATGCCGGCCTGGCTTCTCTTACACATACACCCAGCCCGATGGCGTTTTTAAATAAGATTCTCATGCGCCCATCGAATGAACGGCCCTTTCTAGTTTTGGTCGTAGGCTACCCTTTGGAGGGGACTACTGTACCCGATATCAGAAAAAAACCACTTGAGGAAATCGCTACGTTTATTTAGATATCTTCCCGCATCCAGCGTTTAACGGCAGCGTGCGGATGTTGATAGGTTTTCATTGCATTTAGTATCTTTTCGGGGTCAGACTCATAAGCAATAGCATCGTAATGCTCCTTGAATATAAATCCCTCTTGCACAGAATGATTTAAAGCCCCCATTAGGGGGGCGAAATAATTATTTACATTCAATATGCCAATTGGCTTTTGGTGCTCCCCAACCTGTGACCATGTAATGGTTTCAAACAACTCATCAAGGGTACCAAACCCGCCAGGCATCGCAATATACCCTTCAGAAAGCTGATGCATACGCGCTTTTCGAGCGTGCAGGTCAGGAACCACGTCCATGCTCGTCACTCCCTTATGCGCCAGAGCAGAGCTATTCATACTTGGAGTAATAACACCAATTACATCACCACCGCCTTCCAAAACACTGTCAGCGATTGCGCCCATGAGACCGGTCTTGCCGCCTCCGTAAATTAAACGGTGTCCGCGTTCGACCAGTACCCGGCCCATTTCATGTGCAGCAGACAGATAGTCGGGGGAGACCGAATCTGATGATCCACAGTAGACACAGATTGATTTCATTTGAATTTCCTGCCAATAAGTATGAGAGAGGACGTCCGCGTAGTATACTGGAAATTGATGGGCTACGGTTAGAGTTATATTAGACCTATCTCCAGGGGCTTGCATCTCTGGTCGTTTTGAGAATAAAATTATATAGTTATGGATTACAAAGATTATTACAAGATTCTGGGTGTATCGCGAAAAGCCAGTAAAGATGAAATTCGTAAAGCATATCGCAATTTAGCTGTGCAGTATCATCCCGATAAAAATATGGGTGATAAGCAGGCTGAGGAACGTTTTAAAGATATCAACGAGGCCTATCAGGTACTTAACGATACGAAAAAACGCAGCCATTATGATCGTCTTGGCAGCGCTTATTCGAATTGGCAGCAGCAGGGACAGGGTGGGTTTGACTGGGACCAGTGGTCCCGTGGTCCATCACGCGGTACCCGCCGAGCCAATGTCGATGACTTTGATGGAATATTCGGAGATGGGATATTCTCGGATTTCTTCAGTTCGATCTTCGGTGGTACGGGAGCTCCTTCAAGGCGAAATCAGGCTTACCAGCAACAAGTTGAGATCAGCATGGAAGATGCCCACAACGGTGTATCCATGAGAATCGAAACCGAGGGGATTCGCAAACTAGTGAAAATACCACCGGGAGTTCGAACTGGCTCAAAAGTTAGAGTGGCAGGCGCAGGACCGAATGGATTGGACCTTTATCTGATTATTCAAGTAAGAGAGCATAAGCGCTTCAAACGCAAGGGCAACAACTTACATATAGCAACAAAAATCAGCGCTTATACCGCGATATTGGGCGGTGAAGTTGAAATTAATACACTAACCGGAAAAGTAAAATTGACGATTCCACCCGGGACACAACCAGACCAGGTTTTCCGGATTGCTGGACGCGGTATGCCAAATCTTAAAAATCCAAAAACCAAGGGCAATTTGTATGTGCGCGTGAGCGTAGAAATTCCTCGTTCTTTGTCGTCCAAACAAAGAGAGCTGTTGGAAAAAGCCTCTAAAATATAAATAGACTTCGTACCATGTTCAAATACCTGCACTTACAGGCGAGTATTCTTTAATTTTGTAAGGAGAAAGAATGAAAATTCAGCGCATATGGATCGGTTTATCAGTGTTGATTATTGCAGCAATGGCTTGCCAGGTTCCTAAATTTACCGAAAGCATACCGGCGGCGCCAGACCTGCTTCTGCCTGCGGCAACAAATCAAGGAGGCGGCGACACACCTATTGTCGTTAACAGTGAGGATGCAAAACATCAAGAGACCTTGGTTAATCTGTACGAGAGAGTATTACCAGGAATCGTATCAATACAAGTTGTTGGTGATCAAGGTGGCAGCCTGGGCTCCGGTTTTGTTTACGACAATCAGGGCCATATCATCACAAACTTTCATGTTGTTGAAGGCGCCAAACAAGTAGAGGTTGATTTCACATCTGGATATAAAATCTTTGGGACAGTCATCGGTACAGACTTAGACTCAGATTTGGCGGTCATTAAAGTAAATGCGCCCGAGACCGAACTGCACCCTTCACCCTTAGGCGTCTCAAAAAACCTCAAAGTTGGGCAAACCGTTATCGCCATTGGAAACCCTTTTGGCTTGAACGGCACGATGACTTCAGGCATTATCTCAGCGCTGGGCCGGACTCTTGATTCACAACGTGGTGCTCCCTCTGGGGGGGTTTTCACCGCAGGCGACATTATTCAAACCGATGCTGCTATTAATCCTGGAAATTCAGGAGGACCGCTGTATAACCTGAATGGCGAAATAATTGGCGTTAATCGCGCAATTCGCACATCTAATTTCACAGAGGCAGGCGAACCTGTGAATTCCGGGATTGGTTTTGCGATTGCAATCGACATTGTCAAACGTGTGGTTCCCGTCCTAATTGCGGAGGGAAAGTATGATTATCCATATTTGGGTATTTCATCTCTGTCTAATCTCAGCTTGCCGCAAATCGAAGCGTTGGGTCTCAAGTCTTTCACTGGTGCCTATGTGACAAGTGTTTCGCCTAATGGCCCGGCCGCTAATGCTGGAATCCGCGCTGGCAACCAAGCTACGAGTTCTCCGGGCCTAAATGCCGGAGGCGACTTAATTATAGCGATAGATGGGAATTCTATTCTTCGGTTTGACGAATTGCTGCGTTATCTGATCAACAACAAATCTCCTGGAGATGATGTTGTTTTAACTGTCCTGCGCGGCGAAGATCAAGTAGATATTACAGTAAATCTAGACAAACGCCCGTAGGGATCAATATGTAGATCTGGATTGAGCGGATGTCTTCCTTAAAAAATAATAAAAGCCATCACTGTAATATTCGTGATGGCTTTTTCTTTTATGTGCATTACAAGCTGTACAGCATAGTTGCTTTCCTGAGTGGGTTCACCCAAATCGTTCTTCCTTCCAGACATCTGCGCGGTTATGATAGCCGGCCTGTTCCCAAAATCCGCGCCGGTCTTTCGTCATAAATTCCAGCGAGCGCAGCCATTTGGCGCCTTTCCAAAGGTATGGTGTTTCTTCTTCTTTGTGGCTTGGAATATTACCAACCACACCCCGTAGTGGATAACCATGATCGGTTGTTAGCGGTTCGCCATTGAAATGGGTCGCCATCAAGAAGTTTTCTTGCAAGAAAACTTCTAAGGGCAAATTCACGGTAAAGCCGTACTCGGCATGCTGCATGACATGGGTGACATCGGGTTTGATCATTATTAAGCCTTGATCTACTAACGTTTTGACAGAGACGCCTTCCCACACAGTGTCAAATTTGCTCCAGCGCGTGACACAATGGATGTCCATTTCGATTGTTGTGCGCGACAGCTTGTTAAATTCAGCCCAGTTCCACTCTTTTTCCTGCTCCACTTCACCCCACACACGGAAGTCCCAGGTGGCTGCGTTGAAATGCGGAACCGGACCATAATGCAGCACGGGGAATTTTAGCGTCAGGGATTGGCCAGGTGGCAAACGGCCCT
This sequence comes from Anaerolineae bacterium, assembly GCA_030123675.1. GTDB lineage: Bacteria > Chloroflexota > Anaerolineae > Anaerolineales > Villigracilaceae > JAABUE01. The sequence continues at coordinate 27,295 of JASJYH010000013.1, read as the reverse complement.
CTTTGCTGACCCGTTGCTCTTCTTTTCGGCGATCAGCGCTCAGGTTCGAAAACATAAAGACCTCGTAGGCTCAAAATTATATCAATTGGCGGCTTGAAAATAAGTACTCCAAGTCGCCAAATATTATCCTAAAGATATTACGTTTCTATTAAAAATCCAGGCTATCACCGGGGTTGAGTACCACAACTTTAACGCTGGTTTCTTTCTCTACACGGGCAGCCCAAGCATGCGAATCTTGTTCAATGACATCGAAGGTGTTGTAATGTATGGGAACGACGGTCTTCGGTTGGATCATTTTTACAGCCCGCAGAGCATCATCAGGACCCATGGTGAAGTTATCACCGATTGGCAAGAATGCCAAATCAACGCCTTCTTCGCCGATCAATTTCATATCGCCAAACAATCCGGTATCCTGTGCCATATAGACCTTCTTGCTATCATTGGTTGTCAGCAGGAAACCGCCGGGGTTGCCGCCGTTACTGCCATCCGGAAGGCCGGAACCATGCAGGGCATGCGTCAATTTGAGATATCCAAAAGGATGTTTGTATCCACCACCAAGATGTTGTGGATGGGATTTAACCCCTTGTTTTTGGAACCAGCCTGAGATTTCAGCATTACTAATGACCAGTGCGTCAGTCCGTTTTGCAATCGCGACCGCATCTCCCACGTGGTCGAAGTGTCCGTGGCTGACCAGGATGAAGTCTGCCTCAACAGCCTCGGGGGAGATAGACGTGGCGGGATTCCCATTGAAGAATGGGTCAATGACAATTTTATGGCCATCAGTTTCTAAGCCGAGCGTGGCATGTCCGTACCAGATAACTTTATTGCTCATTTTATCCTCCAAATAGGGTAGCTGCTAAAAGTATAGGCTCAATTGGAACAATGGTCAAATCTCTGTTGGCGAACTGCTGATTAGCATCTATAATCCAAGGAAACATTTTTGACGGAGGCCTTATGAAGAAGCCCACATTGAAACAACGGTTTGGCTATTGGTTCGATACCATGATGGCAAAAGGTACGCCGGCCATGATTGTTATGCTCTTTATTGCATCCGCATTGGTCATATTATTGGTTGCAGCTATCGTAGCAATTGCCGGAGTGGGGCCCAACGATGAGAATTTCGTCCAATTGATCTGGGTCAGTTTGATGCGCACGCTTGATCCGGGCACAATGGGCGGGGATGACGGCAGCCCATTCTTTTTGTTCATGATGTTAGTTGTAACTATTGGTGGGCTCTTCGTTATCAGTGCCTTGATCGGTGTGATTAACGCAGGATTGGAAGAACAGTTAGAACGGTTGCGTAAGGGACGCTCGCGAGTACTTGAAAATGATCATACATTGATACTAGGTTGGTCATCCCAGATTTTCACAATCATTTCAGAGTTGATGATCGCAAACGAAAATAAAAACAAGGCCCGAATTGTTGTATTAGCAAACCGTGACAAACTCGAGATTGAAGGACAAATTCGCGAACGCATCCAGAAAATTGGCAGCACACGGGTGATTGTACGCTCCGGCAACCCGATTGACCTGAACGATCTTGAACTAGTCAGCCCACACAGCGCGCGCTCGATCATTATTCTGCCTCCTGAAAATGATGATCCTGACTCTTTTGTAATAAAAACAGTCTTAGCGCTTACCAACAATCCAAATCGACGTGAGGCACCCTACCATATCGTGACGCAAATCCAGAATCAGAAAAACATGGATGTAGTAAAGATGATTGGCGTAAACGATAAGGTCTTGGCTCTGCAAACACGTGATCTGATCGCGCGCATCGTCGCGCAGACATCGCGTCAATCCGGGCTTTCAGTTGTTTACAATGAACTGATGAATTTTGGTGGCGATGAAATATATTTTAAACAGGAACCTAGCCTTTCAGGGAAAACTTTTGGTGAGGCACTGCTGGCATATGAGCATTCGGCTGTGATGGGTCTGCGCAAAAAGGACGGTTCCATTCTGCTTAACCCGCCTATGAAGACCCGGATTGAGCCCGGTGATGAATTGTTTGCTCTTTCCAAAGATAATGACACGATCGAATTATCTAATTTATGGGATATACCAATAGAAAAGGGTTTGATCCGCACCAGGGGCAAAGCACACAAACCAGGCCTAGAAAAAACGTTGATTGTCGGTTGGAACCGTTCTGCGGCGGCCGTTGTGCTTGAACTAGACGCGTATGTTGCCAAGGGCTCGCAATTGACTGTAGTTGCAGAGCAAAGCTCGGCTCGGAGTGAGGTCCAAAATTGCAAGGAAAAACTCAATATGCAGACTTTAAAATTTATTCCAGGAGATCCGACAAATCGTGATCTGCTCGAGAGTTTGAATATCCCAGAATTTGATCATGTGATCGTGTTGGCTAGATCAGGGCTTGAAGTACAAGAGGCTGACGCAAAAACTTTGGTCACATTGCTGCACATGCGTGATATTGCCCAAAGAGATGATACGCCATTTTCGATTGTCAGTGAAATGCTCGACCTACGCAATCGAGCATTGGCTGAAGTAGCTCGGGTGGACGACTTCATTGTTAGCGAACACCTGGTCAGCTTAATGCTTTCTCAACTTTCAGAAGAGGCAGGTCTTTTTGATGTTTTCCAGGATATTTTCGATTCTGAAGGATCAGAAATCTATCTTAACCCGGTGGAAGATTATGTCGAGGCCGGGCAACCGATCAGTTTTTACACCCTAGTGGAAGCAGCCCGTCAACGAAGTGAAACAGCAATTGGCTATCGTCTGGCTGCCGAAACGAACAACGCGGAGGCCAATTACGGTATACATATGAACCCAAGGAAATCTGTCCAGGTCGTATTCGCACCTGAAGACAAGATCATCGTTATCGCTGAAGGGTAAGTATGAAACATTTAGGACTTCAATTCAAAAATTGAAATCGAATCGATATGATACGTTTGTGGGTAAAGGTCAAAGGGAGTCACATCCATCAATTGATAACCACCCGCGACAAGTCTCGCAGAATCGCGGGCTAAAGTGGATGGATCGCAAGAAACATAGGCAATCAATTGCGGGGAAAGTTTCCGAATACTATCTAAGACATGTTTGTCGACTCCCGTCCGGGGCGGATCAACCACGACCAGAGCTTGCTTCATTTCGAGATGCGGAATCACGTCTTCAGCTCTTGCCTCATAAAGCGCAACATTGTCAAACTCATCCAGATTGATCGTAAAGTCCTCGCTCGCTGATGGGGAAGCTTCGATCCCAATCAATCGCTCGCACTCAGACGCAAGAAACGCACTGAATAAGCCCACTCCGCAATACACATTCAGAATTGTTTCGGTTGGTAAAGGCAATTTCTTTAATAGGTGTTCCACCATCTTCTCAGCCATGACCGTATTAGCTTGAATGGCTGACCCAGCCGAGACGCGAAATTCACGCTTCAAAATTTCCATAAACACATGATCTTCGCCAGCCATGACGAGCGCATCCTCAGCCACCCTATGGATGACTGATATTCCGGCTTCGAGCTCCAATTCTGGGGCTTCGAGCCCATCTGATTCGAGGATCAGCATCAAATCATCATCTGATCCTAAGCGCAGTGATACCTGCTCGATAATTTGATCTGGGCTAGTGACTGGTTCTGGTCCGAATTCTAGTCTGGGCCAGAGCGCGTTGATGGTTAATGCCGGAAGATGACATTCCGAAATTGGGATGATATGGCTACCATCAGCACTCACGTATCCAAGCTCTCCCTTACCTGTTAATTGGAACTGCATATGGCTGCGATAATTCCATGGATTCGGGCAGGCCACCATTGGATTGACCGGCGGATTTTCGATTTTGCCAATGCGTTGAAGCTGATCACGCAAAATCTCGGTTTTGGCTTTCAATTGTGCGTTATATGAAAGGTGTTGGTAATGACAGCCCCCACATTCGCCATAATGCTTACATTTGGCAGAAATACGATCTTGCGAAGGGTTTATTACTTCGAGCAGTTCAGCCCGGGCATAGTTCTTTTTTTCTTGCACCAGCCGAACCCGTACTTGTTCTCCTGGCAATCCGTAGGGCACAAATACTGCCCGGCCGTCTTCCAGGCGACCCAAAGCATCACCGCCATAGGTTAATTTATCAAGTTTTAATTCTAAGGTTTGACGAGACATTTCAGCGCTGCAAAATGGCCATTATAGCGTTAGCAATTTCCGTTACTTGAATGGCAGGCAATACCCCTAATTGTTGCACCAGCCTTTGCTGTGAGACAGACCGGATTTGTAAGGCATCTGCCGCGGAAGGTTTGCTTAATCCATTTTGCTCATCAGGATCAATTCTCACCATCCAGATTGCCTGTGAATAATGATCTTTCCACTCCGTGAGGGGCACAATCACCTTAAGCGGAAGGATTCCCACCAGATCGCTACTGACAATTACTGCCGGGCGTGTTTTGTGATTTTCTGATCCAATCGTAGGGTCAAGGTTGACCAACCAGACTTCACTCCTCTTCATCTTCAGCCCCATAAAGGAAGTCGTCGCCATCCAGCGCGGAAAATGCAGTTAATTCTGGGTCAGTATTGTAATCTGCTTGGAGTTCTTGGGCAGCCAACATCATTTGTCGGCGCTGGCGGTAGCGCAATTCACGCCCAATCATTTCGCGCACAATTTCGGAAAGGCTGCGGCTTTCTTCACGCGCGATTTTAGAGAGCATCTCATGCTGTGATTTTTCGAGTAGCAGCTGCGTGCGCTGGAGTTCCATGAATACACCTCCATATTGTGTAGAAATTATACACAATATACCAACACACGTCTATGAGTTACCAGTATTTACTAGTGAAAAAAAATATTTTTGATAATTTAATCAAAAATTAATGGTTAGCCAAGTACGCCCTTGAGATTATTTTTTCAAGTATTCTTCTATAGCTTCGAGCAGCGTATTAATATCCTCCATGTGGAGTTCGCCCATGTGCGCAATGCGGAAGGTTTTATTTTTCAAGGGACCATACCCATTCGCAAGCCTCATCTCGCGCTTCAGCAAGAAGGCGTTCAGATCAGCAATATCAATTTCAAGTTCGTTTTTTATCGCGGTGACCGTTTGTGAGCGGTACCCTTGTGGCGCATATATTGAAAGATCGTGTTCTTCAGCCCAAGTCTGCACCCGTTTTGCCATAGCCGAATGGCGAGCGAAGCGGTTTTCCAAACCTTCTGACAAAATACGATCGAGTTGGAGATCCAGCGCAAAGATCAATGACATGGCCGGTGTAGCGGGAGATGAGTCTTTTAATCGGTGTTTCTCTAAAAGTAATAGGTCGAAATACCAACCGCGATTCTTGACCGTTTTGGCCTTTTCTAAGGCTCGGTCTGAGACGGCGGCTAACGCCAATCCGGGAGGCAGCGCCAGGGCTTTTTGCGAGGAGGTCAATACAAAGTCGAGACCCCAGGCGTCGGTTTCGATTCTGGTGCCGCTAAGTGAGGAGACGGCATCTACACAAATGAGCGTATCGGGTGCAACTTCTCTAACAGCTTCCGCTACTTCTTTTACGGGATTTTGCAGTCCTGTGGAGGTTTCGTTGTGGACAATGGTGAGGGCTTCGATATCGCCCTTTTTAACTGCAGCAGCTACACGTTCGGGGTTGACCGGTTCGTCCCATTCAAAATCAAGTTTTTCAACATCTTTCCCGTTCGATATGGCCACATCGTACCAACGATTGGCAAATGCGCCATTAACACAAGCAAGTAGTTTTTTGTTTACAAAATTGCGAACTGCGGCCTCCTGCATTCCAGTTCCTGAAGAAGCGCTTAGAATTACACGGTTTTTAGTAAAGAATAACCGCTGGGCCTTTTCAGAGGCGCGTTGGAAAATGACTTCAAATTCATTACTGCGATGCGGCAACATAGGTTGGGCCTGTGCGTTGAGAACCTGGTCATCAACGTCCACCGGGCCGGGGACGAACAATCGAGACATTGTTTATATCCTTGGGTAAGTTATCGGAGGATGAACGACAAGACGATTAACACTATGATAAAGAAACTGGCTAGTTTGCCAATTGAGCGCAGGTCTTTTTTTATTGCGCTGTAATCTGGGTTGAAGTCGCTTGCACGTAAGTTTGAAGCTTTCAGAGGCCGTCGGTTAATTTTCCGTTTTCTTTTCTTTGCCATTAATGACTCCTAATTTTGCAACCGCGCGAATACTACAATGCGTTGGGTGTCTATAAGATATGGATAACACGAAATTAATGTAATTGTGGGACCGCCGGTTGATGCCATTACTTCTACTGCGGTTGGTTCTACTATTACTGTCCGATCCACTACATATACATATTGGCGCTGTTGCGTGTATGCGATGATCTCGTCACCGGCTTGAAGCTGGTCTAGGTAGCGGAACAACTCGCCATATACATCGTTATGAGCCGAAAGGACTACATTGCCGTTTTGGCCGGGGTTGGCCGAGCCGATATGCTGCCCGACGCCTTTCTTTAACTGTTCCCAGCCATCGCCTTGCACCACCGGCGCATCCACATTCAGCCGCGGGATCTGTAGTCGGACGGTTTGGTCAGGGGCGGGCGTGGGTAAGGGAATATTGGCCAAGGTCTGGACCATCGGTCGAAGATGATCAGGGATCTCGGCCTCATTCGGACGGGTGTTGCCTTGTGCATCTGGAGGGGTATGGCCTGAAGGAAGCACGACTGCCATGACCAATGGGGTCGGCATTGGTGTTTCGGGGTTGAGCGCGGCAGCCACTTCTTGGTTTAGGGTGCGCAAAACACCGAGTCCGCTTAAAAGTACACTCACCAAGCCCAGAACCGCCAAGATTTCGATTCCTACCAGGACCCGATCTCCTAGGCTGCGTTGTTTCTTGATTGGCTTTTCATCCGCTTCAGTCTCGGATGATTCAGTCCCCTCAACCGTTTCCACTACTAATGCGGACGAGGGTTCCTCCAATGAAGCGATCGGTGTGTTTGACTCAATAGCTACCACCCGACCAGTTTTGCGGAAGTGTTCCAGGCGTTCATGGCGGATACCACGTCGCTTTTCGATCAATAAGCGGCGAAGTTCTTCGACTGAGAGGTCTTCAGGGGCTTTACGGCGGGCCATAGCACCGGGATTATACCGCTAATTATCACCCTTTTTCTTTTCGTAAACCCTTAGCTTGGACTGATACTCCTATCGCAAATAAAATGATCGTGGCCACCAAGCCGAGCCCCGGTTGATTCTCAAAGAATTCAAAGGTGCCAATCAACACAGACGCCCCAGCCAGGGAAGACAAAATGATCAAAGCCCAATCCAGGATAGCGGCTACTAGGATCACTCCAATTATGCCGCCGATAATAAAAGCCACCCATGTCGTAAGGCCGCCTTCCAAATTGAAAAAAGGCAGAATTTGCAGTGCAAGATAACCGCCAACAAAAAAACCAGCCATTCCGATGGCAAAGCGCTTCAAAAAGACAGCTATTAGTGCGGCCACGAGTCCCACGCCGAGCCCGATGATAAGGGTTAACCAATCAGGGCGGCCGTCTAACGTACGTGAAGCCAGCGACATGCCCGCTATGAAACCTGCTCCTGCCACAAACAGCCAGAATACTTTGCGGCCGAAAAATAACAGTGCCGCTCCTACCAGGGGTCTAAGAATTGTCATGCTTCACCTCTTGAGAACAAAAATTGTTAGAATGGGAACAAGATTCCAATGGCAGCCAGGATTCCGAAGATAATTGTTACCACGGTGAGCCCCACAATCGTATCGGGCTGGCCACGCGTATCCGCGACTTGAAGATTGGGTGATATCCCACCCACTTGCCATTGTGGCCCGGCAAACCAGGCGAAGATCAGGCCGCCCATCAGTCCGCCAATATGGGCCCAGTTGTCGATTCCGGATAATTGCAATCCCAGAAAAAGATTGAAGACCACTACAAAAATTATATTATTAATTGCGCCCTTGGCCCTATTTCCAAATAATTTTCTATTTTTGTAAAAAAAGATTCCCTCTGCTCCGATCAATCCAAAGACCGCACCGGAGGCACCGATCGAATTGGCCTCAGTAAATAGAAATGAAAACACACTGCCCGCGAAACCGCCCAAAAGATACAGTAATATGTAGCGTCCATGCCCATAGCGACGCTCGAGATTGGTTCCGAAAATGGTTAATGCATACATATTGAATCCAATATGTATTAGTGAGCCATGCAGAAGCATGGGCGTCAAGAAACGCCATAGCTGCCCGGACCGAATAAATTCGTTGGACTTAGCCCCGAGCAAAATAAGTAGATCGTATCCTATGAGAAACTGGCTGAGGAGTTGCAGCAGATATGCGACTACTGTAACGCCTATAATGACATAGGTCACGCGTGGGACAGCGGCCGGCAAGTTGATAGGTAATCTTGCAGGAGGCGCAGCCCTCGGCGGGGATGACTCAGGCGGTGTTTGGGGAGCGGACGGTGTGGTGTTGTATTCAGGGGGTTGAGTTAATGTCACAAATTCACCTCACGATGATTGACCCGATGATGTTCTGCATCAATAATAGCGCGAACGTTTTCGACTGTGTCATCCACTTTGCCGTGGTGATTAATGATGACATAATCAAAGGCCTCCACCCGTTTTAATTCCTTGCGTGCAGTCGCAATGCGGAGTGCCAACTCATCCTTTGTTTCTGAATTGCGTGCTTTCAGGCGGGTGACCAGTTCTTCTTCGCTATCGGTAGTCATAAAAATCAAAAGCGCTTCAGGCGCTAGTTTGCGGACCGTTTCGGCGCCCTGCACGTCCAAGCGCATGAGCACGTCCTTTCCGCTATCAAGCGCTTTGCGTACTTGTTGTTTGGGAATGCCTTTGTAATCGTTGTATACGATCGCATATTCGATCAATTCATTATGTTCAATCATACGAGCGAATTCCTCTTTGGAAACGAAAAAGTAATCTGTCCCATGCTCTTCATTATCGCGTTTGGGTCGAGTAGTAGCTGTAACCACAAAATGGAAGGGCATGCCGCGTTCTTTCATACGTTGCATAATGGTATCCTTGCCAACCCCTGATGGGCCAGAGATTACGATCAACAAGGGTTTTGGGTCCAGCAGGCTGAATTCGGGATCGGATGCCATGGCGATATTGTATCAAAGGTCTTGGAAGCCTTGAAGGAATTTGATAAAATAAAGATATGCCCAATTATGATTTTGTCTGCGAAGATTGCAACAAACGCTTTGACCTGTTCATGACCTACGCTGAGTACGGAAAAAAGCCGCCAACCTGTACCCATTGTGGCAGCCAAAAAACACGCCGGCGGATGATCCGGGTCCGGATTGGTAAATCGGAAGAAAGCCGAATGGATAGCCTGGGAGACTTCTCCAACCCGGCCGCGTTGGAGGGCTTGGAAGACAACCCTAAGGAATTGGGGCGCATGATGCGCAAAATGGGCACTGAGATGGGCGAGGAACTACCGGCCGAGTTCGATGAAGTGGTCGATCGTTTGGAAAAAGGCCAATCGCCGGAGGATATCGAGGCGGCGCTGCCAGATTTGGGTGCGGATGACGGCGGCGGTGGCGATGGAATGCCTGATTTCTAAAATTTATGATTTGAGTAATAACATATTTTCAGATTTATATTCTACAATCTGGTCGGCTTGATATACCGTAACAGAGCCGCCCGCACAAAATCAACTTATCCCCATCTCCAACTGGTACCGTCTTGGCTGTCTTCGATGGTCACGCCCAGTTCTTTAAGCTTGTCGCGGATGGTATCGGAGAGGGCCCACATCCTTTTGGCACGCGCTTCGGTGCGTACTTCGACCAGCAGATCGATGAATTTGTCGGTATTGTCAGAGCCAGTGGTTTCTTCTGGGTTTAAACTGTTCATTTTAAATCTCCATATCCATCTCGATGATACGGTCCACCACATCCTGAAAAACAAAACTGCAAAAGCTGAGATGGAACAAGGGGCCCCATTCTATCCTTTCTTCCACCAGATGCCATTACACTCTGGCAAAATGATCAAGGTATTTTCTCGTACCTTTTGACCCATCTCACCCCTAAAAAAGAAAGTGGACAACTCGACTGCCTCGTCCAGAGTTTCGAACAAGACTCTTATTAGCGCAAAAAGATTATACTATTTGGGTAACTTTCGAAATTAGGGAGTGCCTAAACTCGAAAACAAATTGTCATTCTGATCCCTGAAAGGCCGTCCACCCCGTGAGGGCGTCGGCACGAGACGGGGGAGAAGAATCTTCCCGCGTTATGCGCGGGAGACTCTTCTCTTCGTTCAGAGTGACATAAATATTATGTCTTCTTTGTTGGGCACTCCCCAAAATTAATAACTCTTCCAAGGTGGATGATTATGGATGTCAATTCAGCGGATAAATGGGAAGCACTTTATCTAGATGGATCCGACGGCTGGGATCTGGGCGGCCCAAACCCCGTATTTCAAAAACTATTGCAAAATGAAAAAATTAAACCCGGCAAAATAATCCTGCTTGGCGCCGGGCGTGGGCATGATGCGCGTGAGTTTGCACGGCATGGTTTCCAGGTCACGGCGGGTGATTTTTCTCCCTCAGCCGTCCAGGAGATGAAAAGGTTGGCCGATAAGAGCGCACCAGTAGAAATTATGCAACATGACATTTTCAACTTGCCAGATTCTATGGATGGCTGCTTTGATACCGTGCTGGAATACACCTGTTATTGTGCCATCGACCCAAAACGGCGGGCTGAATTTGCTGATTTGGTTGCACGCTTGCTCAAACCTGGTGGCTTGTATCTCAGCCTGGCATTTCCAATCGGTCAACACACAGATGGCCCACCCTTCGCAGTCTCGGTTGAAAAAGTTCTAAAGCTATTTAAGGAAAGGTCATTCAAGTTAGTTGAACGCAAAATACCGACTGATTCTGTACCATCAAGGCAGGGACGAGAAGAGCTACTTTATTTACAAAAAGGGTAACTATTCAGCCTTATGTCATCCGTTCGACTGCACTCACCCGTGCCTCCCGAAGACATAGCACCGTCCTGGCATCCTTAGGGAGGACGATTTACTGCACAGGTGCAGGCAGGACAATCTTCGAGGAACTTGCGACGAGAAAACTTTGCGGAGAATAATTATGGATCTTCCTGGCATAAGGATTCACACTAACAATCTCACCGGACTGTGAGCCAGGCACCGATGAAAACTACCACCAGACCTAATGTGCGGGAACTATCCATCGGCCGTATGTGGACCCCCAGAAAGCCATAATGATCTAAGATGGGGCTAACCACGAGTTGCCCAGCAATCAACAAAGTAAACGAAGCCGCCACGCCTACCCGCGGAATCATGTAGCTTACCCCTGCCACAACAATCAAACCCAACGCACCTGCTCCTAGCACATACCAGGGTAGGCTGCGCCAATTTCCAAGATTGCCGCTTCGCAAAAAAAGCATCGGAATTAAGATTACAACAGCTCCTCCGAAATGAACAATAAAAGCACTTTCCAGTGTGCCAAGCCGTTGACTCATCAGGCTGACCATTGGGCTTTGCAACCCAATTGCCATACCTCCTAGCAAGCCGATAATTACAATGGATATTAGTGGATGCATACGGATTTTTTTTCTCCTTTTAGGGGTTAGCCCAAGTGTACGCCTGGTAGGTCATCAAATCAAGCAATTTAACGAGATTGCTTGATCCTGAGATCAATCATCCAGGCCATCACTTTTTAAGACGGCGCTGTATGCTCTCCACAAATTCCAGCAAAGCAAATTGGAATCGCAGACTGCGGCTCATGCGCCGACCACGCGTAAAATAAGTGTCGAGACGTTTACGGGTTTTGATATCCGCCAAACGACCCCAGCGAATATGCTCTGGTCGACATAGGCTTAATCCTGATCCAGGAATATTTTCGATTACGTTCGCTTCGAGCGGCCACATGGCCTGCGCAAAAGTCTGTCTGGGATTTTTGCAAATGCGGCTTGTCAGAACGTACTCAGCACCCAGGTGGCGCTGGGATTTGGTGGCATTTAAGTCGACATCGAAATCGAAATCTCGAAGTTCATCTGCCAGGCGTTTGAGCCGGTCTGGCAGGATTTCGTGAAACGAATCATAGACTGCGAAAGCAGTTTCCAGATCATTGAATCGGTAGGTTTTTTGCCGGCGTTGCAACGGGACCTGATAGTAAGCCGTTGTAGAAGTGAAATGCACGCCCACATCGCCGAATCCGGTAGTGTGGGAGCTGCGTGGGAAGATTGTAAATTGGTCGGTGGCAACCAGGTACTTTGTCAAAATCGGGAAGTAATCATCACGATCAAATTGTGACCAAAAGGGATGCAGTTGATCTTTTAAGGTAATACTCGATTTGGTCGAATTTGTGCGCCACTTCGTAAAAAGAGCCCACTGCGCGCTTGTCCAGGCCTGACCAAGAATTGACGGAACCTGCATGAAGAAGTTATCTCCGCCATCGGCTATTGGCACAAAGGGATAATGGGTATAGCCATTGAAGGCATAAGTATAAAGCGATACTCCTCCCACGTGCGCCTGATCAGCGACCGCCTCTAAAGCCTGTACGCCAAAATAATAGAATACAGGCGAAACCACTAGATCATCTTCTAAGAAGATGACGGATTCATATTGGTGTGTCAAACCGCCGCAATAATAGAAATTTTCGAGCGGACCCAAATGACGCTCGTGGAGCACGACCTCCAGCGGCCCGTGTTGCCATTTAAATCCCTGGGCCTCATCCCGGACCTGTATGTGTGCTGGGCCTTGACTGGCATCGATAGATACGATTAAAGGTATCTGCACCCCTTTGGGATAATCAGCTCGCTGCAAAGACGAGAGCAGCCGGGCAAGTGCACCCGGACGATTAAAGGCGCTGATGACAATCGCTGGTTGCATATTAGGAAGTCAGATGTTCGAACACGCTTTCAAAGAGCCGAACCAGCCCTTTTTCGGGGAGACGCATATCAGCGCACATCTGCCAACGACCATCAGACAATGTGTCTGCAATCGAATAAAGTGCCACAGCTGAGAGACCCAGAGAATCGGCAACAGCCAGCAGTGCAGCGGCTTCCATATCCACTGCCAGCAGGTTGTCGTGCTGGTGCTTCAAGACCAGCTGGCGCTCTTCGCGATAAGGCGCGTCTGTTGTCCAGGTTGGGCCGCTGGCATACACGACGCCTTGATTGTCAAGAACAGTACTAATTCCACGTACCAAATCGATTGAAGCAGATACAGTTTCGGAAGCTGGCAGATAATGCCTCGAAACTCCCTCGCCGCGCAGCGCAGAAGTTGAAACCACCAAACTGCCAGCGGAGAGGCTAGCTTGCAATCCACCGGCCAGACCGATGAGAACGAATTGGACCACGCCCAAGGCCCCGAATTCATCCGTCAATGCAGCAATCACGGGCGCGCCAATCCCAAAATTCGAAGATAGCCCAATCTCCGTCTTATTGAACAGATGGAAATCCCCGTGAAACCCGGTAATCCGTTTTGCACGGTGACGGCGCAAAGCATGTTTTGCCAGACTCCCTTGCGGGGCGAAGATAATTGTTTTCGGTGCAGGAAACTCTTTTAACAAACCCTGGGCGCGTCGCCACGCGAGGTTCTCTGCTGCCGTTAAAACGGGCTGGGATTTTCCCTGATTGGTTTCAGGCATGGCGGCGTTTTTCATCCGGGATGTTCCTTTGGCGAAGAAGCTTGCGAAGGTTCCAAAATCTTCGCAAGCACATATCTTTTTCTGACCCACACGAAAACACCGGCTTGAAGAAATTCTCCCGACAGGCCTGCCCAAACTGCACCAACCAAGCCAAAAGCTCGGATCAGGACGATGTATAGAAATATGAATATGAGAAATGATAGCGCAGTTGCTGTCAGCAAACCTCGTTCGGCGCCATTGGCTACCAGCTCGACTGAGATAAAAGCAGAAATTGTGTAAGGCAGCAAACTCCATATCAGGATTTGTAAGAGATTGGCAGCAGGGATATATGGCGCGCCATACAGCAGGGTAATCAGCGGCCGCGCGACCATAGTCACACCCCAGGCCAATAGGCCGCTTAAACCAAGCATATAAATTAGTGACAGCCGAAAGTCGCCACGCAGCTCCGAACCGACCCGGGCCAGCGCCGGCAAGAGCGCGCCTAGTACAGCGAAATGTCCGATTTTGAGGCCCTCTACGATCCGAGCCGCGGAAGAAAAGTATGCTGTTGAGACATCACCGGTCAGTGAATAAAGTGTCAGTGTTCCAAGCCGTTGGGAGAGGATCGCAATTGTCGTCAGAGCCGCAAATGGCCAAGTCGCTTTCAGGAGCTTAGAAAAATCTAAAATCGGCGGCAAGCGAAAGTCCGGAAGCGAGGCGCTACAAATCCCAGCTGCAATAATGGCTATTAGAATTTGTCCGCCCAATAACCAGATGCACAAAGTCAACAGGTCGTGCGAGACGAAGGCAGGGATGAGTATTAGGCCGGCAGCAGCCAGACTGAGACCCCAAAAGAGTCGCATGCGTTCGAAGGCCCGCAACAAAGCACTGAAAACAGAGAAAAAGGCGAGCGGAAATAGGGCCAGGGAATAAAGCAGGAGTGGCAAACTAGGTCGTAATGCAAGTGTGACCAACAACCATAGTACAGCAAGCGCCAGTTGCAATGCGATTGTCGAAGTGATCAACGGGGTGATTTTTTGTGTGCGTGCGGTTTCGCGAATTATTAAGGTGTCGGTCCCGAAAGTGGTAAAGGTGTTGCCAACCAGCAAGATGGATGCGAAGGCGGTAAATTGGCCAAAATCGGCCACAACCAAACGGCGGGCTACCACCGCCAGGAATATCAGGCCCAATCCTTGTGTGCTGAGGCGTGCAAGCAGCAACCAAAAAGTGTTTTTGCGCAGGCTCTTAAGCATGAGTTCGAAGGCGCAGCCAGGGAAAGGGGGAGCCGATCAACCCCAGCAGTCGTTTTAGACGCAGGCTCCAAGCGGAGGGCGAATATAAAGTAGTGGGTTTGAAAATCTCTAGCGATTCGCTGAGATGATGAAAATAATGGTCGCCCATTTCCGGGAGTCCAATCGCAGTATAGTAGGCGCAGGTACGTTCGCGTGCGTCGGATACTTCATCAGGTCTATACAGTGGGCTGTCTAGGATATGGATCTCAGCATTCTGCCTTAAGAGTGGCAAGGAAGTCGCAATCAGGATTTGTAGGTTGGGAAAGTATTGGATAGCGCTGGCAATCACCAAAATGTCTATGCTGCTTGGCTGAAGTGCGGGTTGGAAAATATTCAGGTTAACGAAGGTGAGATTGGGTGAGGAAAATAAGCGTGCTGCCTGTCTAAGTTCGGGGGAATCCCGATCAATACCGAGTACACGAGAATTTGGAATTTCAGCCAGGCGACGGCACATCCAGCCGTTACCACAGCCCAAATCTAGAATTGTTTGCTCTTTATTGAGCGCTGATAAGTAGCGGATTAAGCGCTTACAAGAATCCGCACGTGCTCGCCACTCATCGGCGTGGGTGTGTTTGCGTGAGATTATTGGTAGCTGGGCCACGATCGCGTCAGAATAGATCCGCTTTTCTTTTTCACGCACGCGCTGATAAAGCTGGGCAGCGTTCATGGCTGATATTGCATGGTCAGGATAAAGAAATCCCCCCAACTATTCAAAGGCCACTTATCGTTGAGTCTTTCGTCAAGCCTCATTAAATTGGCTGTCAGTTTGGGATATTTTTTAGAAAATTTCTCTAGGTAGGAAGGCGGGCAAAAGAGGCACAGGCTTTGCAGGGATACAAATTGAAATGATGGCGGAAAAGTGTTTTGTACCTGCCGGGGTGTGAAATAATAGGTTTTGAATTGGATACCTTCCACATTGGCCAGCACTCCCCCGGGCCTTAACCGGCGCGTGGCAGCAGCCCAGTGACCGCGTAGGAGTTGAGCAATTTCCCAAGGGCATATCTTTGCCAGCAGCACCAACACCACCCAGGCCCCAGGTTTTAACAACCGTGGAAGACCTTCCGTCATAAGCTCCAGGGTGGGAATGCAGTTCAAGCCGCCGAAGTTGGAAAACAGCGCGTCGTAAGGCCCGCCCTGCACACTATCCAAATTCGTAAAAGAGCATTGTTGAAATGTGAAACGCTCATTCTGATTTAGCTGCTTAACCTTGGCTTTGAGTTGTTCCAGCATGCCATCCGCCAACTCGGTAGCATGCACGCGGAACCCTTGAGAGACAAAATGGGCTGCGTCTGCTCCAGTGCCTGCGTTGAGTTCCAGAATAGCGTCCTGCGGCTTTAATCGGCGCAATAAGCTTAAGCGGGCTTGCTTTCGAGACCACTCCACGATGGGATTGCTCTCGCCATAAGCATCATAAACCCTTGCCTTGCGCGAGAAAGCTTCTGCAACGGCGGCCAGCGCAGGCTCGTTCATGATCCTTATTATTGGGTTTCCGGAAGCATTTTTGGGTTGGGGGCGGTTTCTCGAACTATTTTCCGCAGACGCATTTCGGTGCGAGCCATACCTAAAAGATAATACGGTGTGCGGGCGATCTTATTCCAATCCCATTTGCGCCAAGCGTGTCGCAATCGAAATTCATGATGTACGCGTCCGTGCAATATTCGGTAGAACTCAGTCGGATATGAGCCACGATAGAGCATGGCCATATCATCAGAATCTACCCAGTTCTGAACCTGGCCCATTTCCAGTTTGACGCGCTCAAAGAATTTTGTGCCTGGCAGTGGATAAGAAACTGAGATGCCGATATCATCTGGGGCGCAGTCGCGGACCATTTGCAAGGTCTGACGCACATCTTCCCAAGTCTCACCGGGATACCCGAATTGCAGAAAGAAGCCCACCTCGATGCCGTACGATTGCAACAATCGGACTGCGGTGGTGATATCCTCAACGCGCGTGCCCTTATCCATCGCATCTAGAATCTTTTGGGCCCCAGATTCAGCGCCAATCCAAACCGTGCGGCAACCGGCCGAAGCTAATGCCGCGGCGATCTTTTCATTGATCAGATCAGCGCGTTGGAGACACTTGAATGGGATTGCCACATCCGCCTGCGTCACCAAAACCGCAAAACGCTCGATCCAACCAGGTTTGAGGCCCAGGATGTCATCCGCAAACCAGATGTGGTCGGGGTGATATTCTGCATAGATCCATTTCATTTCGGCCACAACATTCTCGGGCGAGCGCGTGTTATAGCGCTGACCCCAAATTGGTTTTGCGCACCAGTTACAGTGATAGGGGCAGCCGCGGGTGGTCACCATATTCATCGAATAATAGCCATGCCGTTCCCGCCAGAATTTCTCATAGCGGGATATGTCAACCAAGTCCCAGGCCGGGAAGGGCAGCCCATCCAGATCGCGGATGTCAGGCCGGCGTGAATTGCGAATGAGGCTGCCATCTTCGTCGATCCAGGTCAAGCCAAGGATAGAATCGAAAGGCGCATCTGAGCGACCCGTGAGACGTGCCATCAGTTCCCCAAGTGTGAGCTCGCCTTCGCCGAGCAGCACGAAATCTGAGCCCTGGGCGATATATTCCTGAGTGTGGTCAGTAGCATCCGCTCCGCATAGGATAACGGTGCAACCGTGTTCTTTGGCCATCTTGATCATGGTAAAGGCAGCCTCACGCATGCGCAGCAAACACATTTTGGAGAGATAGTTAAAGTTATCCTCAAACAGGATCGCATATTCCGGCTTGTGTTGATCTAAGGCCTCAGCCCAGTCTTCTTCAGACTCGGCCAACATGGCATCGAAAAGCGCCACAGCATAGCCATCTTCACGTAAGTAGCTGGCGGCGTACAATGTCCCCAGGGGTGGGTAGGGCTGCATCGCCTCCCACAGTTTGGGATCAAAGCGCAAGAAATATGATTGACCGAACAAGATCTGGGTCATTTATTGACAATCACATTAATTAGTTATGTCATGCTCCCGTAAGATACCGGGACGATGTGAACGGAGTGACACTTGCACCTGCGCTGCAAGTGCAGGTGAGCATCTCAGTCTCGTAAATTGAGACTCTTCGCTCTGCTCAGAGTGACATAACCCTTTATCAACTATTGTAAACATCAATAAAACCCATACTGCTTAATGTTTAAGTTCAATAGTCGTTGACGATAACCTTCGCGCGTCTTTGTGCCATGATGATCAAAGTTGCCCTGGCAGATATCCGCGTTAAAGACCGTTTCCGAACCGTAGCCTGTCTGGCGAGTAAAGCGGGCCACCTTTCGTTTCATCTCCCAAGATTCGAGTAGATCGCCCAGTCGGCCACTTAAAAATAATTCGAATATGGATTGGAGAAATCCAAAACTTGCTTGAGTAATTCTTGAGTGATCTGTCGGCTGGTTTTGTTTTTTCAAGTTGCTAATTTTTGAATTTGGAAGATATTTATTTGTCCAATTATTTGACTTGCGTAACTTGGCATATACATTGCCCCCAGCAATTGGTATCATCTGGCAAAGTTCGCGTGCGTTGTACAGGTCTTGCGCTGCCCACGCTAATTTATGTTCGGATATGATCAAGTTAGGGCATAGCGTATCCCCAAAAAGCCTGGCGAATCGGCCCAGAAGTAAAGCAAATGCGCGTGCCAACCATACACGACCACTTTGCGTGACCAGCATAAAATCCAAATCCATATCGTCATTGCAATTGCGTACAGCCAGTGAGCCAGTTAATCCCACCATACGGATGAAGGGCAAATATCCGAGCAAGCGGCCATAACGCCAGGCGCGTTTGAATGCCAAGGCTGTCTTCTGCTCACGCTGCACCCGAAGGTTAATTATCTCCTCCCGGCCGCGAAGAAAGTAAAATCCATGAGACTTTCCAATCTGTCCGTTCAAAACTTGCAAGCTGAAAGTTAGCTCATCAGCAGTTATTGATAAAGCCTCTAAATAGTAATGAAGCTCCTCTGGTCTTAGGGGGTAGTCGAAGACGTCCGAATAGGCTAAGGTTTTGAGGATGGCATTTTTTATAGAACCAGCACTGGCATTATGAAGCATATTTGGGCAAGCTTGCAAAGGATTGGTTACAATATACTTTGCAGTTAGCGTTCTGTCAATTTTTTGTCCTGGACTTATTTATACCGCAATACTTAAAATTTAAAGCATGCATCTTGCCATCGTCAGTCCATTCCCGCCCACCATTACCGGCATAGGCCAGTATGGTTACCATCTCAGTCGCGCATTAGGTGACCTGGGTTTATTTGAAAAAATTTCAGTTCTTGCTGGTAGTTCTAGTTCTAACAATTTGAATGGAACTGACCATTTTGCTCCCTTGCAGGTTGAGTATCCTTGGCAATTAGAGCGCCTGGATACAAGCCTTAAAATTATTTCCCGTCTGCGTGAATTAAAACCAGATCTGGTCTGGTTTAATATGGGTGCCAGCGCCTTTGGCCGCTCACCGTTGGCAAATTTATCAGGCTTCCTGACGCCGGTTTTGGCCCAAAAAATGGGCTTCCCTACAGTTGTCACATTGCATGAGTTGATCGAAGCAGCAGATTTACAGGCACTTAAGGTGCCAGGGGGTATCTTCGCGCAATTTGGTGCAAAATTATTAACCCGCAGTGGGACTTATGCCAACGTAGTGTGCCTGACCACGCAGGATTATGTCGATAAGCTGAAGATTCGCTATCCCAATGTTCGTGGGATCCATATTCCGATCGGGGCTTATCGTACTCCAGACCTACTCCCTGAAGAGCAGAACCCAGAGCTGTTGTTCTTTACCACCCTGGCTCCGTTTAAAGGCTTGGAAGGATTGCTCAAGGCCTTCTCTTCACTCTTAGAAGAAATCCCAAGCTTGCGCTTATCAATTGCAGGAGCAACCCACGTTCGCTTCGCCGATTATGCGGCCCGCTTGAAGCAACAATATAGTGACTTGGCCGGAATCCGCTGGTTGGGAGAAGTTCCAGAAGACAAAGTTCAAGACATCTTCCGAAAGGCTCAAATCATTGTCCTGCCTTATACCGCCTCCAGTGGGTCCTCCAGTGTCTTGTATCAAGCCGTGATGTGGGGGCGACCTATTGTTGCTTCAGACCTGGCTGAGATTCGCTCTTTTGTAGTAGAGAGCAACATGAAAGTTGTGTATTCCAAGGTTGGTAATACTGAGAGCCTAGTTCAGGCAATCCGGTTTTTATTAGAATCGGCCAGCGCTCGGCATGAACAAGTGGCGCATAATTTTAAGTCCATTCAGCACTTTCGGCCTGAGCAAACCTGCATACGCTATTTGCATGCATTCAATTTGGCGCTCGAATTGCGACGCAGTGAAAAGCGAATTGTTATCCCGGCCCAGCTCACATTAGAACAGGCATGATTCCCAAGCGTGTACGCAGAGCCGTCCTCCTGTCTTTTCTATTCCATGGCCTGCTGGTGCTTGCAACCAGATATCGGACAAGTTTTGATGCGTATACCCACATGTTCTTTGCGGACCATTATCGTTTGGATTGGTGGTCTCTTTGGGAACCACGCTGGTATACAGGCTTTGAAATTAACTCCTACCCGCCGCTCGTCCACCAGGCGATAGGCTTGCTGAGTCATCTCATCGGCGTTGAGGCGGCCTTTGCGCTCGTCTTTCTGACTGTTTTGACAGCCTTTCCCCTGGGGGTATATGCATTCAGTCGCATCTTCACGGGGCCCGCAACGGCTGGTTACGCAGCCCTGGGATCTGCCTTTCTGCCGTCAATATACTTATCGGCGCATACCTTCGGACAACTACCGACACTTGCCGGTACGTTGCTGGCTTTGTTTGCTGGAGCTGCTTTTGCGCGCTACCTGCGAACGGGAGAAAGGCTCAGTGGCGCGTTAGCAGTCGCTTTGATCGCTGTTGTGATGGCTTCCCATCACGGCACACTTCTTTTTCTACCCTGGTTGTTACTCGCGATTGTGCTGCATTTGAGAATCAGCCAAAATATGGAGTGGCGTTCGTTGATAATACGAGTGTCTCTCTTCACTGTTTTTGCAACCCTGGTGGCATTGGTCGTAGTTTGGCCATTCTGGGGTTGGGGGCTGGGACAGGAGCTTCAGACACCGATTGATCACCCCTCCCGCCACAATTTTCTAACGGATCCCTTTGCTATCATCACATTCTTTTTGCCGATGTACGGACCCCTGATGGTGCTGATCCCATTTGCACTTTGGTTTATCGGGTTACGACACAGGCGGGGATTGGGCATAGCTTTCCTGGGTTTGTTCCTGTTTGGACTGGGAGGCACGACAGCCCTGCCACGGTGGGTCTTCGGTTCTGGATGGGAGTGGTTGACGTATGATCGCTTCGCATTATGGGCCTCCATATTCTTGCTACCGTACCTTGGGATGCTCCTGATCCCCTTGCGACGGTTTCTTCCGCGTCTCTTGAGCCTGACAATAAATCTTGTTTCCTCGCCAATACGCCAAACTCGCCTTGAGCGCTTATTTGAATATCCGAATATACGCATCAGGCAAGTAGCTTCGATGGTTGCTTTTGGTTTGCTAGGACTAACCTCCCTAATAACAGGCACAGCACAAACTATCTTCCACGTCCAACCGCCTCAAGTGGACATGCAGCCAATCGTTAAATATTTGGAAGAAGAAGGCCGTTGGCAATGGCGCTATCTCACCTTTGGCTTTGGCAATCAGCTGGCCTACCTTTCTCGATTGACGACTGCCACCACCATAGATGGCAGCTATCATACAGCCCGAAACTTGCCCGAGCTGCGCAAGAGCGGAATTGCCCAAATAGACACAGCTTTTTGGACCCCGGTTGGGGTAGGTGCATTAGACCCGATTTTGGAAAGGGCGCAGGAGCACGGAGTGCGTTGGGGATTTGTACATCGAAGTGAATACATCCCTGTGCTGGTCCGGAATGGGTGGTCTCGGATAACAATATTAAAAAATGGCGTCCAGGTTTGGCAAAATTCCAACCGCAGCCTGCCTCAACCTGCCCAGCCAGTTAGCTCCAATCAATTGGCAGAATTCTTGTGGGGTGTCTTGCCCCTGCTTGCGTTGGCCCTCACGGCGGGATTGGCAGGTTTACAATTCCGGCCTTTGGCCACCCGCGGGGCCCTTTTAAGAATACACACATTTGCTATTGCGCTCTTACCGCTCGGATTGACATTTTGGTATTTTAGAACGCTGGCTGAACTTGGGACAGATCGGATTTATTTTACCTACGATCATGCCTTGTTCTTTTTAAGCGATGCGCTGGCCCTGATTGCTGTGCTTGCCTGGGCCTTGCAGCGCTTCTTTTTGCCAAGGCAAACTGATTCACGCAGCTCAGGTGGACTTGCAGGCATCCTCCAATCTCCCGGAATTTGGCTCATCGGCTTGGGTTTGTTGGCATCTTTAAGCATGCTATGGTCACTGGACAGACAGGTCTCGCTGTACGTTGGCTTGCATCTTTGGCTAGCGATTGCACTATTTTTCTCTCTGTTCGACCGGCCGCAAGTTTGGCGTGCGGTTGCCTATGGGTTTTGTGCTGCCCTAGGTTTGCAAATAGTGATTGGGTTCTGGCAATTTGGGGTTCAATCTACCGATTTTCTAAACCCTTTAGAATTAATTTGGCCAAAGGCCACCAACCCGGAGGTGATAGGAGCCATTATCGTAGAAGCCTTGGGAGTGCGATTCTTGCGAGTGTATGGGACATTGCCGCATCCTAATTTGTTGGGTGGCTGGATTGTAGTGTATCTGATTGGCCCAGTTTGGCTCTTTCTTCGAAACAAGAACGTGAGTGGCTGGTTTGCGGTTCTCTTCAGTTTGGGGCTCATGCTTTTGGTGCTGACCTTCTCACGAGGGGCCTGGATAGGCCTGGCAGTCGCTGGCTTGGTTATCTTGCTTAAACGCCGTTTACTAGATCGAAAAAGATTGATCCTTCTCAGTCTGGCTGGAATTATAGGGTTGGTAGCAATTCTTTCGCTGACCCGCCCACTCATCGTCACCCGCCTGGGAGCTACTTCAGCGCCAACAGAGGCATATTCTGTAATAACCCGGCTGGCTTTGATAGACTATGCCGTTGAGATTATTCAAGAGCAGCCCTGGCTGGGTGTTGGCGCTGGTGGCTTTATGCTAGCACTCGAGCGGATCACAGCCCCCGGATTGCCTATCGAACCAGTTCATAACTTAGCGCTGTTGGTCATCAGTGACCTGGGTCTGGGTGGCGCGCTGATGCTAATTGGCTTGGCGATCGTCATCCTTATAGGCATAAGGCATGCTCGTACCCCAGCAGGAGTTATTTCGAGCGCTGCGCTGGCGGGTCTATTGGCAACCAGCCTGTTTGACCATTACCTGTGGACATTAGCGCCCGGGCGTCTCTTGTTGGGGCTGATGCTGGGCTTATGGGCAGCTCAGGTCAGGCAAAAGATTGAGTAACCAAATTGCCATAAATGGACGTTATACACAGCGGCGGCCGACTGGTGTGGAACGTTACGCCTATGAGATCGGGGTGCGGCTGCCACAGGGGAGCCGCATACTTGCGCCTGGCAAGCCGTTGGGTCAGATCGCTGGCAATATGTGGGAGCAGTTTGTTTTGGCGCGCCGATTGCGGAGTGCTGAAGTATTGTGGTCGCCGGCCAATAGCGGCCCTTGGTCTGTAGCTCGCCAGGCACTCGTGCTGCATGACGCCAGCCCGCTGGATCATCCGGAATGGTTTCGGCCTGCTTTTGCAAGTTGGGTTCGGCTTTCTTGGCGCATATTGGTTAGATCAGTGGCACTTGTGATAACACCCTCACAGTTTTCGTCTGAACGGCTGCAGATAAAACTCGGGCTTCCTAAAGAACGCATCCGAGTTATCCCAGGCGGGGTCGGGAAACCTTTTGGACCCGTCTCCCGGAAAAAGATCCTGGAAATCCGTGAGAAGTATGGATTGCCCAAGTCTTATTTCCTTTTTGTGGGCACCCAAGAACCGCGCAAGAACCTGGTTGGTTTATTCAAGGCTTGGGACCAGATTCGGGCTAAGATCCCGCAGCAGGCTTTGGTCCTGGTTGGAAGCGCCGGGGCTGTCTTCCGCGGTAGGGGCTACGGGTCCATGCCCCCCGGAGTTCATCCACTTGGTTATATTCCAGAGGCTGATCTGCCGGCTGTGTATTGCGCTGCGTATGCGCTTGTACTGCCTTCGCTATACGAAGGATTCGGGTTATCGGTCTTGGAAGCCATGGCTTGCGGCACGCCTGTGATCACATCCAACCATGGCTCTTTACCCGAAATCGCGGCTGAGGCTGCCATGTTGGTGGACCCGCTCGAACCTTCCAATATCGCAGCGGCCATGAGCCAGTTGTCCGCTGACCGTTCTCTGTGCCAGAAACTAAGTGCCCAGGGCCTGGAACGAGCAGCCACTTTTGGTTGGGACAACGCTGCAGCAAAAACGCGCTTATCCCTGGATACGCTTTAGGAGCAAAAATAGTTGAGTCAAACCCAGCCTCCCACAACTAATTCGTTGGCCGTAGTCCACGATTGGCTCAGCTCATACAGTGGTTCTGAGCGTCTGTTGGCTGAAATTATGGACCTTTACCCACAGGCCCAACTGCATGCCTTGCTGTATTCCCGCTCAGCCTTCGAAAATACCCCATTGGCAAAATACAGTGTGACAACTACTTTGATGCAGCGTTTGCCAGGCATACACAAATATTATCGATCTTACTTGCCACTTATGCCGCTGGCGATCGAACGCCTGGATCTCAACCGATTCCCAATTGTGCTTTCGCTCTCCCACGCTGTGGCGCATGGGGTTCGGACTCAAGTTGGGCAGACCCATGTTGCTTACATTTGCACCCCGATGCGCTACGCTTGGCACCTGCAGGAAGATTATCTGAATTTACATGGATTAAACGGATCGTTCGCGGGTTGGCTTGCTCGCTCCGCATTGGGATTTATCCGCACCTGGGACCGCAAAGCCGCGCAACGTGCGGATCATATGTTGGCGATTTCTGAATGGACGGCGGGACGGATCAAGCAAGTTTGGGGGCGAGAGGCACGGGTCATATACCCACCAATTGACCTAACCCGATTCAAGCCTGTTAATAAGCGAGAGAATTTTTATTTGGTGGTCACGCGCTTGGTGCCCTACAAGCGGGTAGCCACGATTGTGGAGGCTTTCAACCAATTGAAACTGCCTTTGTTGGTAGTCGGAACAGGCCCGGAAAAACCCAATCTTGCCCGACTGGCTGGGCCGAATGTGACTCTGTTGGATAATCAGCCAGATGAAGTAGTGACTGACCTGATGAATCGCGCAAAGGCATTCGTTTATATGGCCGTTGAGGATTTTGGGATGGCGATGGCAGAAGCACAAGCGGCTGGTTGCCCGGTGATCGCGTACCGGCAAGGCGGCGCAGCCGAGATCGTGGTAGATGGTGAGACTGGTCTCTTATTCGATACTCAGTCAATGGCAGCGATGGTCCAAGCACTGGAGGAATTTGAAAGAAGGAAAAATTCTTTCGATGCGCGCCTGATTCAGAAAAACGCACAGCGATTTGCCAGGCAGCGCTTTCGAGACGAATTTAGCACGTTTTTGAATTCGCTCTGGTGAGGTCAAAACCCCTAATAGGTCTGTCACTGCGAGTGTCTCCACAGCATCCTTGGTTTCGATACATCCGGCGGCGGTTGAGTGCGACCGTAGGGAGCGTATCGAAACCCCGCCGGATACTCAACCAGCGGTCGCTGCTCATTTCAAAATGATAAGTCATATCATTAGTAGGAAGGCTTTAGCCTGACGTACCCTAAGGGCACTTCGGCAGTCTCCTCCACTATCAAGGAGATTGCTTACCCCATTCCCCCCCTGGGGACAAGCGGGGCACAGGTCAGTCGCTAGCGCTCCTTCGCAATGACAAGATCACCTTTCAAAAATTTTACAATTTGTGCGTGAATGTCGCTGGATTGCAATCCGCCTCTATGGCCCAATCCGTCGGTTTCAATCAAATTGGCACTCTTCCAAACCTTGGCAATCGAGCGGCTGTCCTCAATTGGGGTAACTTCGTCTGTCGTATCGTGGAACAATAGCGCGGGGATATCGATGCGCTGGGTCATGCTCTCGTTCGTGATGGCTTCTAATACATCCCGGTTGAATTTATCGTAAATCTTATCTCGGACGCCCTCCATAATTACATCCGGCAATCCAGCCAAAACCTGAAACCGCGGCAACGAGTCCATCAAGCGGTTGAAGGAGCCCAAGTACACCAATTTTTGGGGAGCTGGATAATCCAGGTTGGCCAGCCCGTAAGAGACAACCAGGGTCCCAAATGAATGCGCAATGATGGTTTCAAAGGGCCCTTCATGTTTTGAAATAAGATCCAGCGTGGGCGCAATTTCAAGCACATTTGTCATCAGCCCATCAGACTGGCCGTGTGCGGGTTGGTCATAAGCTACCACACGGTAGCCAGCAGTTAATAATGGCATTACAAAGCCTGTCATTTGAGCAAGGGCGCCGCCCCAGCCATGCATCAGCAAAATAGCGGGGCCAACCTCACCCCAGGTGCTAACGGCCAGCTGGCCGCCCGAATAGGGGAGCCGATAGGTTTTTCCGCGTTGGATAATCTCGCGCTCTGCAGCAGCCTCTTCACGTTTGCCCGGGCTGAAAAAAGCTTGATAGGCTTTCTTGACGATCAGGCGCTGCTTGAGTGTGGAGGGTATTAAATTTGGCATGTATACTCCTTTTAAGTTGTGTCATTGCGAGCGCAGTTTCCTGAAAGGACGCCGGACGGAGTACGGAGCGAAGCAATCTCCTAATTAAAAGCGCAGATTGCTTCAGTCGCTAGCGCTCCTTCGCAATGACACCACTTACTTTTATACCACTACCAAAAATGTTAGACGAGCAAGTCTTGCTTGTGCTGCTCGACAACCGCATGAAACATGTCTGTTCCCAGGGCGCGTGCCAATTGCAAACCACCCTGCAAACTAGACAGGATCAAGCTGGCCTTCCTGGTCGGATCACCTGTAAAGTGAAATACACCTGCCCGCCGGCCTTCCTCTAATGTAGCAGCCAACCAGGAGAGCAGTTCGTTGGTCAGGGCTTTGGTTTGGGCCCGCAAGGATTCAGGGATGACATTGAACTCCGTCTCGAGCGAGCCCGCCAAACAGACCTTACCTTTATCAGCGCGCATGTCCGAGTAAATCCCAAAAAACCACTCCAGCTTTTTCACTGGGGGCAGGTCTTTTACGCTCGGATTGTTGACCCACAACTGGAAGCGATCCCGATAGCGTTGTACCACCGCACCGCCCAGGGCTTCCTTGCTAGGGAAGTGGTAATGAATGGCGGCATTCTTGACGCCCAATTCTGAGGCAATATGAGCGTAGCTAAAGCCATTGAAGCCCTTATCTTGCATCAGGGCTTCAGCCAGATTCAAGATCGCCCGTTTGGTATTTGAACTTTTGCTCATCGGATCCGTATTTTACTTACTAGTTAGTAAATTGCCAAGGGCTTATAAATGTCCGGAGTGCTTAATACCGAGGACATAATTAATTTGTCACCCTGAGCAAAGCGAAGGG
>JASJYH010000139.1 GCA_030123675.1 Anaerolineae bacterium | reverse complement strand
CCTCCACCGTTGCTTCATCGTTGGCAACCATGTGCAGGGCTTCACGCCAAATAGCCTCCTGTAATCGCGTGGCAATAAAACCGGGTATCTCCCTGGATAAAACAAGTGGTGCTTTGCCCGCAGATTTATAAAAATCCACCAACCACTGTACTGTCTCCGGCGCAGTATTGACGCCTTTGACAATCTCAACCAGGGGCAGCAGATAGGGCGGGTTAAATGGATGCCCCACCACCATTCGCTGCGGATTTGTACAAACGGCCTGTATCTCGGTCATAGGCAGACCCGAGGTGCTTGATGCAATTATGACATTGGGTGCTGTAAGCTCATCGAGCCTGGCAAAAAGTGCCTGCTTGATTTCAAGATTTTCGGGTGCACTTTCCTGGATAAAATCAATATTGGCGACAGCAGCAGCCAGATCGTTCGTACATTGAAGGTTATCCAGCGATGCACCTTCCGATAATCCGAGTGACTCCAGGCTGATCCATGCGTTGTCAATCAAGGCACGTAATGAAGATTCTTCGGCAGGCTCATGCAGATAAGCGGTGACATGATAGCCTCGGGCAAGAAAGGAAGCGGCCCATCCGGCGCCAATGGGACCGGCCCCGATACAGGCTATCCGGCGAACATCTTGTGGGGCAATAAGATCGAGTTTTTCAGTCATAACGCCTAATTCGTTCTATTCTCGGACGGAGTACTAGCTACCTTTAAACTTTGCTTCGCGTTTCTCGACAAAAGCGTTCACACCCTCTTGTGCATCTTCTGACTTCAGCAGTTGCCGGTAAATCGGCAAATTCGCAGAACGTATAGTCTGGAATGCTTGTTCGATGGTGTCACCTTCGATGGCACGCAACAGCTCCTTGACCGATTGCAAAGCAAGAGGAGCAATCTCTGTCAGCTGATTTGCCCAGGCCCTGGCCGTATCCATAAGCTGATCCAGGGGGACAACCTTATTCACCAGGCCATAACTTGCAGCCTCGGCCGCTGTCATGCGCTGCCCCAGGAGAAACATTTCCATTGCTTTATTATAGGGCAGGCGGCGGGCAAGACGCTGTATTGCACCAGCGTCGGGTATGATTCCGAGAGGCAATTCAGGCAGGGTGAATTCAACATGATCGGCAGCGATAATCAGATCACAGGCCAGCACCAGTTCGACACCGCCACCCATAACAATTCCGTTTACTGCTGCTATCACTGGTTTGTTCAAATCCCATCACTCGGTTAAACCGGCGAATCCACCGGGGCCATAATCGTCTTCCCACCAATTGTCTGTCTGCATCTCTCCGGCATTGACTGCCTTGAGGTCCCAGCCGGCGGAAAAGATTCTCTCGCCTGCACTGGTAATGATGGCAACGGAGAGTTCCGGATCATCGCGCAGTGTTACAAAAGCTTCTCCAAGTTTCTGGCTAATAGTAATGTCAATGGCATTTACCTTGGGATTGTCGAGGGTAATCTCGAGCACTCCGCCGTTTCTAACGACCTTAACTTGTTCTTGCATAGCATTATCTTCGTAAATGTACTGACCTTCGGGTTGAAACATGATGAGATTCCCGACAGGGTTTATCTATCAGACTATAAGTTTAAACATATGATGTGGGAACGTATGTTTAGCAGTTTTATTTTTTGCGACAGACACAACAATAATTCGACAAACCATTCTCACAGTTGAGAATAATGACAACCAATATTTTATATCTGATCCGGAATTTGATTTAACCTGACTTATGTTACGTTAAAGAGTAAACGCTATTGCTAATAATTGAATCAGGTCGCTTCGTGCACACCGCTAAGATTAAGACCGCTAACCCCGCATATAATAGCTATGATTGATACAATCTTAATTATTAATAATACCCGATCCTCTGTGTCTAGCTACTCTGTTTAACCAGCCAAGCCCCTCCAACGTACTGCCTCGCGGCGTGTATTCACAACCGACCCATCCTTGATAGCCGAGTTGTTCCAACAGAGAAAAAATGTACGGAAAATTAATTTCACCCTGATCCGGTTCGTTACGGTTCGGAAGCGCCGAAATTTGAAGATGATCAATGGCATGAAAATATTTACGAATGTGATATTCCAAATGACCGACCATCTTCTGACAATGGTACACATCGAATTGCAAGCGGACATTGGGCAAATCAATTGTTTCCAGAAAAGCCATGGCCTGTTTTGGGGTATTTAAAAAATAACCGGGGACATCAAATGTGTTGACCGGTTCGATCAGGATGGTGCGATTTTGTCTGGCGGCTTCCTCTGCGGCATATTTAATGTTCTCAAGGTAAACTTCTGCCTGTTTTTCCAATGGAAATTCATTTTTGGAAACACCCGCCATCACATGCAGTTTGTCACAATTCAAAACGCAGGCATATTCCAGAGCTTGCTGAATGCTTTCTTTGAATTCATTTTCTCTTCCCGGCAATGCGGCCAATCCCCGTTCTCCTTTTTGAAAATCGCCGGGAGGGGAGTTGAGCAAGAGTAATTCAAGTTGATGGGCTTGCAGGTGTTCCTGATGCACGTTTGCAGCAAAGTCATAAGGGAATTGGCACTCGATCATCTTGAATCCCGCTTTTGCCGCCGCAGCATATCTTTCTAAATATTCAAATTCTACAAACATGGTGGAAATGTTTGCTGAAAATTTCAGCATAGTCCCCTCCTTCGTTTTTATCATGTTTTCAATTCCGTAATTTGTTCCTCTGTGAGACATCTTGGGTTGGCACCGTGCAGGAGCAAATAGAGCTTTGCGGTTTCTTCCAATTCTTCAATGGCGTAAACAGCGGCCTCCAGGGACGTTCCGGCAACGACAGGACCATGATTGGCCAGCAGCACGGAGGAATGTTTTCCCGCAAGCTGAGCAATCGCTGCTCCCAGTTTTTGATCGCCGGGACGAAAATAAGGAATCAACGGCAGTGTTCCTACTCGCATCACGTAGTAAGCCGTTAGAGGCGGGATCACATTTTCAGGATTGACATCGGGCAAACAGGAAACTGCGACGGAATGAGTGGAGTGGAGATGAACCACCGCCTCGCAGGAAGGGCGCTGTTGATATACGGCGTTATGCAAAAAATGTTCTTTGGAGGGAGGATCGCCGTCCAGGAGATTTCCCGCCCAATCCAGCTTGCTTAATTTGGCAGGATCCAATTCTCCCAGACAGGAATTGGTGGGGGTCAGCAACCAACCATCGTCCAGGCGCACGCTGATGTTTCCCGAGCTTCCCGCCGTCAATCCTCGTTGAAAAATGGATTTCCCCTGGAGGACGATGTTTTCTCTGAGTTGACTTTCTTTCATTTTATTTTCTCCAAAGCGTCCTCAAAAAAATCAACAGATCCGAAATTTCCTGATTTCAAGGCAAGCGCCAGTGGTTGCTTCCCGGGAGTGACTGTCCAGGGTACCCCAGGCGCGATTTCAGGACCAATGCGCATGATCGTCACATTCAACTCTTTGACAATGCAGCCGGAGGTTTCTCCTCCCGCAATCACAAACTTCCGAATTCCCGCAGCTGCCAGAGATTTGGCAATCTTTTTCAATGAATTTTCCATCAAATCCCCGGCCTTTTCGATACCCAATAAATCTTGAAGTTGTTTCACTTTTTCAGGAGAACTGGTGGTGTAAATCAACACGGAATCTTGCTTTGCTTGCTCCAACGCCCACTGAATGGCGTTTTCCATAAACCCTGGGTTATTGACCAACTGCATTGGATCCAGATAAAAAGAAGGGAATTTTTCTTTCGCCCGGGCCACCTGCTGCCGGGTCATCGTTGAGCAGCTTCCTGAAAGCATGGCCACATTGCCGGGAATTTCCGCTATGTGATCGGCGCAACGATTTTTAACATCTTCCAGTTCAAAATTATCAACCAGATACATGGAAAGCCCGGAACCACCAGTAATCAATTTAAGATTTTTGACCGCGTGTCCGATGTGGCGCAGATGGCGATTGGTCACTGCATCGACAATGGCGTAGCGCTTGCCCTCCGCTTTCAGTCTCCGAAAGGCTTTGCGGATTGCTTGCGCGCCCTGCTCCACCACTTCGAAAGGAACCAAACCGACCTTTCCTCTGACCTGCTTGCCGAAAAAACGCACGAGGTTCGAATCAGTCATCGGGGTTAATGGATGGTCTTGCATACCGCTTTCATGCAACAAAACTCCATTCACAAACAAATGCCCCTGGTAGAGACTCCTGCCGTTGACCGGTAAAGCAGGGCAAGCGATGGTGAAATCCTCTCCCAGTGCATCCAACAACGCATCCGTCACCGCACCGATGTTGCCTTTTTCCGTCGAATCAAATGTCGAGCAATACTTGAAATAAAATTGATGGCATCCCCAGCTTTTCAATCGATTCAACGCTGCTAACGATTGCGCAATCGCTGCATTAGCAGCAATCGTCCGTGATTTCAACGCAATCACCACCGCGTCCACCTCGCCAAGATCCGGCTCTTCGGCAGGAACCCCATTGAGCTGAATGGTGCGAAATCCCTGCTTGACCAAAAATCCGGCCAAATCGGTAGCCCCGGTAAAATCATCAGCTATACACCCTACAAAAATCGTCATAATCTCTCACAAATAAAAAAAGATGATTGCCAAAAACCCACAAGCCAGATTCATTATAGTGCTACGCCCAGATAGAAGTCATATGGCAGTTGACCCGTAAAGATTCATCGACAACCTGTCTTGAGGAAGAGCACGAGGGGATATGCGCATTGCTGTTTGATGCCATGATTCCAGCTCTGGAGGAACTAAGGTGCTTATTTGAAATCGGTCTCGCGGATAATCAAACGGTTATTAAAGATTGATTAGTTGGTTTTTTAATTGAATTATTGATTCATTTGTTTGGATGATTGGAGCTTATTTATGAACATACAATCGATGACAATCGGTTTTATCGGGTTGGGACGAATGGGATCCCCAATGGCTCAAAACCTGCTCAAGGCCGGTTATTCGCTTAAAGTCTACGACATCGATCCAGAAAAAATCACGGCCCTGGTTGAACTTG
>JASJYH010000138.1 GCA_030123675.1 Anaerolineae bacterium | reverse complement strand
CACGATCGCCACTGCTGAAGCCTGCAGATACATCCATGAAAATTATTCGAGCAAAAATAGATACCGCTACCTCATAGAATCCAACTTTAACAGCGATAAGAATCCGGCTTACAAAACGTTGCTTTTAGGACGAGGCCATCAAGTCGTTGCCAGCGCCCAGATTAGTAATCGCAACCTTAAAAGGATCTTTAGAAGCACCACAGAAAATTTTCTCGATGGCTATAGGCAATTGACTGTTGGGTCATTATTGGCCGGGGTGGTGGGCCTAAATCTGCACGTTTCCAACGCCCTGACGGCCATTTATCTGGCGACCGGGCAGGATACGGCCTGTGTCTCCGAGAACTCTGTGGGCATTATGACCTGTGAAATTAGAAATGGAGATGATCTTTACATCACACTCAGCATGCCCTCTATTACAGTGGGAACGGTGGGAGGTGGAACCCGTCTTCTGCAACAGAGAAAAAATTTGGAAATGCTCAAATGTACCGCAAAGAATTCGTCTAAAAAACTCGCTGAAATAGTCTGTGCCTCTGCTCTGGATTTGGAGCTCTCACTGGGGGGCGCCATATAATGCAATGAATTTGCCGAATCGCACTCTAACTACGGGCGGTAACCGGTGAAAAATTCACGGGTTACATTAGAAGGCGACGAAATTGCGCCAGAATACGCCTATCTTGTAGAACGTCCAGCCCTACTTGGCCGGTCTATCCAGAAACTTTTCGAACTCTATTGCAGGACAGTTTTCAAAATTTACTGTCCACTATCGATATCCGGACGCGAAAATATCCCCAACACCTCCTTTATGTTTTGCAGTAATCATAACAGCCACATGGATGTGATCATTCTCATGATAGCCCGCAATACAAGTTTCAACAAATTTGGTATGATAGCAGCCAAAGATTATTGGTTTGAAAATAGAATAAAAAAATATTTAACCGGCATAATCATGACTTTAATACCGATCGATAGATCTCCTAAAGTCGACAGAAATATTTCTACAGAGGAAACGGTTAATCTCTGCAAATTATTTATCTCAAATGGCAATCGCAATATAATCTTTTTCCCCGAAGGAACCCGTTCACTTGATGGCAGCTTGGGCCCATTCAAAAAGGGGGCAACGTCCTTTGCCATCAAACTTGGCATACCTATTGTGCCCGTTTACATCAACGGCAGTCATAAGGCCTGGCCCAAAGGGAACCTCTTCATGAGACCCAAAAAAATATCAGTGCTCATTGGAGAACCTATGGACCCGCAGCAATATTTTCAATCTGCTGGTTCAGACCCGTTAAATTCAAATGAAATCGAATATCAAGCGATACAGAAGATGACCGAAGATCTTGAAAAGACAATCCATAATCTTGGACGGCACAAAGTATAATCATGCCTAAAAATAGCCCTGTTAATTCATCACCCGATGACTTGGCGGTATGGGACCATAAGTGGGGTTACGCCGATACTAAATTTGTCGTTAATGCGGATAAATCCGTTACGCTCACCGGCAATAGATATAGTCTATGCGGCTATCGAATGAAGCAGTTTATTCCCTACATAGAAAGCATGCTGCAGGTGAAATTGGATTTGGATGATATCAAGCCGGAATACACCCAACCGGTGGTTCCGGCTTCATCCATCAATGAAATGTTTTTTGCCGCCATTAAAAATAAATTTACGGAGGATCAATACTCCTTTGACGATAAGGTGCGGCTCATACATAGCCACGGCCAGACCTCCGCCGATGAAGTGTACAAAGTATTATATGAATCCATTTCTCGCGTAGTGGACATGGTCTATTATTGTCAATCGGAGGAAGATGCCCAAACCATTATTTCGTTGGCCAAGGAACACGATGTCTGTCTCGTACCATACGGGGGGGGCACCAGCGTCAGCAACGCTTTGCAGCTGCCGGCCAACGAGACCCGGATGATCGTGTCTGTCGATATGCTCAGAATGAATAAAATTGAATGGATTGACAAGGAGAACTTTCGGGCCTGTGTCCAGGCGGGTATTACCGGTAAGAAACTTGAAGAGTTGCTCGGCGAAGAGGGCTTCATGTCAGGCCATGAACCGGATAGCATCGAGTTTTCCACCCTTGGCGGCTGGATCGCCACCAATGCCAGCGGCATGAAAAAGAACCGCTATGGCAACATTGAGCAAATCATCCAGAGTCTTACCATGATTACCACCGAGGGGACGCTGTCGCAACTTGACACTACGCCTCGTATGTCCATGGGGATGCAACCCCAACATCTGTTATTGGGGAATGAGGGTAATATAGGGCTCATTACCAAAGCTGTTATTAAGATTCATAAACTACCCCAGGTTCAGAAATACGGCTCCATCGTATTTCCGGACTTCGAATCCGGTGTCAAGTTTTTATATAAACTGACTCACGAAGGCCAACCTCCCTCCAGCATCCGCCTGGTAGACAACGTTCAATTCAGATTTGGACTGGCGTTAAAGCCTGAACCGAAATTCTTGGCATCGATCCTTGATAAGATAAAAAAGTTTTATCTTTTAAAAATTAAAAAATTCGACCCCCTGAAACTGGCAGCCACAACCCTTGTCATGGAAGGGACCGCCATCGAGGTATCCCAGCAGGAAAAAAGCGCTTATTCCATTGCCAAACAATTCGGCGGCATACCCGGCGGCTCCGAAAATGGACGCAGGGGATACTTGTTGACTTATTGTATTGCCTATATACGAGATTTTCTCTCAGGTTTTCATGTCATTGGCGAGACATTCGAAACCTCCGTGCCCTGGGACAAAATTCACGATGTGTGCCGAGCCGTTACGGAGATGGTAACAAAGAAACACCATGAGTTTAATTTGCCTGCAAAATCGTATATATCCTACAGAATCACCCAGACCTATCATACGGGAGTATGTATTTATTTTATGTACGGTTTCTACGCCAAAGGAATATCCTCTCCTGAAAAAATCTTTTCAAAGATCGAACATGAACTGCGCCAGACGATTTTAAATAACGGCGGATCTATCTCTCATCACCACGGTGTGGGAAAACTGCGAATGGGATTTATGAAGGATATTTTGTCACCGGCAAGCATAGAGATGCTTAAGAATTTGAAGCGGGCCACCGATCCCAACAATATCTTTGGCATACAGAATAATATTTTTGCTGATCAGCAATCGGACGCGTAAATCCATCTGAATCGATATTTAGAATTGATCTGGCTAGTAGCATTGTTCTCATAAACTCATGGATCTAATTGATCTATGAGAGCATGGGGTTAGGTAGCTGTTGCAAACAACGCTCGCTATAGGACTTACCGGAAAAACATTCGTCGTAACCGGAGCATCTTCCGGCCTGGGCAAAGCTCTAGCCGTTGCCCTGGCTGCCCATAATGTGAATCTGGTCTTAGCTGCCCGAAATCTGGCTGCCTTAGATGAAGTTGCACAGATATGTAAACAGTCCGGATCGCCACTTCCGCTCACGGTAAGGACAGATGTCACCGATGCCGATCAATGCCGTTCAATGGTTGAGCAGGCAGTCAATCAGCACGGCTCCATAGATTATTTGATCTTGAATGCCGGAATCAGTATGTGGTCTCTATTTGAAAACGTAACCGACGTATCAATTTTTAATAAAATTATGAATGTTAATTATCTGGGCGCCGTTTATTGTATTCATTCCGCCCTGCCGCATTTGAAAAAAAATCGGGGTACTATCGTAGCCATTTCTTCAATTCAAGGGAAAATGGGAATGCCCTTTCATTCGGGCTATGCCGCTTCCAAGCATGCTCTCCATGGATTTCTGGATTCACTACGAATGGAACTCCAGGATGTCCATATTCTAACGGTCATGCCGCACTGGATCAGGGGCACGAGTCTACGAGAAAATGCGCTGGGTACCGATGGTCAAAGAATAGGATTTTCGAAACGCCGGCACTCTAAGGAATCCATTTCCCTGGACATGTGCAGTCAAGCGATCATCAAAGCGATGATTAGAGGGAAAAGTGAAGTGGCGATTCCATTCAAACTTAATTTCGTGCCCTGGCTGAAATTGATTGCGCCTGGTATCTTAAGAAATCTGGTGCTCAGAAAGATAAAAAGCCAAGACCCTTAGCCGGCCTCTGGCCCTAAAATACAGCCCTTAACTACCCCGGCCACAGTTGCCGATCCAGTGAGCGATAAAAACTCACCCCCCTTCGGCGGAGTTTATCCTGAGTGAAGCGAAGGGCTCAGGGCAAGCTCTCGCTTCCCCACCGGTGGCGGGACAGGCGCGAGGCCCCTCTCTTACAAATAGCGGGGCAGCATCTGGCAATGCAGGGTAAGGGACTGCACGGAACTCGCAACTCGAAACACGTAACTCGAAACTTCCTTCACCCCAGCCACAGTCGCCTATCCAGGGGTGGGTATTGAATCGCCTCCGCCAGGTGGGCGGTGGCTATCCGGTCATCGTCGGCGATGCTGCGCGATACCTTGATTATCCGGTCGTAAGCCGGGAGCGGACAGGCCGGTAGCATGTTGGTGGGAGATTTCGTAGATTTGTTCCGTGGGGAAGTACGAAAAGCTCTTGCTGCGAATCCTGCGAGGTGCTTCGGATGCTAATATTCCCTTCGACGGTTTGTGTCACCTACTCAGGCGCTTAGGTTTCGAGGAACGGGTTAAAGGAAGCCATCATCTATTCAGGAAAACTGGAGTACTTGAAAAGATAAACCTGCAAAGGGACGGGGACTAGGCCAAGGTCTATCAGGTACGCCAAGTACGGAACGTTATCTTGAAATACAATCTGGGAGCAGAAAACTGATGCACAAGTACGAGATCATCATTTATTGGAGTTCCGAAGACGCGATATTTGTTGCCGAGGTCCCGGAACTTCCCGGTTGCGCAGCCCACGGTAAGACCCAGGATGAGGCGCTGGCCAACACCAAGCAGGCTATCCAGCTGTGGATCGACACGGCCAAGGAATTTGGCGATCCTATCCCTGAACCTAAGGGCCGCCGATTGATCTTCGCCTGACTCAATCCCTAATTCTTTTCTAGTCCACTAATCCATCCACAGCTGCCTATCAAGCGACCGGTACTGGATTGCCTCCGCCAGGTGCGCGGTGGCTATCTGGTCATCACCGGCAATGTCGGCGATGGTGCGGCTCACCTTGATGATCCGGTCGTAGGCCCGGGCCGACAGCCCCAGC
>JASJYH010000137.1 GCA_030123675.1 Anaerolineae bacterium | reverse complement strand
AATATCATCCGGTTGAGGCTGTGCATTCTGGTTTGTTTCTTTGGAACTAATGGGCGCAATATGGCCTCCCTAAGAGTGGCTTAGTTGCCCTATCCTACCCGATATTACCAATCTAGACAAGAGCGGTGTCTGACACTGTGAGTTGCAAAATTAAATGTGTGACAACATTGTGTTATTTGGAAGTAAATTATCGAGAGCACTCAATTTATAAAGACATTAGACGCCAGACCTTGGACTTTGCTCTATTGGGTGAGTCGATTGCCAACAGCATCCCTTCGCTCTGCTTAGGGTGAACTCCGGCATAGGTGTAATAGCTGCCATTGGAGCGGTGCTCTGAGCTTTCCGTCTCGCACCCCGTCTTCGCGTAGCACCGTTCGTCCTCCCGAAAGACATCGAGACGATGAGCTTGACTGGATCTTCGTCGCTCGTGATGACCGGCCGGCCGACGCCCTCGCCGGCCGGCCGGGGTGCCGCCTCAGCTCCTGGCACGAACAGTGTCGAAGAGTAAATTGCTTCCCTTAGGCGGTAACTCCCTGGCGCGGGTCCGGTTAATCCTGCCATTTTATCCTTGACAAAGTCATAGGATTCGAAATGACATTGACAGAACCAAGTTATGTACAATTATTTTGAGTTTCTGAGGTTTTACATGAGAAATTCGCACTTATTCAAAAAGAATTTACAACATCTGAGTGCTCCCTCAACAAGGCCAAGTTTATTTATTTTAGTAGAAGCAGTATAATACTTTCAAAACTCAATTTTATTTTATACTTTTTGGCAGGAGATTTATATGCGCAGGATGTTTGGCTTCTTAATCGGTATTTTGGTCGGAGCATTAGTTGGTTCATCAATTGCGTTGCTTTTGGCACCTGAATCGGGAGAGGAAATACGTGCGCAATTGCGTGAACGAGGCCAAAACTTTTTGGGTGAAATTCGTTCTTCCGTTGATACTCGTCGCATAGAACTCACAGACAAATTGGATTCAATGCGATTGCCTCGACACAACCTAAGCTAAGTACTTTGAATGATTTTTTGATAAAAAGATGACGCCTGTCCCATACAGGTGTAATACTCCGCCCTTTCAGCTATTCGCTTCGCATTCAGACCTGCAGCCTGTTTCCGCAGGTCTTTATTTATTAGTGCCTCAATGATGGATTCCGCCAATTTGTGCGGCTTAGAGGCATCGGTAAGTAAGCCATTTTCACCATCATCGATCCATTCTCGAATCGAATCCAAATCTCCTGCAACTGGGAAACATCCACAAGCCATTCCTTCTAGCAAGGAATTGGGTGTGCCGTCGTGCAGACTTGGGGAAACCAGAACCGACGCACGCCGAAAAATATCCGCCATTTGAGCATGTGGCACGGGCTTGAGTAACTCAACAGATTCTGCAATACCAAACGTATTAATCCATTGTTGCGCTTGCGGTTCACCTGCCATTGAAGCACATAAAAACTTTGCCTTGGGGATCTTTTTGAGTACAAGCGGGATAGCTTTGAAAAATATGTCGTTCCGGACATAAGCACGAAAGCCGCGTGGATTAATAATTACAGGTTCGTCTACAAGTTTTTTAGGTGGATAAAAAATATCTGAACGAATACCACCATTGCCTGGGATGACCAGAGTTGGTCCAGCGGTGGAAAAGCCCCAATTTCGTGCCAAGCGTAGATCGCGTTGACAATCAGAATGTAGTGCGTTCGCAACTTGCATTGTCCAGCGTGTGTAATGCCGCATCAATGGGTTGGATTGCGCGTGTAGGGTGAAATCGTTGCCCCAAGTGGATACCAACAATGGGATCCCATTATACGAATCTGCGGCCAACATCCCTTCATAGGGGATCCGCATGGCGTGAATTAAGTCGGGCTTCACCCGATCTATCACCGAGCGTAGTTTACGAGCCGAACGGGTAATCGTTAATGGGCCGAGATAATGTCTAATGGCGGTACGCAGGCGTAAGGTCCGGGGAGAGGCGGGTTGGCTGGAAGTTGAAACGGTAGATCGTTTGGTCCCACTGAAAGCTACCGGTGTTATGTCTAACCCTTTTAAATCCAAATCAGGTTGACTCGCAAAAGTTGAGGCAAGATATACTTCGGCCCTATTTTCAACGAAATAGCGCATCCAGTTAATAGCAATTGGAGAGCGGCCGTCGGCCACAAAGAGCAGGCGCATGCTGGCATTATGCCATATTTTGGAGGATGGCTGGTTTGTTGCTAGATGAGTTGAGCCGTAGTATAGTTAATTGTGGAGCAATGTTGGAATTATAAGGTTTATAGGATGGTAAGTTAACTTACCCAAATTTATGCAGAAATACACTATGTGTAATGTGAGGTACATTAGATGAAACCTATTTGTGTGGTCGGTGTCGGGTATGTTGGCCTGATTACAGGCGCGTGCTTTGCTGACCTGGGGAATCGTGTGATCGCACTAGATATCAATGAAGAACGGATTAAGAATTTGAAAAAAGGCATAATGCCTATTTACGAGCCGGGTCTAGAGGAGCTAGTAGAACGGAATGTTAATGCTGGCCGCCTTAGCTTTACCAGCTCTTATAAGGAAGCATTAAAGGACATTGAGTTTGTATTTATCGCGGTAGGTACACCCTCAGGGGTTAATGGAGAGGCAGATATGCAATATGTGGCTTCAGCTGCCACTTCTATTGCTGAAAATATCACCAGTTCATTAATAATCATAAACAAATCCACGGTTCCGGTCGGGACCGGAGATTGGGTTGCCGATATAGTCAAAGGTGCCATGCCCAAACCAATCGATTTCAAAGTAGTCTCCTGCCCGGAATTTTTGCGGGAAGGCTCAGCGATTGTGGATTTTATGAATCCGCATCGCACGGTATTGGGTTCAATGCACCGTGAAGCTGCTGAGAAAGTTGCCCAATTATATTTGCCACTACGTGCTCCGATTGTTCTGACTGACTTGCGAACAGCGGAGATGATCAAGTATGCCTCGAATGCGTTTCTGGCTACCAAAATATCATTCATTAATGAAATATCCGACATTTGTGAAGTGCTTGGTGCGGATGTAATCGAAGTTACTGCAGGTATGGGCTATGACAAAAGGATTGGCCCAAATTTTCTGGATGCCGGTTTGGGCTGGGGAGGCTCATGCTTCCCTAAGGATATCCTGGCCTTGGCATTTATGGCGGAAGAAAAGGGTCTGAATCCCAAGATCCTGAATACCGTTATGGATGTGAATTATGGACGCCGCAAAGATGCGGTTCGGCACATCGAAAAAATGACCGGTGGAGTTAAAGGCAAGACGATCGGCTTGCTCGGTTTGGCCTTTAAACCTAACACGGATGATATGCGCGATGCCCCCTCGATTGATATCGCCAAAGATTTAATTGCTGCCGGTGCGAATGTCCGGGGTTATGATCCAGTCGCTGTAGAATTTGCTCAAGCGTTAATACCCTCAGTTGAAATGTTCGATGATCCATATACTATGGCCAAAGACTGTGATGCCTTGATGGTTATTACAGAATGGAATGAATTTAAGCAACTTGATCTTGAAAAGATTAAAGGTTTGCTCAAAACCCCTATAATTTTTGATGGGCGCAATATTTACGAAATTGAAGAAATGGAACGGATGGGATTCAATTATCGGGGAATGGGGCGCGGATTTAACGGGAAGTAATCAGTGGTCTGTGTTCAGTGTAGGCGAGTACCCTACATGCCAAACACTGCACATTTTTTTATAGGGAGTATATGAGCAGTTTACCGCATGCTAGAAGCTTTCGTGATTTGCTGGTTTATCAGAAATCATTGGCACTTTCCAAAGAGATTTTCAAGCTTACAACTCGGTTGCTCGAGATGAAATTTATTCTCTCACATCGCAAATTTGCCGATCATCTCGCTCTGTGGGTGCATAAATTGCCGAAGCTGGGGATAGCTGTAGATTGTGGGTACTTAACTCGTGAGGATGCTAATCTCTTGCTGGGAAGATGTTCAGAAATTGGGCGCTTGCTGGGTGGTATGATGTCCAAGGCAGATTTATTTTGTAAACCAGATGCTATTTCTTTACGAGAAGATCAAGCCGAGTATTTCATTGTTAGTGACAACTGACAACTGATGACAACTCCCCCCGTATGTGACTATGAAGGCTCCGATTACCAGACTTCCTTCTGGGATCAAGGTGGCCGAGAATATGAAGATCGCACCGAAGCAATTGCGTTGAAACGCTTGTTGCCCAAAAGCGGAAATCTTATGCTTGAGTTGGGGGCAGGCGCGGGGCGAAATACAGCCCGCTATAAAAATTTCAAAAAAGTAGTTTTGCTAGATTACTCAACGACTCAATTACAACAAGCCCAAGCACGATTAGGACAGTCTAACCGTTATATCTACGTCGCAGCCGATGTGTATAGGTTGCCGTTTGTGGACGACTTATTTGATGGCGCGACAATGATCCGGACCCTGCATCACATGGCGGAAGCACCGAAGGCATTGCAACAAGTCCGTAATGTTCTGGGGCCCGGCTCTAGCTTCATCTTAGAATATGCAAGCAAACTTCACCTTAAATCAATAATTCGATATTTGTTCCATAAGCAGGATTGGAGTCCCTTTTCACTGGAACCGGTCGAATTTGTAAAATTAAATTTCGATTTTCATCCGATAACCGTAAAGAAGTGGATGCATGATATTGGATTCCAAATTGAGAGAACCCTGACTGTCTCCCATTTTCGCCTGGGCCTGTTGAAGCGGATTGTGCCAACAAGTATTCTCGTGGGATTGGATTCCATATTTCAGTGGACGGGTTCATTATGGCAATTGACCCCGAGCGTTTTCGTGAAAGCAACTTTGGGTGGGGAAAGAAACGGATCAATTCCTGATGAAATCATCCAATGGTTCAAATGTCCAGCATGTGAGACTGCAGCATTGGTATCCAAAGGTGACCATCTTCATTGCCCCTCTTGCGACAGCGATTGGGCAGTAAATTCTGGGATCTATGATTTCAGAAAGCCATCAAATAAATAATGGTGATTAATGCTAATGTGCGCAAAAGATTATTTGCGCCGGTTATCCAGGGTGTTTTTTTTGTGGTCTCGCGGGAATTCCATTTGACTTAGGTGAAAACAATCGCTTTCGATTTGTAATCGATCCGTTTATATTCTTACTGGCAATTTTTTTTCTTCAAAGATTGTTATCCCCAGAAAGTAAAGCTACTTCCCTAACCCATGCTGAATAGCAATTACTGCGGCTTGAGTACGGTCTGAAACCCGTAATTTT
>JASJYH010000136.1 GCA_030123675.1 Anaerolineae bacterium | reverse complement strand
TGT
This sequence comes from Anaerolineae bacterium, assembly GCA_030123675.1. GTDB lineage: Bacteria > Chloroflexota > Anaerolineae > Anaerolineales > Villigracilaceae > JAABUE01. The sequence goes on along the minus strand of JASJYH010000136.1, from coordinate 5,511 downwards.
GACCGAGCACTTGTCTGGAAATAATGCCTATCCATTTTTTGATAAATTAGGTGATCTCTTAAAAACTGGTCCAACGGGTACAAATGTCAATGATCTGGTGTTCTTATTTTCCCTTTAACGAAATGCTAACCATATAATCCAGAAATACAATTGACATTCTCATTAACCTCACGTATAATTAGTTCATCTATGAACTGTTTATAGTTAAACTAAAATTATGGGTACCCAATATAAGGGTTCGGCACGCGAAATTGGAGCGCTCAACGCCTATATTAAGCTTATGCGTTCCTCTCAATCCGTATCGGAACGAATACGAAGCCATAAAACGGTAACAGGGTTGAATTCCTCACAGTTTGGAGCGTTGGAGGCACTATACCATCTCGGGTCCTTGCCCCAGAAGACGATCAGTGAAAAACTTCTCGTCAGCAAGAGCAATGTTGTAGGAATTGTTGATGCCTTAGAAAAGCTTGGTTTTGTAAAGCGCCAGCAGAATTCCGATGACCGCCGTTTCACAAACGTCAGCATTACCGAAGAGGGCCGCAAGTATATGGAACGAACGCTTCCAGATCATGTAAATGCTATTGCTGAGGAGTTCAGCTGTTTGACGGCTAGCGAGCAAGAGCAGCTTGCAAAATTATGCCGGAAGTTGGGACTCAAAGAACAAGCCTAGCCTTTTTTTAACCGTTTAGTTCAACCGTGAATGATTAACTAGGGTACTAATATCACAGGAGTTGCAAATGACTGACCTATTTATCACGACTGGCAATTCGTTTGCACATCTCAGCCAGGATCGCGGCGAGACATGGCAGCCAATAACAAGTCCTGGGGAGCAAATCAGCAGAATCTTAACATTCGTTGCAGTACCCTAAAGAGATAACATGAAAAATAACATTAGGAATGAGAACATACCCCAGGTCAAGGTAGTAGGTATATCAGGAAGCCTCAGGCCCGAAAGCTTTACCCGCCGGGCAGTTGAAATCGCTCTTGAGGGGGCTGCAAAAATGGGCGCTGATACGAGGCTATTAGATCTTCGAGAATATGATCTTCCCTTTTCCAGTGGCAACCCTCGGGAGCGTAATTATCCCGCCGACGTCTTCAGGCTTCGTGAGGACATCCGTAGTGCGGCGGGTGTGATTCTTGGCTCACCTGAATATCATGGAGGCTTGAGCGGCGTGTTGAAAAATGCCTTAGACTTAATGGGCTTTAAGGAATTTGAAGGCAAGTTGATCGGGCTGATAGGAGTGTCTGGGGGTGTAATGGGTGCCAGCAATGCGTTGGTCAGTCTCCGAAACATCGGACGGGCGTTACACGCCTGGGTGATTCCTGAGCAAGTTTCTATCCCGCAGGCTTGGCGCAAATTCAACCAAGATGGGACCATCCAGGATGAGGCATTGCTGGGCAAATTGATGCAAGTAGGGCAGCAGGTAGCCCATTATTCCGCGTTGCATACTTTGGATCAGGAGCAAGGCTTTGTTAGAGAATGGGAATCCGAGCCTGAGAATCCTGGTGGCGCGAGGAGAGCAGAAACAGCATGAACAGCAAAATCATGCTTGTTATGAGTGCTACTGGATAAACAGGTGGCGCGGTTGCAAGGCATTTTCTCAAAGATGGCTCTTAGATAAAGGAGACAACAATATGGAAAAAGAAGTACATATTATTCATTCTTCAGTTTATGCGACTGACCCAGAGAAAGCTGCATCCAATGTTGCGGCATTAATTGATGGGATTGTAAAACCTTTTTTTCCATTACAAGGCGCATGGGTATGTTTTCTAAATGGTGAAAATTGGGATGGTGGTGAATTCTTAGAGTTTTATCCAAAGTCAATGAAGATTTCGAACAAATCAGGCAATCCAGAGTTTATCAAAAATCCAGAGGGTGTAAGCGGTGTAGGTACACATTTCAATTTATCTGTCCCAAAAAACAGGGCTGATCTGGAGTTAATATGTCAAGAAAGAAATCTCAAGTGTGCGCCGCGGGGATGGGGAAATGTTCTCGATGTTTGGATTGAAGAAAATCTATTGATTGAGTGCGTTTTTAATGAATAATGATTTAAAGAGTTCTTGGGTTGGATGGAACCTTGGGGATATGCATAGCGGTTGTAATCCACATTTTATGTCCTAAGGAGACGCTACTCTGTGAACGCAGCTAAGCAAAATATTCTTGCAGCCGGCCAGCCCGCTCCCGACTTCACATTACCCAGTACACAATCTAGTAACATTAAGCTCAGCGAGCTACGCGGCCAGCCTATAATTCTCGCTTTTTACCCGGGAGATTTTACACCTGTGTGCACTAGCCAACTTTCCTTATACAATGAAGTCCTAGATATGTTTGAGGAACACCAAGCTAAACTACTCGGCATTTCTGTGGACGATATTGACAAGCATCAAGACTTCGTGAAAGCCCGGGGGCTCAACTTTCCTTTGCTAGCAGATTCCGAGCCAAAAGGGGATGTGGCAAGTAGATATGGGGTTTATGACGAAAAACGGAAAGTGTGTAAACGGGCCTTGTTTGTGCTTGACAAAGAGGGTGTAATCCAATGGAGTTATGTGGCGCCACCTGGGATCAACCCGGGCGCTGATGGCATTCTGAATGCTTTGGAAGGGTTATCTTAGGGCGAACTCATGGCTGCTGAAACAAGCGCGTCAAAACTTACTTTGCCCATCGGCGAACGTGATCACTATATAGGCTCGCTCGATGCACCGGTCATTCTCGTAGAATATGCCGACATGGAATGTCCCCACTGTAAGGATGTACAGCCCATTCTGAAAGATATCAAGGAGCGAATGGGTGACCGGATCTGTATTGTATTCCGCCATTTTCCTATTCGGAGTCAGCACTCTCATGCCCAAAAGGCGGCCGAAGCGGTCGAGGCTGGCGCTGCCCAAGGCAAGTTTCGAGAAATGGCATGGGCGATTTTCATGCATCAAGACAAGCTTGAAATTGAAGATCTGATCAAACACGCCGAAACGCATGGCTTGGATGTGGAGCGTTTCAAGCGCGAGTTGAAAGACGGCCTGTATGCAAAAAAAGTACGCGAAGATTTCACAAGTGGAATTCGCAGCGACGTAAATGGGACGCCCACCTTTTTTATTAATGGCGTGCGCTACGATGGTGCCTGGGATTTGGAATCGCTAATGGAAGCCATTGAGAAACCGCTTGGGGTCAGAATCGGTCTGCTGGCACAGAATTTCACTCGTCAGGCTGCCTCCGGCGGCATTATGCTGCTGCTAGCCTCCATTGTGGCTTTGATATGGGCCAATTCGCCATTCGCTGCAGGGTTTTCAAATTTTTGGGAATCTACTTTAAGTATTAGCCTGGGTTCCTTTACTTTGTCCGAGCACCTGTTGGAATGGGTTAATAGTGGCTTGATGGCCATTTTCTTCTTTGTGGTTGGATTGGAGATCAAGCGGGAGATCCAAACAGGCGAGCTTGCCAGCGTACGTAAGGCGGCCTTGCCGATAATGGCAGCCATTGGCGGCATGGTTGGACCAGCACTTATCTATCTGCTCTTTAATTTAGGCGATTCGGGCAACCTGGGCGGCTGGGGAGTACCCATAGCGACGGATATTGCTTTTACTTTGGGCATTTTGACTTTGATGGGCAGCCGGGCGCCGTTGTCCCTCAAAGTTTTCTTCACGGCCTTGGCCATTGCCGATGATATTGGCGGTATCCTGGTTATCGCGCTGTTCTATTCAGAAGGAATTATCTGGCTACCCCTGGGAATCGCGGTGATCGTCCTGGCGCTGCTCATCGGCCTCAACATTTCTCGGGTGTACAACAAGATTCCTTATGCAATCCTTGGCATTATTTTATGGGTAGCCTTTTTGGAATCTGGCCTTCACCCTACGATTGCGGGAGTATTGATAGCATTGACCATTCCCACGCGCAGACCGCCCGACACACGGGTCTTGCTGGCGCAGGCGGTGACCGTGATGCAGGAAGTCGAAGATTTAGGGAATGATGAGGAAAAAGAACGCCGTCGGCCCTCTGTAGTGCAAACACTGGAAGTCATTTTGGAGCGCTTGCAGTCGCCAGCGCAGCGCCTGGAGCGTGATCTTACGCCTCTGACCACATTTATCATCTTACCCATATTCGCTTTGGCAAATGCGGGGGTATCGGTAAGGGGTATGACGGCTCAGGATCTTTTGAGCCCTGTTAGCCTGGGGATCATTTTTGGCTTAGTGGTTGGCAAACCGTTGGGTATCTCATTATTTGCCTGGATTGCAATTCGTAGCGGAATTGCCGAATTACCCGGCGACTTGAATTTTCGGCAGCTGGCCAGTGCCAGTTTCTTAGCAGGGGTCGGCTTCACACTCTCATTGTTTATTGCCGGAGCTGCCTTTCCAGATCCGGCCACATTGGCTTCCGCCAAGTTGGGTATTATCGTCGCCTCGTTGCTTGCAGCTGGCTTGGGCTGGTTATTTATGACTCTCAATAGCCCAGCAGCCAATCGCAGTTCGAAATTTGAATTGGACACGGAAGACATATAAAAGAATCGAAATCTTAATTGTGGGGAAACGAGTACTTCCAGCAGGGGTTTAAATTGACTCATTTGACATTCCCTTCATACTGATCTAAACTACTTCGATGCTAGCCAGAGTTTTTTCATGCGCTATAATTGGGCTCGATGGGGTCATCATCGAAGTCGAGGTGGATACCACTACCGGCCTGGGTGGGGTTGAGATTGTTGGCTTACCAGACAAAGCAGTGCAAGAAAGCCGCGAGCGGGTGCAATCAGCAATAAAGAACGCTGGTTTACCTTTTCCCAGAAAACGGGTCATCGTCAATTTGGCTCCTGCAGCGGTCCGCAAGGAAGGCCCAGCCTATGATTTGCCTATCGCGCTGGGCATATTAATCATGCAGGAGCTGCTGCCGGTCGATTGTGTCAAGGATGCCTTGGTTGTTGGGGAATTGTCCTTAGAAGGGACCGTGCGCCACATCCGCGGAATCTTACCGATCACTGCCACTGCACGTGACCAGGGTTACAAGCGGATATTTGTGCCCGCATCAGATGCGCCCGAAGCTGCTCTCATTCCCGATATCGAATCCTATCCCGTGGTCTCCCTGAGTCATCTTTTCCAGCACTTGCGATCAGAAGAGCTTATCGAGCCTCACCCGCCTGTTGAAACAGAATCGGAATCTGACCTAGTCGCGACCGATTTCAGTGAGATTAAGGGCCAGGAGCATGTCAAACGGGCCTTAGAAGTCGCAGCGGCCGGCGGTCATAACGTAATCACGTAGTGGACAAAAAGCCATACGCATTTCAATTCCTTTAGCCGGCTCAATGTAATCTAAGCATGTTCCCGGCCAAGGCTAAGAATAAACCCTCACCTTGGCGGTGATAAATATTTATTTGCTTTCAGTCCAATTCCCACTATTCAATCGTTCTTGAATTTCTCCACCTAAATCATTAAGTACTTGACGAAACGCATCAATATTATTTATATAGCCATGTACTGCATCGAGCTCAATTTCTTTCAGCAATCGGACAAGCATGGGTTAATAGTCTT
>JASJYH010000135.1 GCA_030123675.1 Anaerolineae bacterium | reverse complement strand
TTTTCTTGGGCTATTTCCCAGCCGTGTAAGGCCCGGGCAGTGGTCTCATCCATGTCTTTGGAAAGCCAGGTGAAACCGTCCCCAGTGGAAATCCATTCAAGATCCATCTTTTTGGCAGCCTTGACCTCGCCCCAATTGCCTGTTTCCGATTTAATAAACTGGATGACACAAATACGAAATCCACGGCCCCAAGCGCGCATGACTACCCCAAACGCGGCCGTAGATTTCCCCTTCCCATTGCCAGTGTTGACAATGATCAAGCCTTTTTTCTTTTTTGCCATTTTGCCTCGCTATTTCGTTTGGTCTAAAATCCCAAGAGGGAAGATGATTGGCGCACCTGTGCCAGGATGAGCCACAATTTCAACCGGCGTTTGATACGCAGCACTGATATGCTCCGCCCGGATAACTTCTTTTGGGGTGCCGATAGAAGTAAGCAGACCATCAACTAATAAGGCAACCTTATCAGCAATGAACGAAACCAGATTGAGATCGTGCATCGCCATAATTACAGTCAATTGTTTCTCATTAGTCAGTTTTTTCAATAAGGATAAAAAATTAGTCTGGTGTTGCAAATCAAGATGATTGGTGGGTTCATCCAGCAGCAAGACCGGTGTAGTTTGAGCCAAGGCGCGTGCCAGCAATACTCGTTGCTGCTCGCCGCCGGAGAGATAGGCCAATCGTCGGTGCGCAAAAGATTCAAGATCAGCCTGGTGCAATGCCAAACGCACGGCCGCTCGGTCAGACTCCCCTTCCCGGCCCAACCAATTCAGATAAGGCGTGCGTCCCAGCATGACTGCTTGTTCGACTGAGAAAGCGCCTCCCAGCTGACGGGCCTGGGGAACTACAGCCAGAATTTTGGCCCGCTCGCTTGTTGAAAGGCCAGCCAGGTCTTGCTCTCCCAGACAAATTCGCCCGGATGCTATTTCAATTACCCCACTTATCGCTCGAATCAATGTTGTTTTACCTGCGCCATTAGGGCCAATCAGGGCCAGGATCTCACCTGGAGACACCTCAAAAGATATATTGTGCAACACTGTGGTGGAGCCATAATTTGCGGTAAGCGACTCAATTTTTAACATGCTTACCAGAACACTTCGCGCTTGGCCCGGCGCAGGATCCATAAAAAGAAAGGAGCGCCGGCTATGGCAGTCAGAATCCCCACCGGCAAGGAGGAGGGCGCCAACAGGATGCGGGCCAACATATCAGCCATGAGGAGCGCACTGGCGCCACCCAGAAGGGACAGCGGAATGAGGAGCCGATAATCTGGGCCCCATATCATGCGGATCGTGTGAGGCACGATCAAGCCAATAAACCCGATCACTCCCGAAAATGCAACCGCAACTGCAGTAGTTAACGAAGCGACGATAATTATATATATCTTAGCCCGATCTACAGCCAGCCCCATTTGCTTGGCCTCTTCTTCGCCGAATTGTAAAACATTCAACATATGACCAGAGACAGACAATAAACCCATGCCAACCAGCATATAAGGCAGTGAGGCCAGCACGGGATCCCAGCCAATCATGGGTGATCCGCCCAGTAAAAACGAAATGGCGCGGAAAAGTTGAAGATCGGAGCGCAGCATCAAAAATGAAGTCAGGGCGGAGGCAAAGGCACCTACCGCTACCCCTGCAAGGATGAGCGTGGTTAGGGGTACCATGCCTTCAACCCGGGCCAGATTATAGACAATCACAATCGTGATAATGGCTCCTGCGAAAGAGCCAATCGGAATCAGATAAAACCCCAACAGGTTTGTGGGCCAATTGAGGGACATCGAAAGCACTGCGCCTAAACCAGCACCAGAGGCTACACCGATCAAATAAGGATCTGATAACGGATTACGGAATAAGCCTTGATAAGCGGCCCCGCTCGTTGCTAAAGCAGCTCCCGTCAGAGCCACCAATATTGTATGCGGTAATCGTACAGCCAGAATAATTGTGGAAAACGAATTGGGCCAATCCGGAATGATATTTAACCCAGCGATCTGGGATCCCAGAATGCGAAAGATGGTCCCGGGGGGTATTAATACAGCGCCCAACGCAATGCTGAAAACAAATGCAATCAGCACAAGGGTCACATTCAGTAAGTAAGGTCTCTGACGCAGCATAAAGGGTAAGATAAGGCTCAATATGTTAAATATTCAATTATATTGAGCCTCATACCATCAAACCTATTCGAACAATTCAGGGTGCAAGAGTTTGGCAGTCACTTCCAGGCCTTCCACAAGACGCGTTCCAGGAACGCTCATAATGTTTGGATCAATGGGATAAACGGCATTTTCAATAACCGCTGCGATAGCTTCCCAGCCAGAACGGGCGGCAACAGTCTCAGGGGAAACTCCAAAAGGAGAATCCGCCAGTAAAATGACATCTGGATTGATAGCGATCAATGCTTCTGTACTAATTTGTTCGTAGTCGCCTTCTAACGCGGAGGCAGCATTTGTGCCACCGGCTTCGGTGATGATGTAATCGATAAATGTGCCCGACCCGGTTGTCCAGGGATTAGAGGGATCGGTCGCATCCAACTCATAGAAAACAGACGGAGGGTTGGATACCACCGCAACTGTTTCCTGAACCGCTTTAACGCGCGCATCCAAACCTGCGATCAAGGATTCTATTTCATCTTCATGACCTGTCAAAGTGGCGAAATTTCGTAAGTTTTCCCATAGATCTTCAAACGTGGACGGGTTGGCCTGCCAGTAAACTGTTAGACCTAAGTCTCGCAAGGTCTGCACTTGGTCTTCATTAACGTCTTGTGCCGCAACGACCAAATCGGGTTCCAAAGCCAAGATAGCTTCTGAAGGCAATACCCCAAATAAAGAGCCGATACTAGGAAGTTCAAGCGCTTCTTCGGGATACAAAGAGAAGTCATTGCGCCCAACAACCTGTGTCCCTGCCCCAACGGCAAACAGAATCTCCGTTGTGGAGGCTGATAGCGAGACAATAGCTTGTGGATACGCTTTAAGCTCAATTGAAACGCCCATGTCATCCACAATTACAATAATTGCCGATTGGGATTGCTCGACCGCTTCAAGTTCAGGACTTATAGCTGCCTCCGTTTCAGAAATGATGGTAGGGTCGTCAGTTGTTGCGGGTCCGCAGGCAGTGAGCAGCAGCCCGAACACAAGAATTACGATTAGAATTTTCCGTTGCATTTTTATTTACTCCTGTACTATAGTTTTAGAATCAAAAACCCCTGCCATGCGACAAGGGAAAAGTGGGGTGGTTTATTAATTTATATAAACGCATTCCACCTCCTTTCTGCGAGGTGTGTGGAGATTGATCAAGGCGGTCGACCTGGCTTGTTCCGAATGGAACTTACAGTTGCGCGACAGCGCCGGAATTCTCGGGTGAGTCACCGGCTTCGCCTTTAACCTTTCCTGTACGAGGAATAGGTACCTTGATCGTGGTTAGATTTATAATGTGCTGTACGTATTTTACACCATTTTTAAGGAAAGTGAGAAACATGATATCCTATCGTAAAGAATTGTGGTTTAACGTCCCTTCTCGTCGAGAATTTATTAATATCACCCCAGAAGTTGAGCGTGTGTTGCTCAAAAGCGGCGTTCAAGAGGGATTGATTTTAATCAATGCCATGCACATTACCGCTTCAGTCTTCATCAATGATAATGAAAGTGGCCTACATCAAGATTATGAAAAATGGTTGGAAAGGCTCGCGCCGCATGAACCCGTTAACCAATATCGTCATAATGATACCGGTGAAGACAATGCGGATGCACATATGAAACGGCAAATCATGGGTCGCGAGGTAGTCGTGGCAGTTACAGGTGGGAAATTAGATTTTGGTACTTGGGAACGAATATTTTATGGAGAATTCGATGGACGCCGAAAAAAGCGGGTGTTAGTTAAGATTATCGGTGAATAATATTTGCGGTTAACTTATCTTTTTCCAGAATATCAACACAATTAGGGGATATTTTAAAGTGGTAATTGTGGAGGCATAGTAAAACCATATCTCATACCCACGATCCCAAGATCGAAGTTGGACCTGGGTATAATATGTCATTGGCCTTTCTTAGATAAGTCGTGGACCCTGAAGCGAAGCGTCTCCCCATCTTAGGTCAATGGACTCACTCTATATGCGCGAAACCTAATTTAATAAGACCACTTTCTCATCTTGGACGATAAGGGCCATGATTAGGTGCGCCTGCTTGCGTTTAGCGTGTTTGCTTTGAGCCTTTAGAACCCGCTACTTTTCACCTTAGGGACATACACAATAAGATATATCATAGGTGCCCCCGGCAGCGACACATGCATTTTGATCAAGACCAAATGTGCAAGGTGTAGAGCCTCCACTAGTGCCTCCACCACCTCCCCCAGTTTTTTGGCCTTCGATCCCGGGCAAATAGGCGGTACTATTTTCATAGATAGGTGTGTCGCAGCCATTGACACTCAGAGCCATCGAGCGCACGGCATTGGAATAATCGGATGGAGCCGGAACTTCACAATACAACCTTCCCTCGTAGCCCTGAATAAATTCACAACTGGTTGAGCTGTATTCCCCAATATTTAACTCATATTCCCAAGGTCCCGGATCACCGGGGATTGGTTTCTCCAGGCCCGGAACACCACCTGGGATTTTGAAGTAGGCCACCAAGTTCGCGCCGGGCAGCCATTCCGGATAGACCACTTTCATGCTGCTTTGCTCGAAGAGACCACAGCGGTCCGGAGTTGTTGAATCCGGCTGCGCTGCGGATTCCGTTGGAATTGGTATTACTTCTTGTACTGGTGTTTCCGTGAATATCTGGATCGAACTGTTAGGCGCTAGATATACGCGTTTATCAAGAGGAGGTCCTGGGAGGATAGTGGGAAAGAACACCACGATGACAATGATTAAAATTATTACGCCACCTACAACCGCGGTCGCGGCGGTCCACCAAAGTGCTTTATTTGTCATTTGGTTTTTCCTTTTTACTTGTTATTCTGAGAATTATGTATCCTAATGAGAGCTTATTTCTTCCAAGGCTATTACTATGTGCTGCGAAATAAGCTGAACTCCAATAGCTGTATCCTATCTGTGTTTTGATTATACAAAATTTACTTAGTTATGCAATAAGCAGTAATAGTATACCATTTGTTCTATTATTGACGTTTACTCGAATTGCATCACGGATAATGTTACTTTGAGGAAGTACGTTGCATCAGGGAAAATGTTACTTTCCGATAGGCAAATAAGTCTGTCGGAGGAGCAACATGATGAGCCTGAAAAGCAAGCGCGAGTTATTAGAAGTTGTGCGACCCAGATACCTGAAAGCGAGCAAGGTTGAGAAACGAAAAATACTGGACGAGTTTACGTGTGCGACTGGCTATCATCGAAAACATGCCATCCGTGTTCTAAAAAACCAAGTTCAAAACCACCATAATAGGAAAACCAAAGGCTACAAAGCCATCTATCACGGCGAGGTCGTGCAGGCACTTGAGCAGATCTGGGAGATCTATGGACACATCTGCTCCAAACGTTTGCAACCATTTACCCTGGCACCGACCGCCAGGACGGTGTGTCAGAAGC
>JASJYH010000134.1 GCA_030123675.1 Anaerolineae bacterium | reverse complement strand
GAATCGAACCCACAAGGTATCACTACCGACGGATTTTAAGTCCGTTGCGTCTGCCAATTCCGCCATCGCCCCGAGTGTACATATTCTACTCTATGCTTAGATTTCGTCAATGGTTCCGGTTTTTTTTGATCTAAGGTCTTTGATTATGAAGGGACTGTAAAGTAACAGGAAGGTTACGAGACCGATTAATTCCATCCAAAGGATATACCAAGGCCAATCTGGAAGCAGATCTAGCAAACTCGGCAAACTGGGTTTGTGGTTCACCATTAAATAGTTCGATCCAATCGTATTATTTAGAAAGAATATTGCCAGCATATACACATTCAACCATAAAACAACTCGAAAAAACGAACTCCAAGTGGGTCGGAAAGCCTCCACTGTAGTCATGTAAATGGCGGATATGATGATAAAGCCATGGGATATAAAAGTTTGAAAATATCTATAGTGGGGAAATCCATAAATGCCAAGATCTGGTGTTACCAAAACCTGTATCGCACCGCCGATGCCAATAAAATAAACAAATTCATATATTTTGAAACTCTTGGTTACCAGCATTAGGCCGCTTAACCAGACCAAAAGGCTGCATACATGCAGGGGCAGCATAGTTTGTATGTGCCACTCTCCAATATTAATTTTCCAAATATGAAAGCCAATTTCATTCGTCCAAAGCAAGATTGCTAAAAACCAACGTACTTTACTCCGGATGTCCTCAGGTGTGCGTTTATAACGAAGAATGATGAAGTTTATTAATATTATTATCGTTAAAGTAAAAATGTGATTTACCCCCAAAAATTCGAATTCTCCACCTAGATAGTCCTTTGCGAAAAATTGACTCATGCCATGCTCTGAAAATCTGATGAAATTACCATAATAAGACCTTGAAAAATTCTACCAAGTAGTCCACATTACTTGTCGTTACCTGATCAATTTTCCTACAACAATCACACATGGCCGAGTAAATACCTCTTCAGCATGGGGGGCATCTGGTAATTCTGTGGTCAAGTCTTGGCCGGGAAAATGTAAATGCTCATGCAAATCTGGTAACCATTTTGGACAATCGGTAACATCGTAAACAATTCCCTTATATCCGATCCATTTGCGGGTACCATGTGAGCCTGAATTTTTGCGAAGTTCGGGAAGGGAAATAATGCGCTCAGGAATACTCATACACTCGTATATATAACACGAAGCGGTATAATTGGCCCGTTAATCAAAGCCTGTACTTAATTCTAAATCTTAATTCAATTATGACTCAACTCGTTGAATGTATTCCCAACTTTTCTGAAGCCCGTAAAACTGAAGTTATCGACCAGATTGCTGCCGCAGTTACAGCGGTGAAACAAGTCCATTTGCTAGACCGTTCCTCCGACATGGATCATAATCGGACAGTACTTACATTTGTAGGACCGCTTGCTGCTATCGAGAATGCTGCCTTCAATGCAATAAAAACCGCGGCTGAGCTAATTAATTTAAATAACCATTCTGGAGCACACCCTCGGATTGGTGCGACGGATGTGTGCCCGATTGTGCCGTTGTCTGGAGTGACAATGGAGGAATGCGTTGAAAGTGCCAAAAATCTTGGTAAGCGGGTTGGAGAAGAGCTCGGAATTCCGGTCTACCTATATGAGCAGGCTGCCACGCGCCCAGAGCGTACCAATCTTGAGAATATTCGCCGGGGCCAATTCGAAGGATTAAAAAAGGAAATCGCTTCCAACCCAGACCGAAAACCTGATTATGGACCCTCTAAATTAGGTCCCGCTGGGGCGACTGTCATTGGTGCGCGGAACTTTCTGATTGCTTTCAATGTCTACCTTACAACGGATGATGTAAGTATTGCTAAAAAGATTGCCAAGACAATTCGTCATTCGTCAGGAGGGTTGCGTTATGTCAAAGGGTTAGGATTGCTCGTGGATGGTCGTGCACAAGTTTCGATGAACTTGACCAACTTCCGTAAAACTCCATTGGCGCTCGTCATCGAAACCATTCGACGGGAAGCGGAACATTTTGGTGTGGGGATTCATCACACCGAATTGGTAGGAATGATCCCTCAAGAGGCACTAATTGACGCCTCAGTTTGGTATACCCAATTGGATGCTTTTTCCAAGGATCAAATTCTTGAGTCCAAGCTATACGCGGCTCGCGCTTCAAACCTAACTCCTAACTTGGCCTCGTTTATCGACGAACTCGCTGCTCCAACACCTACTCCGGGTGGTGGTTCAGCGGCGGCATATTCAGCTGCAATGGGCGCTGCTTTAGTTGCCATGGTGGCTGGCTTGACAATCGACAAGAAAAAATATGCCAAGGTGAGAGCCCAAATGCAAGCGATCCGTGTGCATGCTGAAAAGTTACGAGAAGAGTTAACATTTTCCGTGGACGATGATGCGGGAGCGTTTGAGGCCGTTATGGGAGCCTTTCGCCTTCCAAAAGGGACTGGGAAGGAAAAATCTGCAAGAAAAAAAACGATTCAAAGTGCAACGATTAATGCGACTCATGTCCCTCTTCACGTTGCGAAGGGGGCTATCAAAATTATGGAATTGGCCTTAATATGTGTTGAATCAGGAAACTTAAATGCCATTAGTGATGCCGCATCGGCTGCAGCTTTGGCAAAGGCGGGTTTTTCGGCAGCAGGCTATAATGTCAAAATTAATGTAGCGGCCCTTCCTGATTCATCTGCTGGAAAGCAGTATCTAGATGAGATCCAGGGCTTAGAGTCCCAGGTTGTTGAAATCGAAAAGTCCATCCGTGAAAAAATGCAAGAACGCGCTGGATTTCCGTTGGAATAATTTTTTAATCTTGCGAAGGTTTTCCATGTAATATAAGTAGGGAAGACAACTGGCTTGATCGGTCTGCTTGTCAAAGTGGGCTTTTTGAACCTTCGCAAGATTTATTTTTCTAAGGAGGAAAGGATGGGATTGAAACCCGACCATTGGATTCGTAAGATGGCGACAGAAGAGCGCATGATCGAGCCGTTTGTGGATAATCAAGTAAGCGACCAGGTGATCTCTTATGGTGTCTCGTCTTATGGATACGACATCCGCGTGGCGGATGAGTTCAAGGTATTTACCAATGTCTTTGGCGCGACCGTCGACCCGAAAAATTTTGACCCCAAAAGCATGGTGGATATCCAAGCGGATGTATGCATAATTCCACCTAACTCGTTTGCCTTAGCACGTACGGTCGAATATTTTCGTATTCCGCGCAAGGTGTTGACAGTCTGCTTGGGAAAATCAACCTATGCGCGCTGCGGGATAATCATCAATGTCACGCCCTTCGAGCCAGAATGGGAAGGGTTTGTGACGCTGGAGATTTCCAACACGACACCGTTGCCTGCCAAGATCTATGCCAATGAGGGTATCGCACAAGTTTTGTTTTTCGAAGCAGATGATGAATGTGAGATATCTTATGCGGACAAAAAGGGAAAATACCAGAAACAGAAGACGATTGTGCTGCCAAAGTTGTAGCTTTTGAACCTTGCTAAGGTTTAAAAGCTACGCAAGGTTTAGTATGTAAATGGAACCAGGCCTGGGACTATATCCCAGGCCTGGTTAATGGGAGCAGGATTGGGTCAGGAGCGAGCCGCGTCGTACTTCTTGACATCTGCAATGGCTTTGTCCACATTTACGAAGGGTAGGATGATCAAACCTGCAATGAAAAATATAATCACAGAAAGGATCCCGAAGCGCAGACTTCCGAAGATCTGGTTGGCGAGTCCGAAGAGCAGCGGGCCGATCCAAGATGTGCCGCGCTCAGTGATTTCATAGAAGGAATAGTACTCAGCTTCTTTTCCGGCTGGGATCATTTGTGAGAACAGACTGCGGCTTATTGCTTGAGAACCCCCTAAAACTAAGGCGATGAATATGCCGAGAATAAAGAATTGGGTGACACGCGTTTCGCCGTAGAGACCGCCGTAAGCGTAAATGACCACACCCGACCAGATGACCAGGCTGACAATTATTGATTGTTTGGCACCAATCCAATTGGCCAAGCGGCCCCACAAAAGAGCGCCTCCAAATGCTACGAATTGGATCATTAGAATAACAGCGGTGAGGGTTTGTAGCTCAAGTTCCAACCCGCCCTGGATAAGAGGGGCGGCAGCAAATATAGCTGTTACAGCTATCACGGTCTGGATGCCATCGTTATAAAGGAAATAAGCCAGCAGGAATTTTATTGTTTCTGGGAAATTTTTAATTTCACGCAAGGTAATTCGTAGTTGCCTGAAACCCAGCTTGGCATAGTTCTCATTGGCAGGTATGGATCGTGATGCGCGAGGTGTGCGCAGGCGCGCCCAGGTGATGAATGAAAATCCCAACCACCAGATTCCTGCCGAAGCCAGATTGATGCGGACTGCCAGGTCTTCTGGGACGCCGATATCTTCGCTAAATAAAAAGAAGGCTAAATTAAGCGCTAATAGAATACCGCCTCCAAGATACCCCATAGCAAATCCATATGATGAGACGTTGTTTCGTTCTTCCTCACTGGCGATATCTGGCAAGTAAGCATTATAGAAAACGATCGCAGCACCTAAGGCCAGGTTGGCAATTATGAAGAGTACACCGCCCAGCCACCATAGCGGCCCCGTGACGAAGAAAAGCAGGATGGTCGCAACGGCACCTATCGTAGCAAAGAGACGCATCAGTTGTTTTCGTAGGTTTGAAAAATCTGCGATTGCCCCCAGGATAGGAAGAAACAAGACTTGTAACCCGACTGAAATTGAGATGCAATAGGGGAGGAATGAGTCTGGAGCGATAGGGATACCCAGAAAGGATACCGTGGTTGTGCCTGCTGCTTCGGCTGCGCTGCGAGCAAGGCTGGCCACATAAGGTCCTAAAAATACAGTTGCAACTGTAGTACTAAAGGCCGAGTTGGCCCAGTCGTACATAGCCCAGCCAAAGATTTCACGTTTGTCGTTATTTTTGACAGTTTGGGTTTCAAGGGTTGCCATACTACCTCCTAATATAAATGGTGAAAAGTTCTATTTAAAAATATATCATACCGCAGCATCCCTAGACGCCGTACCGTCCCGGCGAAACGGTGTCTTTCGGGAGGACGAAACGGTGCTACGCGAAGCAACTGTGTTCTTTGTCAAGGGTAAAATGTTATTTTTGAGCAAAGTTAGGTTGCCAGGGTTCCATATTGCGAACCATTGAATTGAGAATTACAAGTACTTTACGCATACAAGCAGTGACGGCAACTTTCTTTGGCTTGCCTTGTTCAAGCAAGCGAGTATAAAATTCTCGAATGAATGGGTTCGAGCGTATGGCTGACAGGGTAGGCATATATAGTAGTGTTCTTGCTCTGTGTCTACCTCCTTGAATGCTGCGCTCTCCTTTCTTCTTTCCGCTATCTTTATTCATGGGAGCCAGCCCGGCGAGGGCTGCAATCTGCTTGCGATTGAGTTTGCCTAGCAGCTTGTCAGAGAAAGAATTTCTGGACGCTGATTACGCTGATTTACGCAGATATTTTGATATTTTAGGCCCAGAATCCGCGTTTTCAGCGTTTATCTGCGTCCTGTTTTGACTTCTCCGACAGCCTGCTAGACACAAACGATCTGCCGTGCCCTGTTTCTATTAACATAACTGATGTTACGCAGTTTGAGTGGGTGC
>JASJYH010000133.1:315-5715 GCA_030123675.1 Anaerolineae bacterium | reverse complement strand
CACTGGTAGCTAATTTCGATATCAATTAGCAAAATGGGGCCAATGGATTAATTCTTAGAAAGAGTCTGAATAAAATAAGCTATCGGCCGTGTTATAACCCCAATATCGCCATTTCTAACCAACGGTCCACTGTAAATATAGTGGACCGTTATGTTTTTAATGCCTGACATAATAATGTTTACTCAATTATTCAACTACCTTTTGATATTGTATCAAGCCTTTATGCAGCCTAGTGGCGTGTATACTGCGGATAAAAAATGTGGCTAGGCAACCCAAGTATTTATCCAAAACTTTACCTCTCGTTGATAAAGATCCATAAGCACACAATGTTTTTACAAACATTTCCAATTATAGTTTTGTCCCCCGTATTTCGGTTGACTCTCAAAAGATAACAGGATTTGGCTTTTGGAGTATTAGCAAAAAGCATGCGAGTAGGTATCTTCGTTGAAGTAGCGTACCTGGTAAGCGTATTTGTTGATTCCGGCAAAGAAAGGGATCACTTGCACGAAGGAAAGTGATAAAAGCAAAATCGACTAATGAAATTACGTAGATGACCATCATATTGATGGTCATTTTTCATATTGCATATCATTTTTTTTCAGATGTAAATCGAGTTGTAAATTGATAAGGTATTGATAGGAAAAACAAATAATTTTCACCGATAAAGATAAACCTGCTAAAAGGCAGGGACACAAAACCATGGGTTCAAATCCTGTAGTGGACAACACTTTTTCTTTATCACCTAATAAAAGGAGTATAAGATGAATAAATTAGTAATAGTTTTTTTAGCAGCATGTTGGCGGCAATATTTCTTTCTACCCAGGCGATAGCTGTGTTCGCAGCACCAGCCATGCAGGAAACTGCCTCCGTTTCTCGCATGGTCAAAAGCATTACACTAGAAATGGGTGCCGATACTGGGGCCCCAACTGTCGTTATGATTTTGACTAATAAGTTGGAAGTAACGGAGACAATCAGGTTAAGCGTATTTGATGCCGCTATTGGGTTGATCATCTATTTCATAGTATGGCGGATTGTAGTCAATTCTGGCAGTAAAAACCTGCTCAATATATCAAGTAGGAAGCCAGTTTAACCGTTGGCCCACAGTATGGACACTCGATTGCGGCATTTATTAATCTATCAATTAAAGCGATGTTTTTAAATACTAATCAACCAGACATATTAATTTTGTCGCCTATTAGCTCAGAATGAATTTGAATTAATCCTCTGGGTGTATAGGATTGCAATCTAAAGCCGGACTTAATTATTAGATCGTTCGCCTAATTGCTATACTTAACAAAATTTGGCTCCATAAGGTGCTTTTTTAAATTGCTTGCTGAAAGGCTATTTGATCTTAGAGGGAATTGCATTTATACTCTTACCTTTTCGCAATAACACCTTTACAATATGCACAAGACCAACAAGAAATAAATGTGCTAACAAATAGAAGAGGCCGCCATCCATAGGCTAATAAATCTTCCGCTCAGCGAAGTAGCTCAGTAGTCGAGCTGGAGACACATAACTTAATGCAACCCAAACACTGGACACTTTTTATTTTATTAGGCCTAATCTGGTCCGCTTCTTTTTTATGGATCAAAATAGCACTGATTGAAATTGGGCCATTTACCCTGGTGGCGTACCGTTTGATCCTGAGTTTGTTGTCTATAGGCGCTGTGGTATTCATTAAACGCGAAACTTGGCCACGGGGTTTGGCTGGTTGGTGGCCGTTCATCTTGATTGGGTTAGGCAGCCTTGCCATTCCCTTTTATCTCATCAGCTGGGGCACACTGTCGATCGATTCAACGGTCGTCTCGATACTAAATGCCTTGGCACCTTTATTCACAATCGGCATCGCGCACCTATTCCTAGCCGACGATAAAATAACTGCGCAACGCATGTTTGGCTTGCTGCTTGGTTTTGCCGGAGTTGTGGTATTGCTTAGTAAGGATATTAACTCCGGAGAGCAGAGTTCCCTTCTTGGGCAGGGAGCGGTAATTTTGGCTACAATTTTCTACGCAGCCAGTTCTGTGTATGCACGCAGTACCACCAAACATTCATCCAGCGTAGTGGTCGGGGCAGCCACGTTAGTTTCAGCAACAGCCATCTCGTGGATTGCTGCACCCTTGCTCGAAAATCCGGTTCAGGTACCTACCCTGCCCCTGACTTGGATCGCATTGTTATGGCTTGGGGTGTTGGGATCGGGATTGGCACTCATCTTGTTTTACTATTTGCTGCATGAAATTGGCCCTACGCGGACCATGATGGTCACATATCTACTTCCACCGATTGGTGTACTATTAGGTGTGGTTTTTTTGAAGGAAGAACTATCCTTACACATGATAATCGGGGGCTTGTTCATCGTTATAAGCATCATTGTAGTTAATTGGAAACAACAGTGAATCTCGAGCCACACATGGATTTTCGGGCTGGTTATGTGGCGGTTATCGGTCGCCCCAATGTGGGTAAGTCAACGCTTATCAACACCCTGCTCGGCCAGAAGATCGCAGCCGTGACTCCCAAGGCCCAGACCACCCGCCGCCGTCAGCTTGGCATTCTGACCACGGATAATTCGCAAATCGTATTTGTCGATACGCCTGGAATTCACAACCCGCGCCATAAACTGGGAAAATTTCTTAATCAAGAGGCCGAAGCAGCTATCCCTGGCGTGGATGTAGTTCTGTTTCTAGTGGATGTTTCCGTAGCGCCAAAAGATGAGGACAAATGGATTGCGACCCGGCTCTCACGACTCGCGCGTCGGACTCCGCTCGTGCTTGCACCCAATAAAATAGACCTGGTTCCTGCCCAAAACCAGACCGCGAACCTCGAAGCGTATCAGGCTTTGGTCCCGAATGAAGCGCAGATGATCCCTATTTCTGCTACAAGCGGCCAGGGACTTGAATCCCTGCTAGCAGCGTTGATGAACTTGGTCCCGCTCCGAAAACCTGATTACGAACCGGATCAGATCACCGACATGTTCGAGCGTGACATTGCGATGGAACTAATCCGCGAGGCTTGTCTGCTAAATCTTCGCGACGAAGTTCCACATGGCGTAGCAGTCCGAATTGACGAATTCACCGAACGGGGTCAGCAGGGTGCCTATATTGCTGCCACAATATTTATCGAGCGAGAATCACAAAAGGGCATCGTGATCGGACGCGGCGGTGAAATGCTCAAGCAGATTGGTACAGCTGCAAGGCGTGAAATTGAAGAGATGTCGGGCCGAAAAGTTTTTCTGGAATTGCGCGTAAAATTGTTGAAAGATTGGCGCAAAAACGAGAAATCCATGCTGCGGTTTGGGTATCGGATAAAAAAGAAGAGAAAAAAGTGAATATCCATTAGTTTTGGAGGCCCATCATAAATATCCTGATCGTCTTAGCATTTATATTTGCCGGCCTTAATTTCCTGGCCGTCTGGAAAGACTGGAAAAAACTGGAATACATTGCCAAACCGGCTGTGATGATTTGGCTGTTTATCTGGCTAACCACAACTGCCGGATTACAGGGCGCTTTATTCTGGTTTGGAGTTGGCATTCTGCTCTCATTGGCAGGGGATATAGCATTGATGTTTAGCAGTCGCTTCTTTACATTGGGACTACTCGCATTCCTGCTGGCACACATTGCTTATGTGTTTGGCTTCAATACTCCACCTCCACAGACATTGGATGTGTGGGCGATTGCAATTTCAATAATCATTGGCTTAAACGCAATGCGCTTAGGACGCCGCATCCTAGCAGGTGTTCGAACCACACAAGCTCGATTGGTCGTGCCTGTGATTGTGTACAGCGCTGTCATCACGCTGATGCTGCTTTCTGCCCTGCTGACTCTTTTCCGCCCCGAATGGAAATCAACGCCCGCTTATTTGGTGAGTATGGGAGCGTTCTTGTTTTATCTTTCTGATATCGTGCTAGCCTGGAACAAATTTATTTCGCCCATAAAGAATGGTCGTTTGATTAACATCGCAACCTACCATCTTGGGCAGATTTTGTTGATTGTTGGGGCAGTTTCCCAGTTTTCAGGTTGATTTATAAGCAATCTAATTATTCAACAGGCCCCATCACACGATATATTTCGCGCTAAGGAACCAGGTTTAATTAACTGTCCCATTTCAAAACTAGTTGGTAGAGTTGGTTGAGTAGAATGACAGCTTTATCGTCATTCGTATCGAAACCAAACGGGGTGACAAAGGTGTCATTTATTCATAAATCGCTTCGATTTCGATACGCTACGGCACGAAAACGCTGTGCCGCAGCTACTCAATCTCCGCTATCACAATAATTTAAATGAACAAGTTATTTAATTCTCATTCCTAAATAAATTTATTGAAATACGTGTGTTCCATCTCAGGTGGGCTTTGTAATTCACTGAGTAACACTTAGTCCAGCAACTCCACCCCGGCCAGTTTTTCGATCACCCCCACAACTGCTGAATTGTCCAGGTCGGCCATGCCCATTTGCAGCATAGCGTTGAACAATTGGGTATTTTCAGCTGCGGCAGGCAAAGGCGCACCAAATTCATGCGCTGACTCCATCACAATATTCATATCTTTGGCTTGCATGAAAGCCTTGAATCCTGGCTGACGGTTGCCTTCAAACAGGCGGGGCGGTTTAACGTCTAAGGCCCAACATTGGGCAGCACCGGCTTTAATCGCATCAACCACCTTTTGTGGGTCTACGCCGGCTTTCTTCGCGAAGATCAATAATTCGCCCAGGGCTACCATCTGAGCTGCGACCATAATCTGGTTGCAGGCCTTGGTGACCTGTCCCGCACCCGCTTCACCGACATGCGTAATCGTATTTCCCACGGCCTCAAAAACTGGCATGGCCTTTTTCAGCGCGGCTGCATTGCCACCAACCATGATAGTCAAGGTGCCATCCTTGGCGCCAATGTCACCCCCGGATACCGGTGCATCAAGAGCCTGCACATCCTTCTCAGCCAATTTGACTGCAATAGATCGGGCTGCTCCTGGCTTGATGGTGGAATTATCTACGAAAATCAGCCCCGGCTGCGCACCTTCACGAATCCCATTTTTGCCCAGTGCCACCAACTCCACATCCGGCGTGTCGGGCAGGTTCGTGAAGACTACGTCCACTTGGGATGCAACTTCAGCAGGGGAGTGAGCCGAAGTAGCGCCCTCGCCAATTAACTCCTCCACAGCTGCCTGCGAGCGATTATTAACTACAACTTCAAACCCAGCTTTCAATATATTACGGGCCATCGATTTGCCCATAAGGCCAAGGCCTATGTAACCGACTTTTAACATGGAGACTCCTTTGAGAGTTTTAGATGCATTATACCGTCCGATATTGGTCAAGGGGTCCGGAGAGTGCCTAAACCCAAAGACATAGTGTCATTCTCCCGAAAGACACCGGGACGGTGTGAACGACTTCAGGGAGTGACACATGCA
>JASJYH010000133.1:0-305 GCA_030123675.1 Anaerolineae bacterium | reverse complement strand
ACCCAGCCTTCCCCCCATTTTCTGCTGAAGTTCGTAGAAGGCCCAAAGGGACGTTGGGGGCAACGGTAGCCCCCTCCGGGGATGATACAGGTTCAGGCCCGGAGTGAAGCGCGACCTTCATCTCAAAACTCATACTCACTAGGGCCCTCAATACCATATATCGGAGTGCACTTAAATTACAATCCAATTATGGGGTAAAATAAACGCACATTTGTTCTACATCCACAGGCAATAACATGTCAATCGACTTCCAGCAAATCTACTCGAAAATCAATGAAATTGGCAACGGCGCACGTGAACGCAGG
>JASJYH010000132.1 GCA_030123675.1 Anaerolineae bacterium | reverse complement strand
ATCTTCCATCATCAACGTGCAATTTCGAGGCAAACCATTCGTCGTAGCGCTGAATGGGATCGTACTTGTGACTTGTCTGGAACAAGGTGTGCAGCATGTGGAAGCCGGTCTTGTCGGCAGCAAACCAGGTGCGCTCGATCTTCATACCCCCGAAAGCCCGTACGGCCACCGACCCGTCAGGCTGCCGGCTCCATGGACAGCCCCAGTGCTCCATCTGCACCAGTTCCCGGGGCGCCTCCTTTACAAAGACCTCGACGGCATCCTGGTCCGGGAGCCAGTCGCCGCCGGAGATGGTGTCATAAGCATGATCGTCCAAGCTGTCACTCGGACTGATCACCGCCGCCGCGCCACCCTCTGCCGAGACCGTATGGCTGCGCATGGGATATACTTTTGACACGACAGCCACATTCAGTGAGGGATTGGTTTCTGCCACTGCGATGGCGGCCCTGAGACCGGCGCCTCCGCCGCCCACTATCAGAATATCGTGGGAGAGCATTTCCATAAACTTAGCTGTTGCCGCCGTGTAGCATCGACATATTTCCCATGAGACGAAATGAACTTCGTGATAGATGTTGTGATCGCTACGATATGTTACCTCATGAATTGATGAACACCAAGCACAAGATTGTCTCCCTTAGTCCTCCATACCCTGCCGGATTAATTAGACGTTAATTTAAGAGAGACCTCGACACCTCATAAGGCGAGGCCTCGGCGTAGCCTACGGCGAGCCGGGTCACAGGTTCAATTCCTATCGCCCCGACCGTTAATTCCTGGATGCAGAATGTATCTCTTAGTTATAGACCAAAGTAGCTCACATTGTTTTGACGACGTACACCGATAAACCATAGTGAATATTAACTTCGCACGTACATATATGTTAGGATTCCAGTGTTTGCCTCATAATCTTGATGTTCAATATAGTGGCCACTACTATCAGGACAGTGCAACCTATGACATTATACCATAAATATGGGATTTCAGTAAAGAAATAACACCCCAGCACAACTATTTCCGCAATTATGGCTGCCACGAACGTAGCATCACCGCCGATATTCTTAAAATAAAACGCAACCAGAAATATCCCCAGAATGGTTCCGTAAAATAATGATCCAAGTATATTGACCGCCTCAATTAATGATCCTAGGCGGTTCGCGTACAAGGCGAACATGATGGCGTAGAGACCCCAGAATACCGTCGCCAGTTTAGACACAAAAAGATAATGTTTTTCGGATGCATTCTGATTGATAATCCGCTTATAAATATCGATCACGGTGGTGGTAGCCAACGCATTCAGCTCTGCAGATGTGGAGGACATGGATGCTGAGAGAATAGCAGCAAGAATTAGTCCGATAAGTCCGACCGGTAAAAAATTAATTACAAAACTTAAAAAAACATAATTAGTGTCATTTGTGTCTGCATTTGGATTTTCTCTTCGAAGCAGTTGGATGGCCGCTTCTTTAACCTCCGATTCTTTCACTTTCACTTCTTGAATTTCCTGAAGAGCATGATCCAGGTCTAGATCGTTATTCGTTTCTATGGCGGTTAACATTTCCCGTATATGTTCTTGCTTCTGCTCATACAGGCTGGAATACTTCGATTCCAATTCCTCATAGGCCTCAGAGTAGGGGCCGTTTTGAATGCTCACAGTTTCGACGGAATTAAAAAAGAGTGGCGGAGTTTCAAATTGATAGAAAACAAAGATCATTGCCCCTATAAGCAGAATAAAAAACTGCATAGGTATTTTGATGATCCCGTTAGTCAATAGTCCCAATCGACTCTCTGCGATCGAACGGCCGGACAGGTAGCGCTGTACTTGCGATTGATCGGTACCGAAATATGAAAGTGCCAGAAAGGTTCCCCCAATCGTACCGGACCAAAAATTGTATCGATCTCGCCAATTAAACGAAAAATCAATGGCGTTTAATTTTCCCATTTTTCCGGCGACTCGCGTTGCATCGAGGAAGGAAATATCAGCCGGCAGTAGATGAAATATCATGATAAATGCAGTAACCATGCCCACCGTGATAATAATCATTTGTAGCATATGGGTCTTGTTGACCGCTTCCGTGCCTCCTGAAGTGGTATATATAATAACGAGACCGCCAATCATAAAAATCGTGAGCTGAATATTCCATCCCAACAGGACGGATATAATCAAGGCTGGTGCAAAAATGGTGAATCCTGCAGCCAGTCCACGCTGTGTGAGGAAAAGCACGCTCCCCAAGGTGCGATTTTTAAGGTCAAACCGTTGCTCCAGATACTCGTAAGCTGTGTATACTTTTAATCTATGGAAAATAGGTACGGCGGTTACAGACAGGATAATCATGGCAATAGGCAGGCCAAAATAAAATTGGATAAAGCGCATACCATCTGTGTAGGCCAAGCCGGGGGTAGAAAGGAATGTGATGGCACTGGCTTGGGTCGCCATGATTGAAAGGGCAACGGCATACCAGGGTGTTGCCCTATTCGCCAACAGATAGCCCTCGAGATCTGTTTTGCCGCGCGTCTTCCAGACCCCGTAACCGACTACGAAGGCCAGAAACAGGCTCATGATTGTCCAGTCAATCGTACTCATCCGTATACCTTTACTATCGCCATATTACCATGGTGCGGTATCACGCTATAGTTGTCGCAACCTTGTGGAATAACTAAATATTTTGGGGATAGGAGGATTTAATGAATGGGTGTCTTACGACTTACCCTGATTCAATATTTCCAAATAAAATGCTTCATATTGGGGAATAAGATCATCAGCATTAAAATGCTCCTGTGCCCGCACCCTGGCCGCCTGTCTAAAACGCTCATGTTCGACTGAATTGCTCAACAATGAAACGGCTGATTGTGCCATAGATTGAGTATCCCCAACGGGATATAAGTAGCCCGTCTCGCCGTGAGTAATGACTTCCGGCATTCCCCCCACGTCCGAACCGATCACAGGAACGCCGCACATCATGGCCTCCAGGGCCGAAAGACCGAAGCTCTCTTGTTCACTGGGCAATAGAAACAGGTCAGCACAACGAAATAACGGCTCCACCTGATCCAGCGCCCCCAGGAAGACTACCGAATCGGATAGATTCAATTCTTTAACCAATTGCTGGATATGGGGCTGGTCAGGTCCCTCGCCAATGAGGACGAGTTTCGCAGGGATACGCTCATGAACATGGGCGAATATTTGCACTACATCTCCAACTCGTTTCAATTCGCGAAAATTGGAGGCATGCATCAAGACGCTTTCCCCGTTGGGTGCAAACGTATCCTTTTGAGAGGGAGTGGGGCCTAGATTTGCACGGGTTGTATCGACAAAATTATAAATGACCCGTATTTCGCGTTGGATATCAAATTCCTCGATAGTTTGCCGCCGTAAAAATTCTGATACGACTGTCACACCATCGGACTGCTCAATGACGAACTTGACGACTTTGTGAAATGACTGCTCGAGACCGACCAGTGTAATGTCGGTTCCATGCAGGGTTGTGATCATTTTTATCTGGCGAGGAGCCAATATTTGCTTTGCCAGATAGGCACTGGCTGCGTGGGGAATAGCATAATGGGCGTGGATAATTTCAAGTTGATATTCTTCAACAAGTTCGACGAGTTTCGTGGCCAGTTCAAGGGCGTACGGCGGATATTTAAAGAGCGGGTACGAGGCCACTTCGACTTCATGGATAAAGATATTTTTGTGAAATGAACGCAACCGAAAAGGCGTCGCATAACTCACCACATGAATTTCATGGCCCTTGGCAGCCAGCCCTATCGCGAGTTCAGATGCGATCACGCCGCTCCCACCATGGGTTGGATAACAGACAATGCCGATTTTCACAGCGGCTTTCGATTCACGATAATATGTCTAAATATTCCGGCCCAAAATACGCCACCGGATCGCTGACGATCATCGACTCCCGAACCAAAAAGGGTTCAGCAAATTTCACCCCTATCAAATCACCATAATGTCGGTCACGGTTCATCATTCTATCCAGGAATTCAGGCTTGCTTATAGGGGTCTCATCACCGCCATAATCACTCTTATCCTGGTGATGGAACTGAGATTTGTACGCCATAATAGCCTCTACTTTACGCTCATGGGTATCCGATATATCAACAATAAATGACGGCTTAAATTCAAATATTTCCTGGTAGTATAGTACCTTGTGAGGTCGATGGGGTTGCTGACCCGTCTCCACTTTCTGCAATCCAGCCAGATAGGCCGACTCACGCACTAAATGGGAGGTCTGCTCATGATCAGGGTGCCGGGTGACCCAATAAGGAGCAAAAACAATTCGGGGCTGATACTCCCGGATTTCTCGAATGATTTTTAGTTTGTTTTCCCAGGTGACCTCAACGCGCGCATCAGGAATGTCTAACATTTTCTGGATCGCCAGACCCATGGATTTTCCAGAGTCTGCAAACTCTTTCGCCCGTATCTCCGCATTGCCCCGCGTGCCCATCTCCCCCCTGGTCAGGGTAATGACGCCGGTCTTGTGATTCAGCACCCCCAATTTGATGATCGTCCCGGAACAGGCCAATTCCACATCATCGGCATGGGCGCCAAAAGCCAGGGCATCAAGTTTCATCATTCGGTCCAGTAGTGAGTGTTATAATTTGATGATTTGATGATCGTGACTATCAATGTCGATGGCATGGTACATCTGATCCATCAATCCATAACCGTATTTAATTAAGAGGGGCGTAATATTGAACACTCTTTCCTGCAAATGGTTGTTTGGATACAAGTTGTGAATGGCTTTGCTCAGTTGTTGGGTGATGATAGCCTCCCGCTGTTTGGCTACTTTGAGTACCTTCATCTTGAGAAATTCAAGCTGTTGATTCATTTTCCCAAGGCTCATATCTACGGTTTTCTCAAGGCTCGCATCAAAAGCGATGACTTCATTCTTGATGGCTTGAAAATCTCCCGCGAGATGCGCTGCGGTCAGTCCAATGGATTCATCAATGGCCGCTGGAATATTTTTTTGGACCGCTTCATTGATGAGTTTATCATCCGTTCGCCAGAAATCCTCCACAGCCAAATGATAATTCGTCAGCACAATATCAATCTTCTTTTCAAGGATGGTGACGGTCTTCCTTGGATAGAGCACCGGCATGTGTAGTCCAAAGCTATCATAGATACCCTTCATCTGTGCAAAATAGGAGATTTCTCCGTGGCCGCCCACGTAGGCCACGGTGGGTAACAGGGCATCTTGATATAGGGGACGAAGTAAAACATTGGGGCTGAACCGCTGGGGGCTGTTATCAAGCAGATCAAGCAATTCCTGGCGCGTGTATGCTGCTTGGGTGCCCTTGATGTGGTAATGGCCGTCCTGCACGTGGATACTCTGCCTTTCCTGTTCGGCATAAAATAGGTTCAGTATCCCATCGTGCACACTCACCTGGGCATGGTATCCGCTCTGCTCCAGGTCCTGCGAGCTTTCAAGGGCCCGCTTGGTCGATGGCGAATCCTCCTGAATCTCGGTACGGAAAACCCGGCTCCCCAATTTTTTCAGTTCCGGGTGGCTGCCATCAATAATGATGAGCCCATAGGGCTTCAGTAATCGAGTTAACCAGCGTGCAAAGGCGGCAGCGATGGATTCACCCGCCCCATAGGCCTCACTTAAATGCGATAGCACCGATTGTTTGAACTCTGAATTCTGGGTGGCAGTTTCTAAGGCCTGGATACACGTCGCAATTTCGGGCGTCAATAAAATGTCTGCCGCCGGTATCCGGGTGCTTGATGAGGGGGGTTCATAAGAAATCCTGGTGACTTGGT
>JASJYH010000131.1 GCA_030123675.1 Anaerolineae bacterium | reverse complement strand
ATACAAAGTAAGAGTCGTCGATAATGCCATCGAAGTCAGTATCGAATAATTCCACATCGTAACAGGTTGTAAATAAACATCAATTTGCAGCGTGGCAGTGGATATGAATTCATAATCAGTCAGTTTTATCCTCCAAACATTGAAATCACAACGTGGCGGCTTGTTAGCGCCGGTGGATCTGCCATAACGTATGTACGCCGGGTCCAAACTGCTTGTGCAATATCCGGGTTAGTGGTTAAAATTCAATCATTCAGGTCTTTTTAAAGTGACTTCTGGCGTAAAATCTGTATGGAAGTGAAACCTCACTCCGCTTGCAACGCCGATTTTGCCTCACTGAATGCCGGGTAAAGCCCGCGATGACTGATTTACCCTCAATAATTCGTCACTTTCATCCGGTAGTCCTTTCTATATCGTCCTATTCAGGCTTGCGCTCGGTAAATTGTTCTAAATATTGATGTTTAGATGCCGATACAGCTTCTAGACATAATGTGCATAGATATTTAAGGCAACGATTTTATAACATTAGTGATACGGAATAACTTTTCAAAGTGAATAAAAAATCAATTATTTTCCGAACAACCTTGTATATCCTGCTGATGACGACTGCGGTACTTTGTCTATTCGGCTTTTATAACTATCAATCTAATTCACGTTTGCTCTACGCACAACTGGATAAATACACCCAGGACCTTATAGGTCGCCTGAATATAAGCTTACCTGCGGCGATGTGGAATTTTGATACAGAGCAAACCGTCAAAATTATTGAGGCAGACGCAAAAGCAGAGATGATCCATGCCATCTATATTGTCGATATAAGCGGGGAAATTACCGGCCGACTAAAAACCGAACAAGGGTTTGTCAACCGTGAAACCATAGACCCGGATTTCAAAGGTATTGTAAAGCGTAAAGAAATTCTGTTTGATGATAATGGAGCGATAAATAAAGTCGGTGAACTTGTTCTGCATATTGATAATTCCCCATTAAAGGCACAACTGAAGATGTACGCCACCGCAATGATTACCCAAACATTAATACTGGACGCAGTGCTGATGATGGTAATTATGCTTATTATGCGCAAAATCGTTATCACTCCATTACAGAAGATTAGCTTCGCCATGCAGGATATTGCAATGGGAGAAGGCGATCTGACCGCACGTCTGGATCTGGATAAAAATGAAAGTAAGGAATTATCTATCCTCGCCGATGCATTTAATCAATTCGTAAAAAAAATACAGATATCCATAGGAGATGTTTCCAATACCTCAAAGATCATATTGGAAGAAGTCGACCAATTAGAAAAAATTGTTTGCTCTAATGAAGAGAGTCTGGAAAAGCTACGTCAGGCAAAAGACAAGACGATAGTGGAGATCACTGAAATGAGTACTACCGCCCTGCAAGTGGTAAGACATACGGTCAACACGGCCAAAGAAACAGACCATGCAAATGAAGAAGTTGCTTTAGCCAGTAATGTTTTGATGAGCACAGTAGAAACCGCTAACTCTTTGGTTGACGAAATCGAAAACGCTGCAAACATCATTCAAAACCTGGAACAAGAAGCTAACAATATCAGTTCTGTGACCAGCGTAATTCGGGGAATTTCAGAACAAACCAACCTTTTGGCCTTAAATGCCGCTATTGAAGCAGCGCGTGCCGGCGAAAAGGGACGCGGTTTTGCTGTTGTCGCTAGTGAGGTAAGGGATCTGGCCAGTTCTACACAACAAAATACACAACAGATCCATGATATGATCGAACGATTGCAGGATGGTGCAAAAAAAGCAGTATCTGCCATGAAACACAGTATTGACGGAAGCCGGAATTCAGTTGATTCCTCCCAGACAACCAAACATCACCTGGATACCGTCGTGGGTCACGTCAGTATTATCAACGATATGAATACACAGATCGTATCCGCCGCAGAAGAACAATCCCTCGTTTCAGAACAAATCAATAAAAGTATCGAGCAGATTTCAGACATCATAGAAAGATCAGCAGAGGATATTCATACAACCACTGCGGCCGGTGAGAAACTTGCTCTACATGGCAAACGTCTGAGGGAGTTAGTTGAGCAATTCAAGTATTAATCTGTATATCCTTCATTTGCTAAACTACCCTGCAATACAGGGAATGACTTTGACCGCGCCATTAGTAACTTTAGACGTTAAAGCCCGTCTCTACCCCAGTGCCAATGAACATGCGCCTGTATCATCAGTACTTTGACTTTGGGCTTAGTCCGAATGCTTTTTTCCTGATGTTATTTTTTTAATGCTTTTTCCCATATTTTTTTCATTCCATTTCTTTGCCTTTTTGTTAACGTGGGAATAAGAATAAAATTCTCCTCAAAATAACTCAGGTCATCTAAATGAAGAGAGGTTATTTCTTCAGCAGTTAATAGCGGCTTGACACTTAAATTGGTAGGAAATGCAGACCAAAAACGAATGGAAACATCCAATTGAAATTTTGGGCTTAGTGTAAAGTTCATCCATTCTTCCGCGACTTTTTTTAGAAATTGATAATCTCGCTGGTTATCATCTCGAGCCAGTGAGTTTCCAATCACAAAGCCGTCAACCCAGCCCATTGACCCTTCGGATAGATTAGCAAGTTTCCAGTTTTTCCCCTTTTTGTTAAGTTCACCCAATGCTGCCCCCCATCCGGTCGAAAACGCCAAATTTTCTATTTTTTCTGCTTTTTCATATATTTCAAAGTGGTGATCGGCATTTTTAGCGAGAGCATTCAGTCTAGATGTAAATTCACTGTTCATAATATTCTTGATGGTAAAATTTTCCTTGTTTCTCATGTCCCTTCCTAGTCCCATGACCGTGATATACACATTATTTTCATAACTCTCAAACGACACCGCATATTGTCCTGCATAGCGTTCATCCCAGAATATGCTCCAACTTTCAGGCTCGGGCTTAACGATGTCCGCGTTATAATAGAGACCATATGGGCCAGCGATAAACGGCACACTAAAGACCAATCCGTCGTCAACATGGGCTTCCATTTTTTGAAATGCTGGGATCAGTGTCGAATAATTCGGAACATTCTCTAGATTAATCGGCAATATCATTTTATTTTTAATATAGTTAAACCTCTCATCTTTGAGATAGTTATGTGTGGCCAACACAACATCTGACGTTTGCCCACGGATTGCATTAAAAAAATCTTGTTCATCAGTGGCGGTTTGTATTTTTATCGATATGGCCTTGCCATATTTTTTTGTGATATAACTCTCAAATTCATCTATCTTTTCTTTAGGAAAATACCCCTCCCAACCTAAAATGCGTAATACTTCAGCCGCATAACTGTTATTTGCACCACTGCTTAGCAGAGAAAACGCTATTGCCAGAACTAAAAGCATAGTGATTTTTTTCATATTTCTAATGAAAGGATAAGGTTTGGGTTTCCGGGTCATTTGATATATCTCCATAAAGAAAACGGTCAGCATTTTCAGGCCTATAAGACAGGTATTCTTATTTAAACAGTTCATGGAGCACGTTCAAGCCTGATATATTGCACGAAAGAACAGGGCAAAATCCCTTTAATCCTATATAATACAATTTGTTAGCAACGAATCAGGAGGAGGCTTGCCCGTAACAACTGTACCCAAAACAGCTTTGAATTTCCAGCCCTATAACGAAGTCAAGTAGCAGCCACACTCAGGGCGGTAACATCAACTCCGATAGGGTAGTAGTGTGTTGCTGCTACGGCAGGTGGACCATCGTCTGGGCTTAAGCAAAGTGTGCATTGCATGATCCACAACGGCAGGCCAGTTGTGTGCATAATGGATTGAGTCTTTTGAAACAACGCCTGATGCGGCACTTGGGAAACACGACTGCAGGGACAAAGATAGCATCTTCCGCAGCCATATATAATTTTGTCCGTAGCTTGGCATCTCCTGCCTTGGATAATCGCGGGTAGATACGAATCTCTTTATTATAGATTTACTTTTTAATATTGCGTTTTCAGCAAAAAATATTATCTCAAATCAATCAGCGGAGTCGCCAGTAATACAGAAGACTTCTCGCGCATATTGAGAATAAATTATGTGCTAATATCGAACTAGCTGGAACTGTGTGGGGAAATATATTCAGCCCTATAGGGGAATGGCTCTTAGTTAAGCCCGTCATTCCCGCACCCCTCCGGGCATAAACTCCGGCGGGAATCCAGTTAGACAAATTGCATTATATTTACTGGATCCCCGCCTGCGCGGGGATGACGAAAAGAAGGTAATTTGGCTGTAAACGCTTGTCTAAGCGCCATTCCCCTATAGGGAGGTAAATATGACTGAACCAACCATAACCTGCCCCAAATGTAAAACTGAGATCAAACTTACTGAGTCACTCGCTGCGCCGTTAATTGAGGCCACCCGCCAGCAGTATGAGGAATTATTAACCCGGAAGGACAGTGATGTTGCCAAACGTGAGCAAGCCATGCGAGAACAAGAGAAACGCCTGGCGGATGAAAAGATCAAACTTGATGAACAGGTGGCCAATCAGGTTGCAGAGCAATTAAAAAAAGACCGTACCAGAATAGCCGGGGAAGAAGCGAAGAAGGCAAAACTGCTTGCGGCAACCGACTTAGAAGAAAAGACCAAAGCAATCACCGATCTTCAGGATGTTTTGAAACAACGCGATGTAAAACTCGCCGAAGCCCAGAAGGCGCAGGCCGAACTCATCCGCAAACAACGTGAACTGGACGATGCCAGGCGTGAACTCGAACTTACCGTTGAAAAGCGTGTGCAGGAAGGGCTCGATGCCACACGTGAACAGGCCCGCAAGGAAACTGAAGAACAAATGAAACTCAAGGTGATGGAAAAGGAGCAAACCATCACCTCAATGAAAACACAAATCGAAGAACTAAAACGCAAGGCCGAACAGGGTTCACAACAACTCCAGGGAGAAGTACAGGAACTTGAGCTGGAATCACTATTAAGCACGAAGTTTCCGTTTGATAAAATCGAGCCAGTAGCCAAGGGTGAGTTTGGCGGCGATGTATTGCAACGGGTTGTCAGTTCAGGCGGACAGCAGTGTGGCACGATATTATGGGAATCCAAACGCACCAAAAACTGGTCGGATGGCTGGCTGGTAAAACTTCGAAAAGATCAGCATGCCGCCAAAGCGGAAATCGCCATCATTGTCAGTCAGACACTACCGAAAGATTTAGAGACCTTCGATCAGATCGATGGCGTATGGGTTACCCACCCAAGAACAACCATCCCCGTTGCCATGACACTACGCCATGCACTGATAGAAGTGGCAGCAGCTCGCCAGGCCAAGGAAGGACAACAGACCAAGGCGGAAATGGTCTATCAATACCTGACCGGCCCGCAATTCCGCCAGCGCGTCCAGGCCATCGTCGAGGCATTTTCTTCCATGCAGCAAGACCTTGATAAGGAAAAGAAAGCCATTACCAAACAATGGGCCAAACGCACGGAACAGATCGACCGTGTTATGCAGGCGACGGTCGGGATGTACGGAGACTTGCAGGGCATTGCAGGTAAGACGTTGCAGGAGATTGAAGGGTTGGATCTCTTGGCGTTGGATGCACCGACAAACGAAGAGTAGGTATGATGAAGTGGCAATGAAAGACGACATACATGGACGCATTAGTGTAGTGATTGCAGGAAGCAATAGAACTACCAGACCTCAGATTTCAGGTCATTTGACCATCCAGGTCAAATGACCTGAAAACAGAACTCCTCCTCAGCAAGACATAAGAGGAATTGAACATGAAGACGGTTATTTTATTAAAGAAGGGCATCTTTCTTACAATGTCCATTTTGATGGCAA
>JASJYH010000130.1 GCA_030123675.1 Anaerolineae bacterium | reverse complement strand
GCGTCGGGCTGGCCATGAAGGCATAAAACCGTTGACGCTGAATCGATAGTCCAAACAGCGTGTGCAAGGCACGCAACAGATTGGAGGTTATGGAGGAGGTAAATGGAACCACCACCGCCAGCAGGGTATAGACAAACCAGACCGAACGTCTTTGCCCTTGTGCAGTAGTGGAAAATTCTTGTTGGAGAGGGGTGAGCAGATCGCGTAAAATGAACATTGGACAGAGGCTCCTTTGGTATTTATTTCAATGGCTTACAGCTGAAATTATACCACAAAGGGGTCCTCTGTTCATTGACTATCTGATTGATTTGAAAGGATATTTCCCAGTATTGGAGCCAGGTTTGGCACGCAAATTGCAACCGATTTTTTGCTGACCATATCAACAATACTCAGCGAGCTTTGGTGTACTCTACAAAGAGCCGAAAATTTCTAGGAAACTTCAGTTACCTATTTACAGGAACATTTAGACGATCATGGTATGCGTGGGTACATGGGTCAAGAGCCATATAAAGGTGATTTTTTCAGATTATTTCGAGAAGCTTATAAGAACAATTATTTTGATGCTGCATCAAGTCCATCACTTGTAGGCGATGCCTTCAGAGATATTTTGGTTTCACGGTGGTTCAACGATGATAGAGATGATGAAAAAACAAAACTATTGGAACAACTCTTTAATAAATGGGATGAGTGGCGATACGCATGGGATCATTATGAGAATTGATAAAATAAAAACGCCTAACAAGGCGGTAAAGTGCGTTCCGGGCCTGCGGCCCTCCACCGGACGCCTGACGGCGCCGCTTAACTAAAACGTTAGGCGGCGCACATGAATGACAAGATCACTACCCGCGACGCTAAGGCACAACTCCGCCAGTCCCTTCAGGACCTATGCAATGATTTCAATTCCGGTCGCTTTAGCCCTATTTTGGAAGCCGACGTTTCAGCATTCATCTATCACCGACTGATTACAAATGGATGTGAAGCAAATACTGCCTATTTGGCAACCAGAATTTGTGGAGAGGCCGAGCGGTCCAGGAAGCCTGATATTGTTATTGGAACCCTGAACAAGAGCCAAGCATGTATAAAGCCAGTTCTCATTTGCGAGTTGAAGGTATTCCAGCGCTGGGGTCATTCCGACCAACAGATGCGCCAAAGGATCTCAGGTATCTTAAGCGATGACATACCCACTCTAGCTGAACTCAGTTCTGATCTGCCTCTGGGAAGAATAGAAATTGTTGTTGACCTTTATACGTCAGCTCAACTACAAGGCTATATGACGGGAACTTGGCATGGCGAATCTCGTATCGAGGTTGTCGCAAGAGAGTGCAAAAAAGTTGGGGCCTCACTTTTTTGGATTAGAGACCCTGACGGTGCGGGATCAATTAACGTAGAGGAGATCTTGTGAAAGCAATGCCGCCTAACAAGCGCAATCGGTTCGCGCCCTTCGGTCGCCGGACCAGCCTGGCGGCCGGCCGCTGTTGCAGGCGTTATAACTATAAAGATCACTGATCGTATCAAACACATGAAGCTTACAAAGATCCAAAGGGAAGTGTTGGAATTGCTTGAGAATGGCGCTGTGATGACTATCGATTGCTATAACATGCCATCCATTGGAGACCGCAATTTATCTCCGCAAACACGGTATTTCCTAACTGATAAAAGATTGGTTACCAGAAAAGATAAAACCAAATCTGTTGAGACGAAGGGTAATGGTTTCGTAATCACAGACAAAGGGAGGAATGTTCTTTCTAAAAATCCGTCACCCAAGAAGAGAAAAGTCAGCAGAATTTTGAAAAAGGAAAAAACCTGTCCTGACTGCAAGTGGATCAAATCTATTGATGACTTTGTAACCATATACGGCGTAAAAAATCCTCGGGGCAAGTATTGCCAAGAGTGTTTTGATAAGCATCAGCGGGAACACGCCATATCACTTATGGAGGGTAGAGACTTCTGTCTTTACTGTGGGAACAAAATCAAGAAAGCATACGATTGGACACCCGAAGGAAATTCTGAGCGAACTTACTTGCACTTAGACCATATGGACCCGGTATCGTTAGGTGGGGAAGACTCTGAAAGGAACGCAGTTTACTGCTGTGTTTCTTGTAATCTAAAAAAAGGGAATAAGCTCTATTCGGATTGGCTCAATGAGTTAAAGCCTGAGTGTCGAGATATTTCTCGGGAAATTTATATTCAGAAACACGGTCGAGAGCCTGAGGGATTTAGGCCATCAGAGAACGTGATTGTGTTAGCCGTTGATCTTGCCGATATTTATGAAAAGTTATAACAATCGCGTCAACTCGGACTGTCCAAAACTGCGCCGCTTCGCTCTGCACCTTTGGGCAGCCGGTTACGCGAAGCGTTGAACATAACCGCTTCGCGGTGCTTTCTCCGATCGACTCCGTTTTTCTAAACACATCACACTGATTCGTCGGGCATTTCCCGCCGATTTGTTTTCCAATCTTTATGACCACCGACACCGGGTTTGGTGGCATTTTCTTAGATTGGAGATATTCCCATGACACCATTACGACAACGCATGATCGTCGAGATGATCCGGCGTGGCCTTGCACGGCGCACCCAGGAAAGCTACCTGTGGGGCGTGATATCACTGGCCAACCACTACAACCGTTCTCCAGATCGCATCAGCGAGCGCGACATTGAGGACTTCTTGCTGTCGATGTCCCGGCGTCACTTGGCGCCGGCCAGCGTGCGTCTGGCCTGGAACGGCATCGCGTTCTTTTACCGTCACGTGCTCGGTCGCCTGTCGAAGGATTTTCACCCCGTTATTCCTCGCCAGCGACAACGCCAGCCCGAGATCCTCAGTCCTCAAGAGGTGGATGCGATCATCCAACAGGCCCGTCGGCTGCGCAATCGCTTGCTGATCATACTGGCATACAGTGGCGGGCTGCGGGTCGATGAAGTCAGACGATTGAAATGGACCGATATCGACCGTGATCGCCGCACCATCCGAATTGATCAGGGCAAAGGTCAAAAGGATCGTTACACCGTCCTGGGACAGCGGGCCATCGTGGTGCTGGACCAGTACCGCTCCGGAGTTGAGTCAGCGCCGTGGATTTTCCCCGGCGCCAAACCCGGACGTTATCTCAGCCAATCGTGTGTGCAGCGCGCCTACAATGACGCCAAAGCAGCAGCGGGCATCACCAAGCACGGCAGCATCCACGCACTGCGCCACGCCTTCGCGACGCACCTGGTCGAGCAGGGTACGCCGGTGCCCCTGGTCCAGCAGTTGATGGGGCATCGCTCGGTGCAAACCACCATGCGCTATGTGCATCTGGCGCAATGCGATCCGAAACTGGCCCGCTCGCCCCTTGATGTCCGGGGATAAGGTCAGGGCGCACCTGCAAGCGATCTTCCAACAGGTTCCGATTGAGCTGGACCGTCAGCCAGCGGTGGCCGCCAAGGCGGTGTTAGACATCCAGAGTTGCCGCACGGCGCTGATGGGCGGCCACGTCGCGCGCTGCGAAGATTGCAACTACGAGCATTTCCACTACCACTCGTGCCGTAATCGTCACTGTCCTTTGTGTCAGAGTCGGCGCCGCGAGCAGTGGGTCAATGCCCGCCGAGCTAGTTTGTTACCGGTCGCTTATTTCCACGTGGTCTTTACGCTGCCGCATGACCTCAACTAGCTGATCCAGGGCAGCCCACGGATGCTGTACCGATTGCTGTTCAAGCAGGCTAACCAAACGCTTCAGCATTTTGCCCACAAATATCTGGGCGGGCGACCGGGGATCACGATGGTGCTGCACACCTGGAGCCAAAACCTTAGCCAGCACGTCCACGTACATTGCCTGGTGACGGCCGGGGCGCTGACCGACGAGGGCACTTGGAAGGCGACGCCCAAAGGCTATTTGTTTCCAGCAAAGGCACTACGCAACTGGTTTCGCCGGGGCTATCTGGATGGGCCCAAGCACCTGCTCGGCTACCTGGGTCGCTACACCCACCGCACCGCGATCAGCAACCAGCGCATCCAGAGCTTTGATGGCCGTCGTGTGACGTTCCTGTGGCGCGACTACCGTGACGGCGATCAGGTCAAACCGATGACCCTCCAGGTCGCTGAGTTCACCCGCCGATTCCTGCTGCACATCCTGCCGCGCGGCATGGCACGCATCCGCCATTACGGTCTCAACGCCAACCGCGCTAACCGCGCCCGCCAGGCCGCCCGCAGGGCGTTACGTGCCCCAGAGCCGGAACCACCGATTCCAGAAACACTGGGCGACTGGTTCCTGCGCATCGCCGGCCATTGCATCGATCGCTGCCCTCGGTGCAAGATTGGACGACTCAAGATCGTCGAAACCATCCACCGTCGAGCGCGCGACCCACCCCGCCTGTTCAGCCAACTGAAGTGAAGCGTCTACCGGACGAGGCTTGCTCTTGGCCTGAATCCAAAAAGTGCCGATGAACGCCCGCTTCACGTCGCCCAACCGACCGCGCGGCGCCACGCCCGACACGATGCTGGCATCAAAACGCTCCGCTCCCACCCACTACCGCGCGTGCATCCGGCATACCATCAGCTTACAATCCCCATATGCCTTCCTGCAGTTCTGTCCAACGGCCGAGTAACCACTCACGCTACGCGTGGCGGTTACTGCGCTATTAGTTAGGGGAATAAAATATGAGATACATTTTATGCTTGTGCATGTTACTGGCTTCAGCTTCATCATTTGCAGCCGAATCCTATTTTTCTTCGGTAAAATTACCGAGGGGCGTGGAAGTTCAAGTACCGAAAGGATGGTGGCTTCTTGGTAAAGATTACAACAGAATAATTCAAACCAGTGTTGAAGCCGCAATGGATCTGTCTGGGATCGGTTTAGATGACGGTGAAGAAGTAAATCTTATAGCAGCAAACTCAATGCCACGTACTACTTATGCAGCTTTGCGTATTGATTCAACTATTCCTCCATCAGCAACCCCAAAAGAAATAATTAATATCAGTAAATCTGAGCTTAGAGAGCTTTCCTCATATATGGAGCAGGAGTTTCATAAACTGCTTCCACTTCAAGGAAATCGGCTACTTAATTTTTATGGCGTGCATGTTGAGCGAATTAGTGGGCATCCCGCACTTGTAACAAGATATCGCCGCTCAGGCCCTAAAGGCCCCGTAATTGTTGAAATAAACCAAATATACCCAGGTGGAATCCATGAACTGCGAATGAACCTCTCATACAGGGAATCTGAAAAGGCTTTATGGCTCGCAGTTGTTAAAAAAATAAGATCAACAATCAAAATAAAATAGGAATAACCACTGATGATTATTGATTGGATTATTTACGGGCTTATTGTCTGGGGTGTCGCAGGCGTCCTAAACCATTCAGTATTTAAAAGTAAACCGGCATCAAAAGGCATTGCTTGGACATTGACAATACTTATGTTTTTTATAAGCGTTGTTGCTTTATCGGCGGCAAAATTCTTTCGGTACCAAATGATCTCCGAGGAAATAGGT
This sequence comes from Anaerolineae bacterium, assembly GCA_030123675.1. GTDB lineage: Bacteria > Chloroflexota > Anaerolineae > Anaerolineales > Villigracilaceae > JAABUE01. Next base: position 377 of record JASJYH010000130.1, on the reverse strand, counting down.
GTTTCTATAAACCCCAGCAATCCTTTAGATATGGGCGGTGCTTTTGTGTTTTCGTGGCTCTTTTACGGCTTTTTAAATAAGGTTCAGAAAAATACCGATTGACAGCGTATGCACCCTATAAATCCCCTAACAATCACATGCACTCGGACAGCAAAAAGCGCCGTTCCTCGTCGCTCTACTTTTTGCTGCCAGTGATGTGAGGCGTTATGTATCTATCGTAATCGATAAGCAAAGAGGTTTTTAATGCAGTCTTATTACACAAAAGAAGATGGTGAAATTTACTACTATAAATTAAGAGATCGTAGTGGTCCAGATACTATTTTTGTGTCAAAAGTTTCTGAATTTACAAATCCTGTAACTGGAGAGAAAACTAGTAA
>JASJYH010000012.1 GCA_030123675.1 Anaerolineae bacterium | reverse complement strand
GCGTTTCAAGTTACGCGGCGATTAGCTCGCGCGTGCGGGCTATGTATTCAGATTTACTCAACCCTGAAGACATGGTTTTACTAAGCGAATCGGCTGATTTTACTGCACTAATATCTGCTCTCAAAAACACCCCATATGGCCCGAATATTTCGGAGCTCAAAGATAAGGATTTCACGCCAAGGCAGGTGATACATCAAATTAAGAGAAAATTGGCGGATACCTTTTCCAGTGTAATTCGGATGGCGCCAGAACAGACTCGCCCGCTTGTTACACAATTCTATCGATATTTCGAATTGGGCAACCTAAAAGCCATATTACGCAGTATTGAAACTGTTTCGACTTGGAATCCTGATGCAGATCCCTGGGATCGAGTCCGTGAAGTACTTTTCCCTTTAGGTTCACTTTCGACGCTGCCAGCTGAGGCTATGCTCGAATCTGGGAATGTTGCCAGTGCTGTTGAGCTTTTGCGCGGCTCGCCCTATGAATCTACGTTATCTTTTGCGATGAAGCGCTATTCTACTGAGCAAAACCTTTTCCCACTTGAAGTTGCCTTGGATTTGGATTACTGGCGACGGTTGTGGGCGGAGGCCAGAAAATTACCCGGGCAGGATCGTCAACAAGCAATTCGTATTATTGGCTCTCTGCTCGATATGAACAACCTGATGTGGGCGATCCGCTATAAGGTTTATCATAAACTCTCAGAGGAAGAATTGATCAATTACACGCTTCCTTTTGGCTTTCGAGTGAGCGATGAGGATGTGCGCGCAATTGCAGCAGGTGCTGAAATTTCGGCTATCGTATCTCGCATCTACCCAGATATATCGGATGTGACCGCGCTTCTCGAAAATCCCCGTGCTGGATTACCTAGGTTGGAATTCCTGCTTAAACTTCAAGTCATGAACCAGTGCATGACTGCCTTTGTTGGATACCCCTTCCACATCGGCATCCCACTTGCCTTTCTCGTTATGAGTGATTTTGAAGTTCAGGATCTGATTGTGATAATCGAAGCAAAATCTTCGGACATTCCGAATGAGAAATACCGTCCGTTATTATTAAAAACAAACTTACTCAGCCAAGTGTCATAAAAAAGCAGTATTGGTTCGGCTTAATTTATTCAACATGGAGATTAAATGTTTTTTCCAAAAGAAATGACAGAAGTTGATTTGATAGTACCCTCAAAAGATCTTTTTGCGGTAACAAAGATCTTGAGCGGTTATGGAGTATTTCATCAGGTGGATAGCACCTATTTGGGCTTAGAGGATCTCGGCCCAAGTACCTGGGTGGAGACTGCGGCTGATTACGCCAGTATGGAAAGGCGGATTCAAGTGATTATGCAAATCTTGAATTTTCAGGAGCAGCAAAAGGCTTCATCGGAATTTGATACGGTTGTTGATTTGAATGTTGTTACCTCGGTTGTGGAAAAACTAGAAGAGGATGTTAATTCAGCCTATAACGAGCTGCAAACCGAGAAAAAGGGGCTGGAATTGCTTGAGAGCCAACTAAGACAATTGGAGCCTATTGCTGAGATTGAAGTTGACGTAAGCGCATTACAAAAATCCTCCTTTTTATATTCTGTTCTTGGGATCATTCCAGCGGCGAATATCAAAAGGCTGAAGACTAGCTTGGCAAGAGTCCCTCATGTTTTCCTTACCTTACGAGAAGATTCAAAAGAACCAGTCGTATGGATAATGGGTCCGCGCAGCAACTCGGATATTATCGACCGCGCAATAAAGAGCGCGTACCTTAATCCGTTGTCTATGCCGGAAGAATTTAGGGGTACACCCGAACAGATTACGAGAATTATTCATAAAGAAATTAAATCATCAAAGCATAAGATTTCCGAATTAGAATCAAAGTTGACCAAGTTGGCCGGAACTCACAAAAAGGAACTGCAGAAATTGTGGTGGGAAGTGCATGTCAGCCGCTTGATGGTCGACGCGATTGTCCGATTTGGGCAGCTTCGTCACACCTATGTGGTCGTTGGATGGGTTCCGACATCTGATTTAGACCTTTTTAAACAACGACTTAAACAAGCCTCCAAGGAAACCCTGATAGAGGCGATCCCGGCAGAACGGACTGGACAGCACGAAAACGTCCCGATTGAGATGGCAAACAATAAGTGGCTGAAACCTTTCGAATTGTTACTTACTACTTTTGGACGGCCAAGTTACGGTGAAATTGATCCGACCATATTATTAGCGCTCACCTTTCCCCTTTTGTTTGGCATGATGTTTGGTGATGTTGGTCAGGGTTTGGTTCTGCTGACCTTTGGCTTGCTCATACATACTGGTAAAATTTTGAAGGCCATGTCCAGCCTGGGCCTTCTAATTGTCTATTGTGGCGCTTCAGCTACTATTTTTGGGTTTTTGTATGGAAGCATATTTAGTTTTGAAGGGCACCTGATTGAAAAATTTCTGGGTTTCAAGCTCGATCCAATTTGGATCAGCCCGGTTCATGATATTCTGCCGATACTGATATTCACAATTGATATCGGAGTTATCCTGATCATTTTGGGCTTCTTACTCGGTGTCTTTAATTATATTCGAGCGAGAAAATGGGCGCATATGATCATTGGCCATAATAGTCTCAATTCATTGGTGCTGTATGTCTCACTGCTTGGTCTGGCCGGCCCTGCTCTTGCTGAATCGCCCTTAGCGCTGAAGTCAGCAATAGCCATAGGCTCAATCTCCCTTCCATATGCTACTATGGCGCTTATTTCTGGTTTGTTCGTCATATTCTCCGGCGTGATGATAAACCTTATTGGAAGGCAGCGCCCATTGATCGAAGGTGGCCTTTCCACATATATGATTCAAGCGCCTATGGAATTATTTGAGACTGTAATCAGTTTTCTCAGCAATACGTTATCCTATGTCCGTGTAGGGGCCTTCGCGGTTGCCCATGGCGGATTGAGTCTTGCCATTTTTTCAATTGCGGGCCCAGAATCGAATTTAGGCTTCTGGATTACAATTGTCATTGGAAATCTTTTCATCATTGGTTTTGAAGGTATGATCGTGGGCATTCAGACCATGCGTCTGCACTATTATGAATTCCTGGGTAAATTTTTCCACGGCGGAGGCAAACAATTTGAGCCGTTGAGGTTAGTCTCTTCAAAAGAGGGTTAATGATAAATTCTGGTTGCTGGAGTGACCATTAGGATATGAGTTTTTATAACTCCGTATATACGAAAACCCTGTAATTGGAACCGGCAGAGATTGGCAGCACCTTTCAGAGACCGGGCACCAACGTTTTGTGTACGCTGATGAAAATTCAAATCTACTGGGATTTTTCCAGGGAGTTGAATTTATTTTGAACGCCCTAGTTCGTTTTGGGAATTACTTTAGATAAGGAGATAGACAATGTTTTTAGTTTTTGCAGTGCTGGTAGGTTTGATCCCGGTCATTCCCGCCGTAACATATGTGATCCGATATGGAAAGGACGATCCTGTGAAGACAGTTTCGCGATTGGTTACCGGTGTTAATGGCTTCAACCTTTTGGTTGGCATGATGGCAGCTGGGTTCGCTTTGGTGTGGCTGGCCTCGCCCTCGTCCGTACTTGCAGCCGATGCACTCCAGGAAGGTGGGGTTGTAGATCAGTATGCAACCCTCGCCGCAGCGATTTCTACCGGATTGGCATGTGTCGGCGCAGGTATTGCTGTTGCTAGTACAGGAGCCGCTGCGGTAGGCGCGACGGCTGAAAAGCCAGAATCATTTGGTCGCTCCCTAATTTTCGTAGGTTTGTCAGAGGGTATCGCAATTTACGGTCTGATCATTTCCTTCCTGATTCTCCCGTAAAGAGGTAGAGAAATTAATGAAGGTTTTGATCATTGGCCATCCTGATGCAGTGCTGGGTTTTTCCCTTGCAGGAGTCAGCGGCCGGTTGGCAACAACAGTTGATGAGGTCAATCAAGCTTTAGATGATGCCCAAGCAGCAAAAGATGTGGGCATTGTTCTTGTAACCCAGGATGTGGCCGAATTAATCCCCGATCGGATGGAACACCTCAAACTGCGCAGCACAATTCCGCTGGTAGTCGAAATTCCTTCCAGCGGTAGTCTTCCAGAGGACCAGGAATCGCTCGGTGATATTGTCTTCCGTGCGATTGGAATTAAATTGTAAATCTACCTGCGGTATTTTTATATGAGCAGGAGAATAGATTGGATTATTGAACTATGAAAACTGAAACAGAAGATATTAAAATGCTTTCACGTGCGATTATGATGGAAACGCACGAGGCAGCTGATCAAATGAAGGCTGAAGCAAATGAGAAGGCAGACGCTCTTCGCAAGCGCGCTCAAGAACAGGCTGAGTCCGAACGGAAAGTCATCCTGGAGCGCGCTGGTGAGGATGCAGAACGTCTTCGCGGTCAGGCAATGGCGACAGCCCAATTGAAGGCCCGATCGATCCAATTGGAACACCGCGAGAAATTACTGGACAGTGTCTTCGAGGAAGTAAAGAAACAACTGGATGCGGTAACCAAACGCCCTGATTATGATTCTATCTCCGCCCTGTTATTACGTGAGGCTTTGACGGAATTAAGAGTGAAAAAAGCGGAAATTAGTGCAGATGCCTTGACCCAAAAGTCCTTGAAAAAGGGATCGTTGGATGATATATCAAAAGAACTCAAAGGAAAGTTTACCTTGGGTAAGGCACTAAAAGAAGGCACAGGTGTTGTCGTGGACGCATCTAATGGCAAGTTGCACTATGACAATACATTAGAAACACGTTTGAACCGCCTTCAAAATATGCTACGCGCCTCAGTCTATAAAGTGCTGATTGGAGAAAAAGCGTGAGCGATAAAATTGGAACGTTAACATGGATCAGTGGTCCGGTGGTACGTGCGCGTGGATCTCGAAAGGTGGGTATGCTCGAACTCGTCGAAGTGGGCGAAGAACGTCTCGTAGGCGAAGTGATTGGCCTCAAAGGCGATACTTTTACAGTCCAGGTGTATGAAGAGACCGCTGGTATGCAACCAGGTGCGCCAGTATATGGCACTGGCTTACCCTTATCTGTTGAATTGGGTCCTGGCCTATTGCAAAGCATTTATGACGGCGTACAGCGTCCCTTGCCCTTGATTGAAGAATCAATGGGTTCATTCATCAGCCGTGGCGCCCATTTTGACCCGATCAACCGCGAGAAACGCTGGAGATACATACCCAAAGTTAAAGTGGGTGATGAAGTCAAAGGTGGAACGATCCTCGGGATTGCTATGGAAACGGACACATTTGAGCATAAAGTTATGGTGCACCCAGACGACTCTGGAACCATAACCTGGGTTCCGAAGACTGGTGAATATACAGTTACTGATCCGATTGCCAAAATTAAAACTGGCAAGGAAGAGAAAGAACTAACGATGTTGCAACGCTGGCCTGTGCGCCAACCGCGGCCGTTTATTCAACGCCTCGGTGTAAGCATTCCATTGATCACGGGTCAGCGCATTTTGGATATGTTCTTTCCGGTTGCTAAGGGTGGCGCGGCTGGAATTCCAGGACCTTTCGGATCGGGCAAGACGGTTACCCAACACAGTATTGCTAAGTATGCGGACGCTGAGGTCATTGTTTACATTGGTTGCGGTGAACGCGGGAATGAAATGACCGAAGTGCTGCAGGAATTTCCACATCTGGTTGACCCACGCAATGGTCGTCCTCTAATGGAACGCACAGTTTTGATCGCTAACACATCCAACATGCCTGTTGCGGCCCGTGAAGCCAGCATTTATACAGGTATTACCATCGCCGAATATTACCGCGATATGGGCTATAGCGTGGCCCTAATGGCGGACTCAACCTCCCGTTGGGCTGAGGCGCTGCGTGAGGTTTCTGGCCGTCTTGAAGAGATGCCAGCGGAAGAGGGCTATCCTGCTTATCTGGCTAGTCGTCTTGCAGAGTTTTACGAGCGGGCTGGTTACGTAGAGAACTTGAACGAAACTAAGGGTTCAGTAACTATTGTCGGCGCTGTCTCTCCTCCTGGGGGTGACTTCTCTGAGCCAGTGACACAACACACAAAACGCTTTATTCGTTGCTTCTGGGCCCTCGATAATTCGCTTTCCTCCGCCCGTCACTTTCCGGCTATCAACTGGCTGGACAGCTACAGCGAATATATCGATGGGGTTGCTGATTGGTGGCAGGAGAAGGTCGGCAAAGACTGGCTTGGAATGCGCAACCAGTCGATGGAATTGTTGAGCGAAGAAAGCCGACTATCGCAGATCGTCAAGCTTGTGGGCCCGGATGCCCTACCTGATGCTGAGAGGATGATTCTTGAAACCTCCCGGCTGCTTCGGGAAGGCATATTGCAACAGAATGCCATGGACGAGGTGGATGCCTATTCTACGGTCGAAAAGCAGATTCGGATGCTTGAACTCGTACTTCATTTTCACGAGCTCGGGATGAAAATCATCAAACGCGGTGCGGTGATATCAGTGATCCACGATCTACCGGTGGTGGATACCTTGATCCGGATGAAAAATGATGTTGCAAACGATGAGTTGAACAAATTCGATGACATTGAGAAGCAAATTGACAAGCAAATGAGTCAATTAGATGCGGAGTACAGATGAGTGATGTAACAGTTGGTGGCGGACAAGAAGTTTTAGGCGTAACTCGGATCGATGGACCGATCATGATCGTAGAGGGGGCCGCTAATATTAGTTACGACGAGGTCGTAGAGATTCGGGATTCAAAGGGCCGGCTAAGGCGTGGACGTGTGCTCGAAGTAGGCGAAGAGATGGCGGTGGTACAGATATTTTCTGGTTCCACCGGCTTATCTATAGATGGGACAAGTGTCCGATTCCTGGGCGACACCCTGCATATGCCCGTCTCAGAAGAGATGCTTGGACGCATCTTCGATGGCTTGGGCAACCCAATAGACGGCGGCCCCGAACCGCTTACAGATCATTACAAAGATATCAACGGTCTGCCGATTAACCCGACTGCTCGGGTTTATCCCCGTGATTACATCCAGACTGGGATTTCATCCATCGATGGATTAAACACCCTTCTGCGGGGTCAAAAACTGCCATTGTTTTCCGGCGCAGGCCTACCTCATGACAAATTGGCGGCACAAATCGTGCGCCAGGCGACCCTCGGTAAACCGGTGGGTACACAAACGGATGCCGAGGCAGAAGAATTTGCGATTGTATTTGCTGCAATGGGCGTGAAGAATGATGTGGCAGATTACTTCCGGAGATCATTTACTGAAAGTGGTGCTTTGAATCGGGTGGCAATGTTTCTCAACCTGGCGGATGACCCACCAGTGGAACGAATCGTCACCCCTCGCGCTGCATTGACCTTAGCTGAGCATCTCGCTTACGACCTAGACAAGCACGTGCTGGTGGTTCTCACCGATATGACGAATTACGGCGAATCCCTACGGGAGATTTCAAACATTCGCGGCGAGGTGCCAAGTCGTAAAGGCTATCCGGGCTACCTATACAGTGACCTCTCCTCCCTGTATGAGCGCACAGGTCGTATACGCACTAGCAAGGGTTCGATCACTCAGATTCCGATCCTTACAATGCCCAATGATGACATCACGCATCCTATGCCTGACCTTACCGGTTACATCACCGAGGGACAGATCGTACTCGGACGTGAGCTCTTCTTTGCAGGCATATATCCACCTGTGGCTGTGCTTCCGAGCCTATCCCGATTGATGAAAGATGGAATCGGAAAGGGACACACGCGCGACGACCACCCGCATTGGGGTGCTCAACTGTACGCCGCATATGCCAGGACGCAGGATGTACGCGCGTTGGCCTCCGTTATCGGTGAAGAGGAATTAAGCGAAGTTGACCAGAAATACCTGAAATTCGGGCGCGCTTTCGAACGTGAATTTATCAACCAGGGCTCGGATGAAAATCGATCCATCGAACGCACGCTTGAAATTGGCTGGAAGCTGCTTTCCATAATGCCAAAGAACGAACTCACCCGTGTAACGTTAGACGAGATCGCACAATACTACCAGGAAGAAGATGCCGCAAACTAGTATTGCCCCAACCCGCACGAACCTGATCCGCCAAAAGAAGGATCTCCGTTTTGCGCAGGAAGGCTACGAGATACTCAACCGCAAGCGTGAGGCGCTGATTAATGAACTAGTCAGCGTGGCAAAGGAAGCGGATGCACTTCAAAAGGAAGTATGGGCATTGCTGGGTACAGGCTATGGTGCCATGGAGAAGGCCCGACTGGTGATGGGCAGTGATCACGTGGAATGGGCAGCTCTGGCTGTAAATAAAACAGTGGATGTCCACATACAACTGCGCGGCATCATGGGTGTCCCGATCCCCTCCATTGAAGCACGCGGCGAACCGCCGAAACTGCTCTACAGCCCCGGCGACACCGCGGCGGTATTAGATGAAGCAACCGCCACTTTCCGAGAAGTATTACTGAAAGTGCCTCAGCTGGCTATGCTGACCGCTACGGTCTGGCGGCTTGCCAACGAATTGCGCAAAACAATGCGCCGTGTGAATGCGCTTCAGCATATCTTCATCCCGCAATATGAAGAAACGATAGCATTCATCATCAGTTCGTTGGAAGAACGCGAGCGCGAAGAGACCTTCCGCTTGAAACTGCTCAAAACTAGGATGGCCAAGTCCGCTGAAGCCTCGGTATCATAAGCTCAATACTTAATCTGCTAAAATGGGTTTTGGCGATATTCTCGTTAGAACCCATTTCGTTTAATTATGCATATCAATCGATCGCTTCAGAAAATTTTGACAGAATTGCCCGAGCCAATTATCAGGTCAGATATATCTGATATTCAGATAACAGGGCTATCGGTTGACAGCCAGTCTGTACAGCCAGGCCATTTGTTTTTTGCGATGAAAGGGGGGACGTATGACGGCCATGATTATATCCAAGATGCTCTGGATAAAGGGGCCGTTGCTGTCGTTGGACAGCACGATCCTGCCCGATTGTCGGTGCCCTTCATTGGAATCGAACATCCGCGTCGAGCCCTGACCTGGATATCTGCTGGGTTTTACGATTGGCCCGGTCGCAAACTGACGGTTGTGGGCGTGACCGGCACCGATGGCAAGACCACCACCTGCAATTTGATTTATCACATCCTGGTTGCTGCTGGAATCAGAACAGGCATGATTTCCACCGTCAATGCAATGATCGCTGATGAAGTTTTGGATACCGGTTTTCACGTTACGACTCCAGATGCACATGATTTGCAGCGTTATCTGGCCAAAATGGTATCGGCGGGCCTCACACACGTCGTATTAGAAACCACTTCGCATGGTTGGGCCCAATATCGGGTGGATGCTTGCGAATTTGATATTGGTGTCGTTACCAACATTACTCATGAGCACTTGGATGAGCATGGCGAATTCGAAACCTATCGGGCTGCCAAAGCCCGCTTGCTCAGCAGCTTGGAATGGACTTCAAATAAAAAACATGGCAACCCCCGACTGGGGGTCTTGAATTACGATGATCAATCTTTCGGATATTTATCTAAATTTTTAAACGTAAATTCAATAAATTATGGGTTAGACGATGATGCGGAAATTCGGGCCGTTGATCGCGAAATCCATTCCGATGGCATACAATTTGTTGCTGAAAGCGCTACTTATCGTGAAATGATTAAATCTAACTTAATCGGGGCCTTTAATATCTCAAATTGCCTGGCAGCCCTGGCTGCAACCGTGCATGGTTTGGGAATTGAGCCTCAAACTGCGGCTCAGGGAATAGCAGCCACCCCAGGCATTCCTGGAAGAATGGAAAGAATTGATATGGGCCAGGATTTCACAGCCATAGTAGATTTTGCACATACACCCAATGCCCTCAAGGTTACCCTGGAAGCAGCCCGCATTATGACTGCTGGAAAGGTGATCGTTGTATTTGGATCTGCGGGCTTAAGAGATAAGCAGAAACGGCGCATGATGGCCCAAATATCCGCGGAAATGGCAGATCTAACGGTATTGACTGCCGAGGATCCACGGACCGAGTCGTTGGCTGATATCCTTGACGAAATGGCAGCAGGCGCAAAGTCCAAGGGGGGACGCGATGGAAAGACTTTTTGGCGCGTTCCAGACCGGGGCCAAGCGATCAAATATGGCTTGAGCTTGGCAAATTCCGGAGATATCCTTTTGGCATGCGGGAAAGGACATGAACAATCTATGTGCTTTGGAGCAGTGGAACATCCATGGGATGATTGCATCGCCATGCGGGCTGCTCTGGCTGATTATTTGGGTATCGAGGGCCCAGAGATGCCTTATCTTCCGACCCAAGATACACTCGAGGAGCATTGGTTAAAATTAAGATAAAACCCGTAGTGCTGACCGGTCGGCATGTGCGATTGGAGCCTATGAATGAGACTCACGTGCCCGGTTTGGCGGCCATTGGAATGGATGAGGGTATTTGGGATTACATGCTATATGGGGATGTACGCTCGGAAGAAGATATCAGGCGTTGGGTAAAAGATATCTTATCTCGGCCTGATATCCCCTTTGCAGTAGTTCATTTGGTTTCGGGGGAAGTTGCTGGAGCAACTCGCTATCTGAATATTGAGTCTGAACATCGAGGCCTAGAGATTGGCGGGACTTGGTATGGATTGAAATTCCAGCGCACTGCTGTGAACACGGAATGTAAGTATTTATTGTTGAAACACGCCTTTGAAACATTGGGCTGCATCCGTGTGCAATTTAAAACGGATGTGCGCAACGTTCGTTCACAGCGTGCGATAGAACGGATTGGGGCAACAAAGGAGGGGATATTGAGGAACCATATGGTCTTACCCGATGGAGGCTACCGAGACTCGGTCTATTACAGTATTTTGGATGCGGAGTGGCCAGGGGTAAAAAAAGACTTGGAAAACAAACTTTCTAAGACAAGTTAAATATTAATATAAATTTCATAGTAGTGGTATAAAAGTAAGTGGTGTCATTGCGAATGAAGCCATAGCGGAGTGCGGCAATCTCCTCACCAAAGGGGAGACTGCTCACCTGCACTGCAAAGCACCCAGTGCGGTGCAAGTGTCGCACACCGGCCCTAGCGGGCGGCCGTAAGGGTAGTGACAAGATTTATGAGTTTGTCACTTACAATTACCTACTACCAATTTCATACCCAAGAGTGCAGAATTCTCGATAAAATTAAATACACTTTGGTAAATCAAAAAAGGGATTGGTTTTATAACCAATCCCTTTTTAGGGTTAGGGTAATTAATCTATCTTCTGCCGCCCCCGCCACGATTACCCCCGGGGCCTCCGCGGCGGTCATTGCGGCCGCGGCCACCACCACCACCACCACGGCCTCCGCCGCCCCGTGGTTTGTCTTTCTCGCGGGCTTCTTCTGCACTCCAACCTTCGAGCACAGCTTTGCGAGAGAGCCGGATCTTGCCCATTGGGTCTATATCCGTGATCATGACTGTGATTTCATCGCCAATACCCGCAATATCTTCGACAGTTTCAACCCGCTGTGAGTCGAGCTGCGAGATGTGGACCAATCCGTCAGTACCTGGCAATATTTCGACAAAGGCCCCAAAATTTTCGATGCGGACTACCTTGCCGGTATAAATACGTCCAATTTCTGCGCTTTCTCCAAGCGCTTCGATATGGTCAATTGCGGCCTGCGCGCCTTCTCCCTTCACTGCAGCGATATAAACCGTGCCGTCTTCTTCAATGTCGATCTTAGTGCCAGTCTCTTCTTGTAATGAACGGATGTTTTTTCCGCCTGGGCCGATCAGTGCCCCAATTTTGTCCACCGGTATTTTCACGGTTGTAATACGGGGTGCATGATCTTTTATCTCTGGACGATATTGTGGGATCGCTTCCAGCATTTTGTCCAGAATAGCCATACGAGCAACGCGGGCCTGCTCTAGCGCTTCTTTCATAATGTCGGTGTTCAGGCCGCTGATTTTGATGTCCATTTGCAGGGCAGTGATTCCTTCGGCCGTGCCTGCCACCTTGAAATCCATATCGCCGACATGGTCCTCGGTGCCCTGGATATCGGTCAGCACTTTGTAGCGTTTGCCATCCTCATCGCTGATCAAACCCATTGCGATACCCGCCACAGGCGCCTTGATCGGCACACCCGCGTCCATCAAGGCCAGGCTTGAGCCACAGACGGAGGCCATGGAAGTAGATCCATTGGACGAGAGCACTTCGGACACTAAGCGTAATGTGTACGGAAAGGATTCTTCGGCTGGGATGACCGGTTCGAGTGCACGTTCTGCTAAGGCACCATGACCGATCTCGCGCCTGCTCTGGCCTCGAAGAGGCCGTGCCTCACCGACAGAATAAGGTGGAAAGTTGTAATGATGGATATAACGTTTGGAGTGTGTGGGGCTGAGCGAATCTATTTTCTGTGCTTCGCCGAGGGTGCCGAGGGTCACGAATGTCAGCACTTGGGTCTCCCCGCGGGTGAACAGGCCGGAACCATGGGCCCGAGGCGAAAGTTCCACTTCAGCCCAAACCTCACGCAGGTCTTTGGGCGAGCGGCCATCGGGGCGTAGCCCCTTGTCGAGGATCCGTTCACGTACGATGTCATGTTCGGCTGATAAAAAGGCAGATTTAACGGCAGCAGCTGTGGGGTAGTCGGAGGCGTCTTTACCTTCTGGTATGGTGCCAAATTCGGTGGTTACATTATCCAGCAGAGCATCCATACCGATGTAAAAATCCTCTTTGGAGAGCGGCTTTTCAAGCAACTCATTCATGGGAGTATTTAAAAAGTCAAAGACTTTTTTGTCCAATTCCTGATCGGTGGGGAAGAAGTCGGCTTCGCGCTTGGTTTTACCCAGCTCCTTTTGCATCTTGAGTTGCAATTCGATGATGGGCTGCATGGCCTTGTGACCATGCTCCAATGCAGCGACCATAACTTCTTCCGAGACTTCGTTGGCACCGCATTCGACCATTAAAACGGCCTCGCGGGTGCCCGCAATACGCAGGTCGAGATCTGATTTATCCATTTCTTCGTAGGTGGGGTTTATCACGAATTCATCATCTATCCGACCGACCCTTACGGCACCAACAGGCCCATTCCAAGGGGTATCAGAGATAGTGACAGCTGTTGAGGCAGCATTGATTGCCAAGATATCGAGCGGGTTTTTATCATCCGAAGATATCGTGAACATGATAATCTGGACTTGGTTACGCATGCCTGCGGGAAACAGCGGACGCAGCGGTCGATCGGTGAGCCGTGAAATTAATATCGCCTCTGTACCAGGCCGGCCTTCACGGCGGAAGAATGATCCGGGTATTTTTCCTGCGGCGTACATGCGCTCTTCAAAATCCACGCTGAGTGGAAAGAAATCAAGGCCTTCGCGCACGCCACCCATTGTAGCTGAGGCGAAGACGATGTTATCGCCAAGCTGAATGGTAATTGCACCACCGGCTTGACCAGCAAGTTTGCCGGTTTCTAAGGTAATAGTTTGCGATCCAACTTGGGTTGTATATATTTTTGCTTCGGGATTCATTTATATCTCCTGTTGGAGGCTTTTAACTACATATTGGCTTGCAGCGCAGGGAATTTAACGACGAGGGAGTACGTTCTGCTCGCGTACTTGTTATGGCTGTGCTGTGCTGCAATCGAATCAAGTAGGGTAAGCCCCTTGAAAAACTTTCCGCCCAGTCAGGGACTGAAGAGCGGCGGTAACCTCATATTTTGTTACCAGCACTATTCAATTCCTGACAGCGGTTCTAAATATTATAAAGGCACGAACGCTCGTGCCTTTAGGGTTAAACCAGCTCTTATTTTCTGCGTAGTCCTAACTCGTCTGTCAAGCTAAGATATCGTGGGTAATTCGAATTTTGCAGATAGGTTAGTATCCGTCGCCGTCGGCCAACCATATTTAGCAATCCGTGACGACAAGACTCATCATGTTTGTGTTCGCGTAGATGCTCGGTTAGATGGGAAATGCGGCGGGTTAAGATTGCAATTTGCACTTCCGGAGAACCAGTGTCATTATCATGACGATGAAACTCCTTAATGGCTTTGGTCTTGATTTTTTTGTTCAGTGGCATGACGTATGCATTATTCCTTTCTAAATTATTTAGCAAGTCTCCGTACCCACAGTAGTCACCGTTGGGCAGGTCCAGTCAAGGTGCGTGATTATACCAGAAAATAAGGGGTCGTTTTCAAAATTTTCTTATGATTTTGATCGGTCGAGCTAAAAAATCAACCGATAGAAATACGATTCCTGCCCTTGGATTTACTTTGATACATTAATTTATCAGCCCGGTGGACCAGCATATCGATTGTGTCGCCTGGTTTAGCAAGGGTCGCACCTATCGAAATAGTTATCGATGAAGATTTTCCGCCAATGTTTACAAAGGCTTGTGAGACAAGCAAGCGTAACTTTTCTGCGAGAATTTTCAGGGCATGCTCATCTACATCTAATATAATGCCCAAAAATTCCTCACCACCCCAGCGGCCACAGGTGTCTGTATCGCGTAGGTTGTGCCGTAAAGTATTGGCGACAGCGTGTAATACCTTATCGCCGAACACATGACCAAATTGGTCATTGATGGATTTAAAGCGGTCAATATCTATGAAGAGGATTCCAAATTGTTGGCCGCTATATTGGTTTTCAAGCAGAGCAGCTCTGAGTTTGCTTTCCAAATGCTTTCGGTTTCCAACGAGAGTGAGCGGATCGTAGGCAGTTGTTTGGTCCATACTTTCTTTGCGTCTCTTCAGTCTTTTGATATTTTGATTGTCGCTGAATATTTCCGCGGCGCCGAGCACTTTTTTTGTATCGCTTTTAATCGGAAATGTTTTGACCTGGATCGGGATGGGATAACCGTCAAGGTGTCGCATGTAGACCTCTGCTTCACGAGGTTGTCCATCTAACAAGGTGGCGGTCAGGGGGCAATCCATATCTTCGACCTGATACCCCTTCTGATTTAAGTGTTGTAGAATATCGCTTCCCATCATGATGCCCAGCACCTGCCCAGATGGCCGGCCGGTGATTCGCTCTGCGCCTTGATTCCAAAAAATAACTTTCCTGTCTGGAGCGACAATACAAACACCGTCATACATTCCCTGTAAGATTTCTTCTAATATCGGGGAAACTAATCCTTGAATCGATATCATAGTCGTAAATCATATCATTAGGTCACCCTATCACAAAGATAGGCCACCAGATTCCCCTGTCATATTTTTAGATAGGGACATAATGGATTAACTTAAATCTTTTTTTTTGGAACAGTAACATTCATCCCCCTACCATCTGGAATCATTGACTTCTTTCTTTATAAGTTTAATTTTCGTGATTTGTTTAAGTGACAGCAATATTGAATTGCCTATTAAATATTTCCTCAAAGATTAATTTTATTCTTATTAATACACTTCAAAATCGATGCCACCTTTTTTATCTTGTTTTTTATGTTTGGCTGCGGATTTTGAAGCTCTCCAAGTTATTAAAAAATAGGATGTGAGTAAAGCGATTTCTAATGAAATAATTCGAGCCCCCAAGTTTGGGAACACTTTAAATACACTAAATGTAATAATAATAAGAATAAGGGCAACGATAAACATTTTTCTAAAGGGTAATATTTGCGTTTGTGATGAATTGTTCAAAATATTTTCTCCATCCGTAAAAATAACCAATTTATTTTCCAATTATAGGTACGTGTCAAAAAACTTGCGAGAGTAAAATTGACCATTTTTCTACCCGTAATTATCACCACAATTTTGACTAATTCACCGTTCAGGATTGTAGAGAGCAAATTTATTGTTGCCATAGTTTTGAGGGAATTCTTAACAATAAAGAAACCAATAGAATAAGGTTTTTTAGGAAGGGTGTTAATCAGATAATAATGTCAATACTTAATTTCATAATCTTCTTGGTCGAAAACCACGTCTATCTCCATTGCATGGGTAAGGAAGTTCGGGTGTTTTGAGTTATCCGTTGGATTCTGCCAAATTAGAATGAGATAGCTGATTTCAAGTAAGATAATAAAAATTATTAATCCATCATTGATATTTAATTTAATGAGTAGTACCGCGATTGCGATTAGAAAAAGGGTTATTTTGGTCAACTTTTTGGCACTTTTCGAGTATAAATTATTTATTGGTTCACTTCCTAGAAATTCAGGTTCAGTTTCTCTATTTAGGTATTGGAAATAATCGAGAATCCGAATTTTGTTTTTGGGTGTAATCTTAATAGAGCTTGAAATCTTGTTTGCCAACCAATCACGTTCATCCTGGTCAACACAAAGCTGGAGGTACAAATGCCAGGCCTCTACATTATTAGCATCTATGTATATAATAGAATCTAATATAAATTTAGTATTCTTAAACTTCTTTTTTTCGGCAAGTTCATAGGCCCGTTCGAGTAAATGCGATGTAATATTTGTCATAGCTCACTAATGATGTCTATTTTATGCTTAATCAATCACTAATGTAATAATAATATCTACCCACTAGACATACATATATTTGACCAGGTCTTACATATTGATTTTTCTAATACTTGGTGATATCTTTGGAATATATATGATCCATAAATTTGATATTCAACTTATTTTTTCAATGTCTTCATAAATCACATTATGAGAGAATATGTGAATTTTGTAACCAAACTGAAATTTTTTTCTTTGAGCTTCCTGATCATATCCGTTAGCCTGACGGCTTGCTCAATGGATGAATTTACAGCTTTGCTTATTACGCCGACTTCAGCCCCCACAATCACAACCACACCCACAGAAGCTTTAACACCTACTCCTTCAGCGACGATCACTTCCACGCCTACAATTACAATAACTCCCACATTCATTGAACTGGATGGTTCATCTGAGGCTGAATTTGCTGTCCCAACATTCGCTATAATTCCAACCGCAACACCATTCTTGAGATCTATTAATGTTGTTGAGCAAGGATCATTAATTGCTTCGATATCTGTTAGTGACAGAACATTGTATTGGGGGAATTGCGAAGGGCGACCTGAATATGTCGACTTCAAGGTGGGCCTTGCCGGCAACCGTAGGGTTACTTACGTTTTGCTGTTTTTGCGCCTGGTGGATAAAGGTGGGAATCAATCCACAGCATGGGGTGGAGGTGCAATTATGAATAGACGATCTGGGGGTGAATATACATATCGGATTAGACCTGAGAATATTTCACATTACGATGAATTCAAAAATGCATGGGTCCAATATCAGGTTGTCGCAGCTACCAGCAGCTTGCGAACCTTGGGCCGTTCTCAAGTCTACCGAGATTATTTCTCCCTGGAGTATTGTGAGCCGGTTGAAGAAGAGCAATAAATTAATACAGCTATAATTTGATCAAGATGGGTATTCAAAAAGATTTGATCCTATTATTGCGAAAAGTGGATCGCGTTGTTGCTCTGACAGGGGCAGGTATTTCACAAGAGTCGGGTTTGCAAACTTTTCGAGATACCCAAACTGGCTTGTGGTCGCAATTTAAACCAACTGAACTGGCCACGCCTGAAGCATTTATGCGCAATCCAAAGCTAGTGTGGGATTGGTATGCAATGCGCCGAAATAAAGTTTTGGATGTGGAACCTAACCCCGGTCATTTTGCCATTGTGGAAATTGCGGGTCATATCCCGGACTTTAGCCTGATTACCCAAAATGTCGATGGGTTGCACCAAAGGGCGGGCAGCCCAAAGGTTATTGAGCTGCATGGAAACATTCAGCGGGTAAAATGTTCTTCGTGCGGACAGCAGGCTCAGGCTTGGAATGAAGCGGGTGATGAAGTTCCCAAATGCGAAATTTGTAAAAGCCTGTTACGTCCGGATGTGGTTTGGTTTGGCGAGTCCTTGCCTCAGGCTATGCTTGAGGCAGCTGAAAAAGCTGCGCGTGCATGTCAGGTTTATTTTTCAATTGGCACATCGGGGGTTGTACATCCAGCCGCTTCGCTGGCATTAACAGCAAGTGCCCGTGGAGCGCTGATTGTGGAAATAAATACGGAATCCACTCCCCTGACGGAAAAAGCGGATTACTATTTGCAAGGTATGGCAGGCGAGATTTTGCCAGCGCTGGTGAAGTCAGTATGGGGCTGAGCTATGCGCCCCAGTCGTTGAATCGGTCGCTAAATTGTTTGATCCTTTCTCGCAATATTACCGCGAATATACCCAATAAGAGCAGGGCGAGGCCAGTACAGCCAATTACAACCACTGGAAGAAATCCTTCTAGAAAACCGTATAAACCTGTAATAATAGAAAGGACTAAGAAAACCAAAGGGGTTACCACCAGGCTGCGCGAACGAATGACACTTCCGTAAACAATTACAACCAACGTTTGCAAGAAAATTACCCAAAAGAAAATCGAACGTTCTGTCGATATGAATTGAATATATGTTGTACTGAATAATATGATTTGAGACCCCATGCCAGTGATGAAGGCTCCCGTGCGGCTGCCTGCGCGGATAAGTAAATAATGCATGAGTAAACCCAAAGCCGCTATCGCTATAGAGAAAAATTGTGGTTCGTCTACATTTAATCCGACTAACAACATGAAATAAGCCATTAAATAAAGCAGGTTAGCCGGAAAGCCTAACCAAACATTGCGGCGGAGATAAGCTTCAACTGTGAACATTGTGGCGGACAAGGCCGGGGGGATTGCGGCAGCTAGCTCGCCTTCTTCCACGGTAAAGCCAGCGATTAAGGAAACCAGACTAGCCAATCCTATCCCGCTATATCGCAGCACATTCGACAACTTCTCGGCAGGTTTATTAATCAACCAGCCAGTTATAAAGTAAACCAGCGCCAAACCTGTTAAGGCAGATTGCCAAATTTCAAGGTCGTAATGTTGCAAAGCGAAGGTTAGACTGAAAGCCGCAGAAGCAGTCGCCAAATAACCTATCCAGGCAATTTTAAAACGCCAAGTATATGCAATAAAAAGTAGGGCGTAAATGCTATACGCAATGGAGGCGTTTCCCGCACTTTTTTCTACCAGGGGCAGGATGATTGAGAAGTTAAAAATTACAATGAGGCTGCCGAATATTCGTAAAGGCCAGTGCCAGGATTTATTTGTAGAGAAATCTGGTTTGAAAAATAAATCAGGTAATAGCAATAAAATACTGCTTGCGAGAAATTTAACTCCGGCAGAAACATTTATGTCTTTCATAAATGGCAGGTCAAAAAAGCTGAAAAACGCGACTAGTGCGAGAAAAAGTGCTGTACCCCAAACATACCAACGAGGTTTTAGAATTTGTAAAAGCGTGTACAAGATAGTAGAAGCCAACGCAAAGGTGAATCCCAATGTATTAGCCTCGCTGAAACCTATAAGCATAGCTGTCATCAATACGGGTATGGAAATAATCAAGACTGGCAGGCCATATGGTTGGGTTCTTATCTTATTTACTCGGCGAATATATTCACTGGCGATCACAAGGATTAATCCCCATATCCAGACAACCGTAGCGAGATCCGAAACTTTTACGTCGAACGCCATCATTAAAACAATTGGAACAGGGAAGAGTGCTGCCCCAGCTAACCAGGGGAATAAACCAAAGGGTAAGATAAAATTGCTTAGAATGTAGAATCCCACAACCGTCAACCAGAAAAGAGCACTGACCACATTCCAAGCAGTGGTTGTATCTTCTGTACGAATTGCAATAACGATTAATGCATACACACCCAATGTAATTTGTGCCAATTGGGCTGAGATAAAAAGTGGTAAGCTGAATTTTTCAGATTGCCAACGCTTAAGCAGCAAAGTTGCGCCAAGCCCTAAAATTGTTGTCAGGCTCAACAGTATTAAATAGACTTCTGGTTCAACATCAAGTGTCTCTCCAAGACGGGTAACCGAGACGATTAAAGCGATAAAGGCAGCCACACTAAACAAGCGTGAACTATAAACCCAGGCGCTATAGCCCCAAATGAGTGCCATTAATGCCATAACTCCAAACCAATAGCCTGAATTGGCTGGATCAGAAAGATTTAATACATCCGCTAGTACGTTCGCATCGGTAGGTAATAGAAATGAGAACACAATAAAAAGGGCGAAGCTGGGGTTAGGGAGTCGCTTGCGTAGTGCAATCGCCCCACCAGCGAACAATGTGGTTGCCACCAAAAGAATGGGTAAGCGGGAAGCTTCGACGATAGCAGTCAAAATAGCCGCTGCTGTAATCACAAAGAATGCCCCCAGGTAAAGTGCTATTTTGATGCTGCTCTCACTCAAGAGCGCACCTGTCAGGCTTGGTCGAGCTGTTTCTGCTTGGGTAGCGGCTTTAGGCGCCTTATTTACAAGAGCAGCATCCATTTTGATTGTCCCCTTGGGTGTCTCTTCATGCTGTTCAGGTTGAGTAGGTTTCAGGTCAAAATCATAACGCCGGCGGATAACATGTGCCTGATTATTATCAATAAGTCCCTGGCTTTCCCAATCGGTAATTTCTGCCAGAATGGTCTGCCGTTCTTTTTTCTTGATTATGGTTATGCGACTATGGATGTAACGGTGAGTGGGGGAGTTTAATGCCTGCTGGGCTGCCTTACGGACGGACAGCCTTTTATCTTTAAGAGATAGATATTCGAGTGTTTTTAGGATTGCCGGGCTGCTGAACTTTTGCTCGAGTAATTCAGCGATAGCACCCAAACGGATTAGTTCGGAATTCCCTTGCAATGCAGCCTGGATGTGCGCCAGAACTGCTGTTCGGGATGAATGATCGTTTTCTTCGGCCGCATCAGACATAAAATCCTCTTACTATTTTATATTGGTTTGTGGTGATGAGACGGACCTTTCGGTAAAGATTATAAGCCATTCGAAAGGAGTGACCTTGACAAATAAAATTTGCTATGCTATAGTATCCCTACCCCCATGGGGGGGGTGGTAGGAGATGATGATGGATAATAAAGATACATTACGCCGTTTGAAAACAGTTGAAGGCCATTTACGTGGCATTATCAAGATGGTTGAAGAGGATGTCTATTGTATTGACGTTATTCGACAAATTCAAGCGGTAGAAGCTGCACTTAATAAAGTCAGCACAAATATACTGGATAACCATCTTCACTCCTGTGTAATCACGGCCATTGAAGGCCAGGATAAAACTGAGCGTGAACGTGTTCTGAAAGAGATCACCGAAGTATTCGAAATGTCGACCAAAGTATAAATAAATTTACCCATTCATAGGAGAAATAAAATGACGACTATAAAATATTCTGTTCCCAACATATCCTGCGGACACTGTGTCCACACTATTCAGACGGAAGTTGCTGACATTGCTGGTGTGCAGTCTGTAACGGCATTTGCGGATTCTCAGGAAGTGGAGATTGCATTTGATAATCCGGCTACGGAAGATGTGATCAAGGCTCTGATGGCCGAAATCAACTACCCGGTGGCTGGCATAGCACTCTAAGCGTATTCTTATGAACCGTCGTGAAATTCGGAAAAAACGCCTTCTGACCCGAAGGCGCCAGAAGGGGCTTGGAATCTTATTGATTGGAACGTTAATTGTTAGCCTGGCTGGATACCAGATTTGGCGAAATATTCCGCAAGTGGAAACCTTGCCTGGACCGGATAATTTAGATTTAGGTATGCGAGTATATATTGATACTTGTGCCTCATGTCATGGAACACAAGGTGAAGGCCACCTAGCTATAGCCGAGGCCCCAGCACTGAATGGCAACGAACATTCATGGCATCATCCTGACGGGCAGATCCAACGGGTTATTCAGAATGGTGGCCAGAAAATGCCTCCTTTTGGGGACCAGTTGACAGATGCTGAAATTACGGCAACCATACGCTATATCCAAACCTGGTGGTCAGCAGATCAGTTGGCTTCTCAACAATCCCGCAGCTTACAAGATCCAATTCGGTAGTGAACCAAGACCGAATTAAATGAGATTGTTGAGTGTGGTTGGGGTAAAGTGAATTTACAAGACGCATCTGTTACACGCCGCCGTTATCAGCGACTATCGCTGTTGTACGACTTTATGGAAATTTTGCCTGAGCGATTTTATTATCCCTGGCGGCAGCGGCTTTGGTCGCAAGTAAGAGGTCAAAATTTATTGGATGCGGGTGTAGGCACAGGTAAGAACATGATTTTCTATCCAAAAGGATTGAATGTCACCGGTGTTGACCTGACTCCTGGAATGTTAAAGCGGGCCCGTAAGCGGGCAGCTAACCTGAAAATAGATGTTGACTTGCAGCTTGGAGATGTGCAAGCACTAGAATTTCCCGATAATTATTTTGACACGGTAGTTGCTACATTTGTCTTTTGTTCTGTACCTGATCCAGTTTTAGGCTTACGTGAAATTCATCGAATAGTTAAACCAAATGGCCAGGTCTTGTTGTTGGAGCATGTACGCTCTTGTAATGCGGTGCTTGGAAAGCTGATGAATTTAGCCAACTCAATTGTGGTGCGAATGACTGGAGCCAATATTAATCGTGACACAGTTGAAAACGTACGCCGCTCAGGTTTGGTGATAGATCATGTAGAGAATTTGGGCGTGGGCAATATATATAAATTTATTGTCGCCCACGCATAAATATATTATAAAAATTATAAATAAGGATAATAGTGAATAAACAATCAAAAGTGACAATTGGTATTAGTATTGTGCTGTTAGTTATTGTTGGAGTTGTAATCTTTCAGCAATATACTACTCTTTCGGAAACCCCTGATGAGAGTGCTATACGTTCGCCATATGCAGGCCAGGAGAAAAGAGGCATAAAGGCCTTATCTCAAGATGACATAGAAGGATTGCTAAACGGGGCTGGAACGCCATTTGGCGGCATGGCAAAGCCGGCAGAATTAAATGGTTACCCGGGCCCTCGTCATGTGTTGGATGCAGTGGAATCTGGAGAATTTAAACTAACTAGTGGGCAACAAGAGCAAATAGAGGCTCTTTATGAAGAAATGCGCCTGGAAGCTGTGGAGCTTGGAAGGGAAATTATTGCCATTGAAAAAGTGATTGACGACAAATTTAATAGCGGAACGATCACTGAAGACTTTTTGCAAGATAAAATTTTAGAAAGTGTTAGCTTATATGGCCAACTAAGATTTACCCATTTGAATACACACCTTTCTATGATAAATATTCTCACATCCCAACAAGTTGAGCAGTATAACGAGTTGAGGGGGTATAGCTCGGGAGATCCCTGCGATAACATACCCGAAGGGCACGATCAGGAAAAATATAAAATTCACAATAACTGCGAATAATAGCCGTTATAGGAATTCAGGATCTAAAATTTGAGATTTGATTATGAATGACGTAAAAACCAAACAACTTACTTTACCGATCACAGGTATGACCTGTGCAAATTGTGTTGCCACAGTGGAACGCAATTTGAACAAGCTTGAAGGCGTTGAATCAACTGTGGTCAACTTGTCCTCTGAACGTGCAACAGTTGAGTTTGACTCTACTTTGATAAAGATGGATGCGCTCATTGCGCGCGTGGAGCGCGCCGGATATGGTATTGCAGTGGGCGAAGCAGAACTGGCCATCACACGCCTGGCGGATGACAACGATGCCCGTCGGCTGGAGAAGGCCTTGCAGGAACTGGACGGCGTGCTGGACGCCAACGTCAATTATGGGACCGAGAAGGCGCGCGTAAGATATGTGCCTACAGTGGTTACCCAAGCTGAGATCCGCCGAGCAGTTTCCGGGGCCGGCTTTGAAGCGCTGGAGCTGGGCGGTGAGGCCGAAGATGCCGAAGCCAAGGCGCGTGAGCATGAGATCGCTGAGCAAAAACGCCTGTTGGTGATCGGGCTGATCTTTACCATCCCGCTGTTCCTGTTCTCGATGGGCCTGGACTTTGGCCTGCTGCCACAGGCATGGATGGGTGCAGCCTGGTCCATCGGACTGATGTTTGCCCTGGCGACCCCGGTCCAGTTTTACGTCGGTTGGCAATATTACCTGGGGGCCTACAAATCGCTGCGCAACGGCTCAGCCAACATGGATGTGCTGATCGCGATGGGTTCTTCGGTGGCTTACTTTTTCTCGCTGGTGGTGATGCTGGGACTGATCGCTGGGCATGTTTATTTTGAGACGGCCGCGGTCATTATTACGCTGATTCGCTTGGGAAAATTCCTGGAAGCACGCGCCAAAGGGCGTACCAGTGATGCCATAAAAAAATTGATGGGACTGCGCGCCAAGACCGCACGCGTCGTACGTTCCGGAGTGGAGGCTGATGTGCCCGTGGATGAAGTGGTAGTGGGCGACATCATTCTCGTGCGCCCGGGCGAAACGATCCCAGTGGATGGAGTGGTCATCGAGGGCCGTTCAGCCGCAGATGAATCGATGTTGACCGGCGAGTCTTTGCCGGTTGAGAAAGGCCCCGGAGATGCGTTGATCGGTGCGACGCTCAACAAGCTGGGGATCCTTAAATTTGAAGCCACCAAGGTTGGAAAAGAGACTGCCCTGGCGCAGATCGTGCGTTTGGTGGAAGAGGCCCAGGGCAGCAAGGCGCCCATCCAGAAAATAGTGGATCAGGTTTCAGCTATATTTGTGCCGATCGTGCTGGGAATTGCGGCGCTCACATTTGTGGCCTGGTTTTATATTGTTCCCACGAGCCTGGGCGGGGCTGACTTCACTCGCGCATTGATCAACACTGTAGCGGTATTGGTGATCGCCTGCCCGTGCGCCATGGGGCTGGCCACGCCGACGGCTGTGATGGTCGGGACTGGCAAAGGCGCCGAGATGGGCATTCTGTTCCGCTCGTCAGAAGCGCTGGAACGGGCCGGAAAAGTGGATGTGGTGGTGCTCGATAAGACCGGTACGATCACGAAAGGCCAGCCGACCGTGACAGATATTATCGTGAGTGAGGCTGGCTCAGTGACTAGGGATGAATTGCTGCAGTTGGCCGCCTCGGTTGAGAAGGGCAGTGAACACCCGTTGGGGGAAGCCATCTGGGCGGAAGCCACAGCCCGTGGTTTGAAATTAACGGAAGCAACCGGGTTCAAGGCGCTGCCGGGGCAGGGCGTGCAGGCTGAAGTAGCGGGGCGAAGCGTGGCTGTCGGCAACCTGCGCATGATGCAAAGCAACGGATTCGCGCTGAATGGACTGGAATCAGACGTATCACGGACCCAATCCGAAGCCAAGACGGCCATGCTGGTGGCGCTGGACGGGAATGTGGCGGGTGTCATCGCGGTCGCGGATACGATCAAAGCCAGCTCAAAAGCTGCGATCCAGAAACTGCATGAAATGGGCCTGCAGGTGGCTATGATCACCGGAGATAATCAGAAGACCGCCGAAGCGATCGCCGGGCAGGTGGGCCTGGATACCGTATTGGCGGAGGTGCTGCCGGAGGGTAAGGTCGGGGAGATCAAAAAATTGCAGGCCGCTGGACTGGTGACGGCCATGGTGGGGGATGGCATCAATGATGCGCCCGCACTGGCTCAGTCCGACGTAGGTATTGCGATCGGGACCGGTACGGATGTGGCCATGGCGGCTGCCCCGGTGACCTTGATCAGCGGTGATTTGTTTGGCTTACCGCGCGCAATTTCGCTTTCGCGAAAGACGCTGCGCACCATCCAGCAGAATTTGTTCTGGGCCTTCATTTACAACATCATCCTGATTCCGGCGGCCGCGCTGGGATATTTAAACCCCATGCTGGCGGCGGGCGCGATGGCCTTTAGCAGTGTCTTTGTGATCAGCAATAGTTTGCGCTTGCGGCGGGCCAAAATTTCGTCTTGATAGCGTCCGAATTCTATGTAAAATAACCATCAACCTTGCGAAGGACTAGCACCCTACGGCTATGCCATAGGACAGGCCTTCGCAAGGTTTTTTGTATTGGGGAGCTAGTTCAAAAAACCCTTAGCAATTCAGCCCCAGAATTTCACTTTCCGTTTAAGTGGTTTTCTAAAACAAACTACTCTATAATTAGTGTGTGCTGCGTAATAATCTAAACTCTAATACCTGAATTCAACTAGGTTCTGTTGACATTTGCCCTTGCTTGTCATTCCGAGGAGCGAAGTGACGAGGAATCTCCAGTTACGGAAACCAATTTAAGCCCAAGCCGGCGATTCTTCGCTCCCTTTAGTCACTTAGAATGACATAATCCGAAATGTCAACCCGTCCTATTGACATTCACAATAGTGTATTTATCGGTCGGGAGTGCCTAATACTGATGACACAAAAATGTGTCACTCCCTGAAGTCGTTCACGCGTGCCTGCGTGACACTATGTCTTTGGGTTTAGGCACTCTCTATCGGTCAGAATTCACAGATTTATGCAAGAAGCAGTAGTCATTTATAATTTGTGAGATAGATACGTTACTAATAAGGAATCTTCATGGCTGGATCCACAATCGGTCGCTACGAAATCTTATCAGAATTGGCCCGAGGCGGCATGGGAATCATATACCTGGCCCACGATCCATATGTGCAGCGGCCGGTAATTATAAAAGTGTTGACCTATCAATTTGCAATGGAAGATTTCCATCGAGAATTTTTCCAAAAAGAAGCCAAAATCATTGCCTCCTTGGAACATCCCAATATCGTCCCGGTCTATGACTTCGGTTGGAAGGGCTCACAACCCTATATTGTCATGCGCTACCTGGCGGGTGGCTCGCTCGAAGACAAAATGAAAACCGAACAGCTCAAACTTAGCGAGATGTCTAAAATAATCCAGCGCGTGTGCGCAGCGCTGGATGCAGCCCACGCCCGCAATATCATCCACCGCGATATCAAACTGGCCAATATATTGTTTGACGTGGACAACCACGGTTTCCTGGCAGATTTCGGGATTGCCAAAACCAAAAGCGATGCTGAGGAAGAATGGTTGTTAGGCACCCCCAGTTACATGAGCCCCGAGCAATGCCTGGATCAGAAACTAGACGGCCGATCCGATGTTTATGCCTTGGGAATATTATTATATGAAGTCTTAACCGGCCAATTGCCGTTCAAGGGGGCCAATAACGATCAGGTCATGTCTTTGCAGGTAAACCAACCCGTGCCGAGCATTTTGGACAGTAAGCCCGATCTGCCTGTTTTCTGGGCTGAAATTGTGAGCAAGGCGATGGAAAAATCCCCCGACGATCGTTATTCCAGCGCAGGCGAATTGGGCCGGGATGTGCGCGACTTGGTCTCTGGGCGTTGGTATATGCGAAAACTCTAACCAGGAAAAATTTTGAACAAAGGTATTTTATACGCACTCGGCGCCTATGTGCTTTGGGGATTTTTACCAATTTATTGGAAATGGCTGCAGCATGTGCCTGCTCATGAAGTAGTTAGCCATCGAATTGGCTGGTCATTTATATTCTTGCTGATCATAATAACCGGGACCAAAAAGGGGCTGAAGTTCCGTTCGGCCCTGACCTGGCGTGTGCTGGGCTTTTATTCGGTTTCTTCCATCCTCCTGACGGTTAACTGGATGGTCTACATTTGGGCCGTACATAACGACTTTATTGTTGAGACCAGCCTGGGCTACTATATCAATCCGTTGATCAGTGTATTGCTGGGCATGATTTTCCTGGGCGAGCGCTTACGGCCGGCCCAATGGTATCCGTTGGGGTTGGCTGCTTTGGGAGTATTCTATTTAACATTCGCATATGGATCCTTCCCCTGGATCGCGCTTAGCCTGGCCTTTACATTCGGGTTCTATGGATTGGTGAAAAAGATTTCTCCGCTCGGCTCGCTTTATGGCCTCACGCTTGAAACCGGAATCGTTTTTCTACCGGCCTTGGGATATTTGCTCTATCTCAATTCCCTCGGCCAAGGCGCTTTTAATAATGTGGGCCTGGGCTCAAATACCCTTCTGGTGGGAGCAGGGGTTGTAACATCCAT
The DNA here is from genome assembly GCA_030123675.1 of Anaerolineae bacterium. Classification (GTDB taxonomy): domain Bacteria; phylum Chloroflexota; class Anaerolineae; order Anaerolineales; family Villigracilaceae; genus JAABUE01. The sequence goes on along the minus strand of JASJYH010000012.1, from coordinate 16,067 downwards.
TCCGTTGCTGTTGTTTGCCTCTGCAGCCAAACGGATCTCATTGACGATGATCGGCCTTATGCAATATATCGCCCCAAGCATACAATTATTAATTGGTGTATTTATTTACAATGAAAACTTTACGGGTACAAAACTAATCGGTTTCTCAATGGTTTGGATCGCATTACTAATTTTCTGGGCTGAAGGTGTGGTCGCCCGCAAAAGGCCCCGCAGAGCTGATAGTACAGTCTAGGGAAGCCATACCCTCAGAATATTGTTTGACAGCCCCGCAGCTATTATGACTTCATCCAAATCTGGTAAGCTTAGCATGGCAAGATTTGTGGATAGCTCCGCGTTGAGATCAAACAAAACTTGGGCCTCAGGCTCCAATCCAACTAACATCAATCGTTTCTGGGCTTGGTCTGGCGCTAATAATTCTATCTGACCATCGCTGTCAAAGTCTCCGGCCAGGGCCGTGTATAAATTGCGCGAGCCAATAGTATGTGTGCTAATTCCAGAAACTTCCGACACAATTTCCAGTTTATTCCCATTCAAACGATAAAATTCAACAACCCCACCGATGTGCGGCGTGCGTACAACAGCCAATAGATTTTCTTGAGAATTTCCAAAGGGCGCGACGAGCAATTGATGCCGCCAACGGAATCCTGTCCCAATCGCGGGACCTTCAGCTAACAAACTGCCATCTTCTCGAAAAACGGCAATGCGCGCACCTTCCCGCGGATTGCTAAGCGTGACGATGATCTCACGCTCGCCATCAGCGTCGATATCACTCCAGATCGGGTAAATCCCTTCGATGACGTCTGGTTCTGGGATTGAAATTGTATTCAATATTTTGGGTGCCGCGCTGATGTCTACGAGCGTGATGCCAGCCGCTTCGAGCTTGTCTCCAAGGACAGCATGGCCGTATCGATCTGTGGGCTTAGAAAGAAAGAGTAATTTATCCTGTCCATCATACAAAATTTGGCTATCCGGCAAAGCATCCACAGGCAAGCGGGTACCCTGCCCATCCGACCAAATGACCAGATCGCCATTGATCGCAATGTATATAATTTTAGGAATAGGACCGTCAATTAGGATTGGCGCTGAGTATGGGGATCCATCCTGACCTGGAGCGCTCAATCCGAAAAGCTGGCCTTCCATCGAGTAAATGGTGAGCGGCATCTCGGGCGAGTACGACTTGGGTGAAATAGCTAATTGCGTATAGCCAGCCTCATCTACCAGAAAGGCCTGGGTGCTGCCATCTTCAAGTGTAACGGCCCAGGCGCTGCCGTTTTCAAAGGGCAGCCCTGCTATCCAAACAGGTTTTCCGGCTAAGGGAATATCGATTTGGGTTGTAGCAGTCAAATCCGTTTGGAAGGGCAGCACATTTATTTCATGATTGCTGACAAACGCAATCTTATTATCAGAAAATATTGGAGAGAATGTGGGGATTTTGTAGGATGGCGGGCTACGCTCAGCACCTTGATGGGAGTCAGAGCCGGAATCGAATCCATTGGGACCGCAAGCCGAAATGGTCAGGCTCATATAAAGAATTAGAAAGGGAGCTAATAATATTTTCATCCTCAGGTTTGATGAGTATAAACGATGTTTTCTTTCGCCAATAATTTTGGAATGATATACTAACCAGCATGACCCAATTCTTTAGTTTAGAAGAAGCCAATCAAGCCTTGATCAGCATTCGGCCGCTGATGGATGAAGTCCAAGTGATCCGCAAAAAAATTCTCAAAAACCAACCCGAGGCCTGGCCAGCAATTGAAAAATCTGTAGGAAATGGTGGAAATCGGGCCTTAAGCAATATGGTATTTGATTTTGAGCGACTGGAAAAACTGATCCATCGAATCCATGATAAAGGTGCCCAAATAAAAGATATTAACACTGGATTACTAGATTTTTCTGCCATGAAAGATGGGCGCGAAGTGTATTTATGTTGGAAAAACGGGGAGCAGGATATTGCTTTTTGGCACGAAATCGAAGCGGGGTTTCCCGGCCGCCAACCAATAAATAGTTTTTAATATATTTCTGAAGATTCGGTTTTGATCGTATTAAACGAGAGCCGCAAGGTCTTAGACCCTGCGGCTGATATCGTTAGGGGTTGGCAGCATGCTTAGTTTGAAGATTTTCTCAATCCTACATATTGCAAGATCGCAAACACCAGTACTATATCGGCGATGACGGCCAGCGCCCAATTGCCCGCGCTGGTAAATTGCACCAGATCTGTAAAAATCAGCACAGCGCTGGCGATCACCCACAGTACGTCAGATATTATGACTGCCCATACTAATGATCGGTTAACCTTTTCTGCCCGTGAGAGCAGATACAGCTCTGCGGCGAAGGCAATCAAGATGATGCCGAGCACCAAGATAACTGTGGGCGCTGTGTTGCCTATGAATTTTGATATTGGGCGCGAGAAGAGCACGAAGTCCAACCCGCTGAGCAGGCTGAAAATACTGTTACCCAGCAACGCTGAGCGCAGCAAACGGCCTTTGTCTTGAGTAGAAGAAATTGTGGTCATTGGTACCTCCAGATTTGTTTGAATTTCCCCCAGCATACACAAAAGGTACCTGCCAAGTCCATGAATAGTACTGCCAAACCCTGCCAGTATTGCCACATCATGAATATGATGTCATTGCGAGTTTCTCCATCCCGTAATGACCAGCGGGGCTCAAACAAAAAGAAACATTATTGCATATCATTCCCCCAAGGGGACGATGCCGTCTCGCACCGACGTGCTCGCGGCACGGACGGTGTGCGAACGTAGCGCAGCGGAGTGTGGCAAGCTCCTCAGCGGTAGACAGGAAATTATGTTTCTTAGCAGGAAGCCCTCGGCCGACGTACCCAAAGAGCACTTTGGCAATCCCATGTTAATGAGCTGATTTTGTCAGATAAATTTCACTGGTTCAGCGAAGATTGCCTCGTCGCAACGAACGCTCCTCGTAATACCAACGGGTACACCGTCCTCCCGTAGGCCGTTCGCCCCGCGAGGGCGTCGGCCCGCCGTTCGTCGCGAGCAACGAAGATCCTAGTCAAGCTGGACGAAACGGTGCTACGCGAAGACGGTGTGGCGTCTAGGGATACCCTTGCGGCATGACACCTTGAATCTGTGATTTACTGAGTTTAGGGTTACAAAGTTGCGGATTTCTTGAAATTCAATCTAGTCACCTGACAGTTTTGTTTTCAACGGTGGTTGAGTAGTCCGAAGCGCTAGCTGAGGGCGTATCGAAATCACACATTAAGAGTTATCAACGACATATTGGTTTCGATACGGCGGACAAACATCGCCTACTCAACCAACAAAGTGTTTATGTAGCAAACTGTCAGGTAGCTTGAAATTCAATTCCCAAAGGTCATTTCCAACCAACTTCGCGCCGGCATTTTGCCAGTTGTGTAAGGTTCGCTCGGGCACATAAGTTTGTAGCCAGTTCAGGGCTTCTTGTTCATCTGGTGTCAGATCTCGCTCTTGCCTGCGACTGTATGGCCTTAGACCAGCGACATAGGGGTAATATAGGGCGTTGTAATAGCGCCACTCGTCACTAGAATCGAACTCCTTTTGACTGGCCGGCTTCAAGCGTGTGATGGACTCGGTTAACAATATTTTTAGCTCGGATGCGCGCTCGAGCGTGTTAGCGACACCCTTGTGGCTGGATAGGCGCGATTCGATCAAAGGCAATTTCGTCAGCGGGCTGTGGGCCAGCTTGGGCAGGTTTCCAAAATTGCTCAATGCCTTGCGGGTGATCCGGGAACGTTCTGGCTCTCCTAATCTTTCCAGGTCGAGGCTGCTATCAATCCGGGGCAATAAAGCAGATTCTGTTCTAAGTTGGGTCCGAGAGCTTCTCAAAAAGGGTGCTCGCAGAAATACAAACTTATCAACCAAGGAGTACAAAGGGTCTGCAAAGACAGACAGCAATATTGCGGTCGTGATAGTACTAATTAATAGGATCCGCATTCCGGATGTTAAACCGGTCTGGATGGCAATTATGAATCCAACTTGCCCGGCAAATATCAGGACGGTTAATGTGGTCCCAGCGAAGGAGCGTAGCATATCCAAAAGCAGAGTTTCGCCTTCGTCAAAGGCATCAAACCAGGCGATGGCAAAACCCAGCAATAACAAATCTAAGCCAATACCCAAAACCGCCCAATCCATTGGCAGCCAGTTGAGGGGCAGCACCAAAAACACCTCTCCCAAGGTAAAAAACAAAGTGGCCGCCAACAAAATCCCAGTCGCCTGGCGTGGACGTAGAAGAGTCAGCAGGTCTTGTAAAATGATGAAGGTGAAGATCGCCGGCGACAGGCCGATCAGGATGGAGAACCAGGTCCAAAGCGAGATACCCCAATCTAAGCCGATGACAAAGAGAAGGCCCCCCAAAAGGGTGACCGGGACTAGGATCCACTTCCAGATTTTTACTAGCACGCCTCGGTTGAGTGTGATGCGGTCGTCTATAGTTAGGATCGCACCGGCCCACAGCAGGGAGGGCAGCAGTCGCAAGGCCCAGGTTACGCGGTCCCAAATTTCCCCATCCGTGGTGAATTGCAAACCCAAAACGAGCGCGTAGGCCAGTATGCCAAGGCCAGTCAAGCGCAGACGGGGTTTGTTATCCCGTGCGATCAAGTAAAACGCAAGCCAGCATGCGATCGAGAATGTGATCAAGGTGATGCTGTTCATGCGAGAATTATACTCAGCCTGCTAGTGCCCGTCTGAGTTGATTTTGCTTGGTGAAGTATCCTTTTGGGTAGGCAATTTCAGCCATCATTATCATATTGTCCGGGTACATGTGCCCGTCCAAGTTGATTTTGTTTGGTGATATATCCATTTGGGAAGGGCAATTTCAGCCATCATTATCATGTTGTCCGGGTACTGGGATGTAAAAAGCGCCCCAAATTAATTGTGACTGTTTGGCTAATAATTAGCCCATCGGATGTCGCATTCGTTGCCCGCCAATGACATGAAAATGGATGTGGAAGACCTCCTGATTAGCATCCGGGCCTGTGTTTGCGATCAGACGATACCCACTCTTTTCAACTCCTGTCAGCTCTGCAATTTTCTTGACGCTGGTCATCATGTAGCCAAATAGCGCTTCGTCTTCGGGAGCGATCTCATTTATTGAGGCGATATGTTTGTTTGGAATGAGTAATATATGGGTCGGTGCGACCGGATTGATATCGTGAAAGGCGGTCACTTGCTCGTCTTTGTAGAGTACTTTCGCAGGTAGATCCCCTTTGATGATTTTACAGAAGATACATTCATCCATCATAGATTCCTTTAATTTATATTCTCAAGATGCATTAACTACCGGATAAACAAGTTGAGATTGCTTCGTTCGCTGGTGAACGCTCAAACCTAAGAAATTTACTTCTTGTCATCGCGAGGAGCGATCTTTGCGACGCGGCGATCTCCCGTTGAGCGAGGAGATTGCCACACTACGCTGCGCTTCGTTCGCACACCGTCCGTGCCGCGAGCACGTCGGTGCGAGACGGCATCGTCCCCTTTGGGGAATGACAGAAAATATAGATTTTTATAGATGTGAGATACCTCCATTATTCTTATCAATTTCCATATCTTGATAAGCAGAGACAGCATCGAGACTCTATCAGTAAAAGTTGCAGCCTTCATTATTTAGGTCCCAGTTGGATCATTTTATACTAACAAAGGTCTTAAATTGAAAATTGCTTACTATCCAGCCTTGAATAAAGTCAAAATAGGTGGTTAAAACCCTGAACCCTAGTGCAGAGATATATTCACCTTGTGTTTCGGTCATCGAAAAATGCTCCAGAATCAATGAGTACGTTGCGCTGATTTTACCAAATTATATGTTGAAAGCTGATTGTGCTTAATACGGAGAATGTCAACCATCGAATTCATATTGTCTTTTCGACCGCAGCGAGAAATCTAAAACACAACCCAAGATTTCTCGCTGCGCTCGAAACCCCGCCGAAGTAAGGCGGGGTAATGACACCGACAGGATACAAATTATGTATAATCTCCTGATTATGAGCTCCTCTTTACATTAGGAGCAGGGAAAATTAAAATTATTTAATTCATAAGGAGTATTAAATGCAGGTCAATTTTAAAATGTGGCGGGATGCAACCTGGCAGTTGATCAAAATGGACGACAAGGAGGAGTGGGATGCGCTCGACCTTGTCTCAAAATGGTTGATCGCCACCCGGGCAGCCGTGACACTGGTGACCCTATATTCTTGTGTCATTGCCGGAATCCTGGCGGCCCGCGACGGATATTTCTCATGGGCCCCATTTCTGATCGTCACATTGGGGTTGTTCATCGCGCATGGCACCAATAATTTGCTCAACGATTACACAGATTATAGCCGTGGGTTGGATAACGACAACTACTTCCGCACGCAATATGGCGTGCATCCGCTCGTGCAGGGATTTTTTACCAAATCGCAACAATTTAAGTGGTTTCTCGTCAGCGGCATGTTGGCCGCTCTTACGGGCGTCTTTGCACTGTTTTATACAAACTTTAATCCGATTGTGATCGCTTTATTTGCTTTGGGTGGGGTTGTATTGCTGGCGTATACCTACCCCTTCAAATATTGGGGCTTAGGCGAGTTGGCCATTTTTCTGATTTGGGGCCCGATCATGATCGCGGGCGTATACTTCGTGCTCTCCGGGGTCTGGAATTGGAACGTGGTACTGGTGGGTATCCCGTATGGTTTGGGAGTGAGCAGTATCAACCTTGCCAAACATATCGACAAATATGATGACGATGTGGCCCGGGGTGTCGGTACATTCCCGGTACGTGCCGGCGAGGCCATCGCCCGCCGTGTTGATCAAATTTCTATATTCTTAATTTATGCTGTGATTTTAACCCTGATTTTTATCTCACGTTACTTCACGCCTGCCATGTTGATCGTCTTTCTGGCCACAAAAGATGCACTCAGATTCGTGAACGTGTTGAAGACTCCCCGCCCTGAAAAAGCGCCCAAGGGTTGGACGCTATGGCCAGTTTGGTTCTCAGGCTTTGCGTTTCAACATAACCGCATATTTGGCGGCTTCATTTTGCTAGGCTTGGTTTTGGATGCCCTGCTCAGGACGTATGCCCCATCATTTTGGGTCTCCTTGTAATTTCAGGTCTTTGATTTCCAACCAGGCGGAACCGGGATTCTGCAAGACACCATATCCGATTTTGCCAGAAGGCCTGAAGGCAGCATACTGATTATCGATCCAGACCACCAATCCCAAGGGCGGCTGCGGGGAAAGGGACGTCTCCAAGACGAGTGCATCATCGACCCAAAAAGTGCAGCGCCTCGGACTCCACTCAAACCTGTATGCATGCCATTCGGTCACAGCCGTGCTCAAACGGACCGCGCGGCCCTCGATAATTTCTCCAAGCAATCTGCGGGCCTTGACCCGCGAAAAAGGTAGTGTCAGGCCTACGCGGGCCAGCCGGGCTAAGGGCAATGGGGGTGAGCGAAAGACCTGTGCCAGAAAACCGTTACCGGGTGCCTCGTTAAAGGAGAGATAGTTTTCCGGTGAAGCCTGGAAGAACCAGACCGAATTTGGCAGCGCCGGCATGCGCAGAGTGTTGCCGCCAAAGCCGAGTGACCAGCCAAAGGGATCATTCCACAGCCCGAAGCCCCAGGTTCCGGGAATGGATGCCGCTGAAGCTCGGGCCAGCAGGCTCAGGCTGAGCGCGCTGCGATGGTTAAAATCCTTCCGTGCGTGACCGTGATAATCGTCATATTGGGCCAAATGATAACGACCTACGCCGCCTGCCGGAATCGTTAAGCGAAAGCCATCCTTAATTTCATCGATTTGCGCGTCTCTTGAAGTATGTTTATGCATTTGCGATCAATCTCCGTCCGTAACCACCAATAACACGCCCAAAAGAATGCCGCTGGTTTGGAAGCCAGGTTAGCTTTTCTTTGAGCGCCAACCAGCCCAAGGTAGCCATAAAAACCAGAGTGGTTGCCACGATCCAGGCCGTGGTACCGGCTTGGGAGCTCACCAGTCCGCTGGTTTGCAGCCACTGGTGCAGGGTGATCCCCAATAATCTGACCAGGGCAAAGTAGCCCAAATCTTGCCGCCTGGGCAGCGCGAATTGCGCCCGGGCAGTGACAGCCAGACCCAAAATCTTCACTCCAATTCCAAAGCGCAACCACACGACGGTGATCGGGGAAACATCTCGCAACGCGACCTTGGTGGCGATAAAGGAGGCACCCCAGGCGGTGACGGCGAAAATCGCTTCGAGAATGGGGATCAGTTTGGATTTTGACATGGATTCATTTGGGGGTTTAGGATTGCTCAATTATAATCACTCAAATATACCTAAAGTCTGCTTGTTTGGAAGAAATTGATTGTCCTTCATTTCCTAATAACAAATCCCAAGGCCAGTGGGTTGAGATTTGTAGAGTAAAGACTAATCGAAAGTAAACCAGTAACGGCTAGTATATATTGGAATAGGATATGATGCGAAATAATCAAATAATGGTCACCCTAAGCAGAATAACCCCCACCTTATTAGGTTTTGGATTAATCAGTATAATGATAGCAGCCTGCAGTCCAGCAGCACCAAAGGCGCTGATTGAACCGGCACAGGCTCCCCTTGTTACCGAAGGCACAAGCGATCCATTTACCCAAGACCGGTTAGATATGGTGACGAACCAGATAGAATCCCGTGGGGTCACAGATTCGACAGTTTTGGCGGCCATCCGCGTCGTACCTCGCCATTTCTTTGTACCAGACTTTTACCAAAATCAGGCTTACGCCAACCATCCTCTCCCAATCGGGTACGGACAGACAATTTCCCAGCCGTTGATCGTGGCGCTCATGACCGAGCTGCTCGGATTGTCTCCTGGCGAGCGGGTACTGGAAATCGGAACTGGGAGCGGGTACCAGGCCGCGGTACTGGCAGAAATGGGAATGGAAGTCTATACTGTTGAGATCATCCCGGAACTGGCAACGAAAGCAAAAGATGATCTGGAACGGGCAGGATACGCCCAGGTTAGGAACTTCGCTGCTGATGGATACTTCGGATGGCAGGAATACGCTCCGTTCGACGCCATCATTGTGACGGCAGCTCCCGACCATTTGCCCCAACCATTGGTAACCCAGCTCAAGGATGGGGGAAATTTAGTGATCCCAATTGGACCGATTGGCGCAGTCCAGAGCCTGTGGTTGTTTCAGAAAGTGAACGGGGAAATAGAGGCCATGAATTACGGGCTAGTCCGGTTCGTGCCGTTTACGCGCACGGAGGAGTAAGGCAATTCAATCCAGAATCTGTGTGCCTTATCAGCAACAAGTCCAATTACTGTCTGCTAGTGCCCGTCCAAGGTGATTTTGATTGGTGAAGTATCCTTTTGGGTAGGGCAATTCCACCTGTCATTATCATGTTGTCTGGGTACTAATTGAATTAATAAATTACGGAAGGGCTCACGGCATATAAGAATTTCGTGCAGGTAAAATGCTGAGGGCCACTGCATACGCGAGTCCCCCCAGGGCGATTACCAGGGTAAAACCGCTCCCGAGGGAGATGATTGCGGCCACAACCGCCGCAATCACGGACGCACATCCGTTAACCGCCCAAGCCCAGGGGATCAACTCTGGAGCTCGTACCTGCAACCAGGCCAACCCCCATGGGAAGGGCAGACCCATTAGGAAACCCAGTGGAGCTAAGACCAGAATGGTCAGGAGCACCCGGGCTAAGACCGGCCAACCAAGAGCAACCTCCATTACGGTTGGCAAGACAAAAGCTGCCAAAAGAACCAGGGTGACCAGCCCGAAAATTACCGCTCGCCTGGGAAGCCTTTCTGACCTGGAAGCAAGGCTCCCCAGGCTTGAAAACACTAACATAATTACGACTACCGTCATAAAGGCATACGTAGCATGTCCCAGGTATAAAATCCAGCGTTGGATGAGGGGGATTTCTACAAATAGAAACGCGATCCCGAGAGCCGAAAAATAAAGAAGCACCCGTCCCCGATCTTTCTGAGGTGAGCCAGTCGTTTCTGGCCTGCGTTGCCGGGGGGCGAATAGCATAGGTAGGATTATCAGCATCAGGCTAAGAATGACGACCAACGCCAGAAGAGCCAGGAGAACAAAATACCCGCTTCCTCCAAAGGGTTGCCAGGTCACCCCCAGGCTGGCGATTATCTCGGGGGTTTGTTCCCACCTGAAATAATGGAAGAAGAAAGGGTGATCATCAGTGGGGGCCCGGATATCGAAAGGTTGGTCAGCGTAGTAGGCATTTCTGTCAGAAGCACCCAACAGGGCCCGGACTTCTTCATGATATTCGGGGGTGGGCAGTCGGTTGAAACGGTTGACTTCTTCAGGCTGAATATCCGCTGCCCAGACTAGATCGAACTTCCGGGTTGTCAAAAATTCCCGAATCTTTTCCAATTCTCGAGGTTTCCATCCGGAAGGCTGAACCAAGACAGTCACGGTCTGGATGCCTCGGAAGACGACCAGTGCTTCCGAGGGGGAATATCCTTTGCTTTCAAGCGCCTCTGTGAAGGTTGCAACCAAACGAAGGCTCTCGCTAGGCGGAATTTGTAACCAGCGGGTTGAGATGAGCACGCCGCTGGGAGACAGCCTCTCCAGTGCAGCTTCAAAGGATTCGGTTGTCAAGTCATAAGTCTCGGATAGACTGAACGCGCCACTGGTGACCGGCCGAAAGCGATCTCGCAGCGGAAAAAAGATCACGTCATAAATTTCCTGCTCCTGACGGAGGAAAGGGCGGACAGGCATCTTAACCGTTCGGACCCGAGGATCGATAAAAGGGCTGTTATCCAGGGCGACCCGGTTGACGACATCCGAGACCAGGGAATTGCTTTCTACCACGGTGATCGCGGTAGCGCCCCCGGCAAGCGCCTGCAGAATTCCCAAGCCTCCACCGGACTCCAGGACCAGCACGCGGCTGTTTTCCCGCAGTGTAAAGGCAATCGCTTCGGGCATAAAATCAGCCGGGATGAGTCCTTCAGAATTTCTAACGGTCACGGCCTGGGGAGGCCCGCCATCAGTTGCCAGCCCCATTTGTTCAGGAATTGAGCCAGTATACGTATAGCTCAAGCCGGGAAGCTGCCGGATACCGGCGTCTGCGACCACATCAAGCCGGGAAATGGCATTCCACTTGCTGAGCAGGATGGTCGAACCGGGGTATCGCTTTGCATCCGAGAGCCCTTTATAGGGTGAGATGGACATCCCCAGGATCGCCTTCCCCTGCATGTTTTTGATCCCTAAAAACCCAGTTATTAGCAGCCCTATGAGCAGAAACACGATTGACACCGAACGCATGTTCCTTTTCGAGCCGGGCAAGGCGGCACTCAACCCAATCAAGCCACTGACCAGAAATGCGCTTGGTACCCCTCCTATCCAAAGCGTGAGGGGGGTGAGTAGCGCCCCCAATCCGGACCCTGCCAAGTTTGCGGCGTAGATCTTGTGGCTTCTCTCCCCGGAGTTTGCCAAGGCAGCCCCAATCCCGAGCCCTGCAAGCAGAAAGGGGAGAGTCAAAGCTAGGTAATACAGGATGAAAAATCCAATCTGCCGTCGCTCCCAGGCAATGCTGTAGCTGTCAAACGGAACCCAGTTGACGATTGCATAGCCAAGCCCAACACTGAAAACAAATCCCAGTGAAACCCGTTGGATGAATTGGCGCAAATCCACATCCTTCATTTCCGCTCGGAAGCTGAGCAGCGACCCACTGGCTCCAAATCCGAGAAGTGCGAGACTGACGACAAGGAAAGCAAAATGATAGAACTGGGCGACAGCAAGCAGGCGCAGCATCGCCCCCTCTAAAGAGAGCGCCGCAGCAGAAAGAAGTGCAACCGAAAGGGCCGTCCTTCGAAATGAGAGTGGATTAATTTCTCCGGGCAAAAGTTACCTATCCTGGCTACGTTACTGATCCGACCGTAACTTGACCTGCCCCCAAAAGATGTACCAGTTCATATAGTAGTCGAACTGGCTGAAGTTGGGAAGGCGTTAGTACGATCGCAGTGTGCAGATTCAGAATGATCTGTTCTTGCGAAAATATCTTCCGTTTTGCCATTGTTCTGCCTCCTGAGGAGTCCAATACTAACATTGCTTCTGGACCAATTGTCGGGGGCAGGTCACAAAGAACGGAGTCAACCTGAAGCGTACCATTGGCCGGCCATGTTATTGCCTTCACAAAGTGGTCACAACCGAGACACAACTATCCCAATTAATATTGATGTTAATCTTACTCCAATAACGCAAGCTTGTCTTTTGATTTCAAAAGGGAAGGATGCGAGCGAGATAGTACAGCTAACGCCGGTGCTGGCGCATGCCGGCGCTTCTATTAAATAAATTAGGTGGCAGCCATATTTTTTTGTTTTCGACGATTCAATTTGGCCTGATATAAAGCTTTGTCGGCTTGATCAAGTAAATCATCAAAACCGAGCTTGCCATCCCCCCTAAAATTTGAGACACCTAAACTTAGTGTAATATGTATTTTTTCAGCATCAATTGATAAGATTTTTTTGTCAATCTTATCAATCAATCTCTGGGCTGTTAGTTCCGCTTGCTCTAGATTTGTCTGTGGCATTAAAATTACAAATTCATCGCCCCCATACCTTGCCAGGACATCAATCTCCCTTAAATTGCTTTTTATTTCTTGGGCAACATATTTCAATACCTTATCACCCACCAAATGACCATAATTGTCATTAATCCTTTTAAATTTATCAAGGTCTATAATAATGATCGATAGCGGTTGCCCCAAGCGTGCTGATTTTTTAAGTTCGACCTCAGCCAGATCAAACAATCGCCGTCTATTACTCACTCTAGTTAAGGAATCAATTGTTGCCATTTCCCGTAATTGATTTTCCAGGTTTTTTTGTTTGGAAATATCACGAGTCATAATCAATATTCTTGGGTTGGGAGGATAATCTAGTGCGCTGGCAGTAAACTCAACATCTAAGACGGATCCATCCGATTTGATAACAGCTCCCTCAAACTGGGGGGTTATTTGTTCGCCACCCATCGCGCGGACATATAGGCCGCCAATTCTCTCAAAACTCTCTTTCGAGAGAAATTGCCCAAAGTGAGCGCCAATTAAATCTTCTTTGTCTCTGCCCAATATCCTGGCCAAACTTGGATTTGCATAGGTAAATAAACCTTGATCCACTATAGCAATCCCGTCATAAGCCAATTCCGAAACCGTCCGATAGAACTCCTCATTGGGCTCGTCTGGGGAAATCAAGTTCACCCCATAGGTGTTTCGTAGCATTTGCAATGTAACATTTTTTAGCCCAGCCAATTTCGAATATTTCTCGACGATAAACCGTAACCCTTGATAAGTCAAGGGGCCACGTTTTCCGTAGAAGATCGGGCTTATTTTCGTGTTTATTCGTTCTTCAAGATAAGCTCTCAGTGCATTTCCGGCAAGATTGTCTAGTGCAACTTTTCTGTACCGGCCGGCTCTGCCATAGCGCACATTGATCTCTGCTTGATTAGGTGACAATTGAATATCATTTGGCTTTAATGCCAAAAGGTCTCGGGCTCTAATTCCGGTGTATCGTATCAGCAGGATGATAGCAATGTCACGCTTGCTGCCGTATTTTTCAACTGCGTTTTTTAAAGGGCGCCACTCTCGCTCGATGTCCAACCAGCGAGGAGCCAAACTTGGTCCCTTAATGTTTTGGACCAATACAGGGTTTTGGTTATTCTTGAGCTGGCCTTCAAAGATTAGCCAACCGAAAAACACCCTCAGGGCTGCCAGGATTTTGTTGATAGTGGCCGGCTTGTACCCCGATCCATTGGCCCCGGCCTTTTTTAGCATATATTCCTTGTAAGACTCAATATCGTTGGGGGTGATATTGTGTATATCTAACGGTTTTCTATTCTCGGCCTCAATCCAACCCTTGAATTGCTCAACCGAATAGATATACGTCTTAATAGTCAGCGGTGAAATGTCAGTCTCAACCCCTTTCAGATGATTTTCAAATGCCTTAAGGGTTTCCGTCATGTTCTTTCTTCATACTTTATTGAATGATAGGTTGCAGGATTAAACGAGTATAGCACAAAGGAGGTGAATATTCAACATAGTATCATTATTCTATGCTGAAATCAAATAATAATCACCTCAATGCTTTTGCCCCAAACGCGATTGACAACCTTAAACGCTCTAAGTCTTAATTAAAGGAGGTATCGGAAGACCCTGTATTTATCATAAACATGGCTACGGAAATACTGCCAGTGATCTTATTAGTTTGATTCTATTGCAATCGCAAATTGGATTTTTGCACCTTCTGGATTTAATTCGAATCCCCGGAGTTCCCCACTCTGCAAAGAGATATATTCCTTGCAGATATAGCCGTACATTTCCAGTGAGATTTTGTCAAAACTTTCCTTCGTTTTTCCCGTCAAGTCTATAGTAAACAGCAAGCTATCCTTAATTTGGCCTATAATGAGGAAATGTTTCTCAACAATGACATAAGAGTTTAAATAATGGAAACGATTAAAATTATCATTTTTACCGCGCTTGGAATAAAAGCATCGGTTGGTATAGGTATTGGTTTTGATTATAGAAAACGGTCGAGTTGGATATTTATAATATGCGGATCGTTATTTGGCTTAGGGTTTACAGGTGTAATAGGGGGATTAATCGCAGCCTTTATTACAACCTGGGCAGGGAAATACATGCTAGAAGTAAATAGACGGTTTGGGCTAAGGAAATGATGCATTTTATGCTCTTATAGATAAATTCTCAAAATGAAATTATTCCCTTTGTTGACTTAAGAGTAGTGGGTTATGATTTTCTTCGCATGGGTTCTATACCTTTAACTGATTGGAATCTTCAAACAAGTATTAATCCCACGGTTATATATAACAGAGGTTCAGGTCTAGATTTCTCTTGGACTAGATAGAAGGGATTTATGGACGATCAATTTCTAACTACGATAGTATGTTTACCTATTCTTATTATCCTAATGACGATCGTTGCTGTGTTGGGAATAAGATCTCGAATAAAGCTTGCGAACCGTCTATTTAAAATACACAAGGAGAGAAATATTGAGGGGAAATCAAAATTTCAAAAACTGAGGATAAGAAGAGTATTTTATGGATTGACATTTCTGTCAATTATTAGTATTCCAATATTAGGAATACTGATGATTACCCGTGTATTATCCTATTCTATCTTGTGGATAAATATTTTCCTTCTTATAATTTTATATCTGATCATATTTTCAATAGGAATATCATGGAATATTAAGAAATTAGATTAAGTGTGTAATGGTGAAAATTAAGGTGTCCGATTACCGCTAGGCCAGTTGCCCCAATCAAAATACTAAATATCGTTTTTCCGTCAAGTAACATTCCCGACACTTGGGCGGCCAATCCATTGTCTATAGGCCAGACTCCATTGGGGGATTGACTTGGCCAAAAAGCTCTACTGAAATAGAATTAGTGTAACCTGACCCGTTATCCGTAACTTTCAAATTAACAAAGACCATCTAGAGTTGGTCTCCGGTGTTAATTCTTATCGCGAATTACTATTTTGTACCAACCAAACTTCGATTGTTTCAATAGATTCTTCCCCGACAGCAACAGAAAGTGTAAAGGTCTCCAATTCTTTATTGGTAGCGGGCAGCTCGAAAAATCAAACAAGTAGGGTACGACACGGAGTAGAAATGCAAACACAATCCGCCGACACCGCCCCCTACTCCGTCCGCAACTTATCCGCGCGCCGTTAGGCCGCTACTAAAGCAAAAAAAAGGCGCTAATAAGCGCCTTTTTGGATTAAACCCTCTCGAAATAGAAGCTAAACCTGAGACCCTTAGATTAAATAAATAACCAGGATTTACTGGATCACGATTTGCAACCCAAAGTTCACCCCGCCTATACTCTCACTTGCCCCCAGGGTGATCTCCTGGGTTGGCGCCTCGTAGGCTGGAAAATCGGGGACAGTCGCGTTCCCAATTGCCTGCCGGCAGCACCACCCGTACACAGTACGTGCCTGCTTGCAGCCCACTGAAAGAATACTGCCCACTGCTGTTGGTCGTGGTGGTTTGGGCTACACCCGCGCCGCAACTGCCGTTCCGCAGTTCCAACGTTGCCGAATTAAAGCGTGACTCGCCACCGTCGATATCTGCCC
>JASJYH010000129.1 GCA_030123675.1 Anaerolineae bacterium | reverse complement strand
TGGCCGCTGCTTGGTGGGTACGCTACGTTCGCACCTTTTAGTCGTTTCGGGGGCGTCGGGCCCGTTGAGACGGCAAGTCTCCCCGGAATCACATCCTTCGGAGCCTATGACATGGCCGGGAACGTGCGGGAGTGGTGCTGGAACGAAACGCCGAAGGGAAGATTAGCACGCGGCGGTGCGTGGAACGACAACACCTACAGGTTCACCGAGTTGAGTCAGGCACCGGCCTTCGATCGTTCGCCCAAGAACGGATTCCGCACCGTCTTCTATCCTGACGCCGACAAGCTTCCGTCGTCGATCTTTGCAGCGGAGCAATTTGGTGGATCCACGGCCCACTATGAGGAAACGCCGGTTTCCGACGATGTCTTCGAAATCTATAAAGAGCAGTTTTCGTACGATAAGACCGACGTCAATGCCAAAATCGAGTCGAGGGACGATCGATCGAAGGATTGGTTACATGAGCGGATCACACTCGATGCAGCTTACGGGAACGAACGACTGATTCTTCATCTCTTTCTGCCCAGGAATGTACAGCCACCTTATCAAACCGTCATTTACGTGCCTGGTAGCGGTTCTTTATTCCATTCATCGAGTGAAGATCTTGACGACTATTACGAGTTTCCGGTATTTCTCTCGTTTATATTGAAGAACGGCCGGGCAGTGCTCTATCCCGTCTATACAGGAACCTTTGAACGCAGGGATGTCGCCGCGGCTTCCCATTTCATGGGGGACGAAACCTACGCCTACACGAATTTTCTGATTCGCGTGGTCAAGGACTTCAAGAGGAGCATCGACTATTTGGAAACCCGCGAGGACATAGACGCCGAGAATCTCGCCTACTACGGCATGAGCTGGGGAGGCTGGTTAGGCGCAATCATCCCTGCTGTGGAGAACCGTCTCAAGACATCCATATTGCTGGGGGGAGGATTAAAGGGAGGCGCGCGACCCGAAGCACGCCAGATCAATTACGTGACGCGAGTCACGCATCCAGTGCTCATGCTAAGCGGTAAATACGACACGATGTTACCTTATGAGACGTCCGTTAAGCCGATGTTCGACTTGTTGGGAACTCCGGACGCGCACAAAGTGCTAAAGGTGTACGACACCGATCATATCCCGCCGAGGAAAGAATTCATCAAGGAAATCCTGGCGTGGCTCGATCGCTATCTGGGCCGGGTGAATTAGATGAATCGGGGCCACAGGAGCATCGGGTGTGAGCTGCGTTAGCGGGAAGGGGCAGGTCAAATCTCAAGTGTCCGGCTAATCTCCAAGGCATCGGGGATAAGAAGAATAACCCACCCAAGTATAAGAAAAATTAACCACCCTTATCTTCTACTCTTCAATCTATCAGCAGTTGGCTAATTCGTTTGTTTAGGCTTGTGGAATCAGTTTCTGGGAATATCGATGAGATTAGTAGAAATCCAGCTGCACCGCCGCTTGGCGAATCTAACTATCCAGGCTACTCTAAACCGGTGCCTCCGATCTTTTTTCAAGCTCAGTGATGAGGCTCTATGCCGAGGTCCATAAAGATTCTTGGAATATCAGTCCTATTGGGGATTGCAGTTATTGTTGTAGTAGCAATGTCCTGGGTCAGTTTTGATCCCTTCTATTACTTGGATCTTACCGGTAATTCTGGAATAAAAGTTGTGCGCTCAGCACTACCAAATACAGGTAGCCTCCATTACTTTGCAAAAAAAATACCGATCCATTATGAACTCAGTACTCGACATGGCATATTGAACTTTAAAATAGACGTAAGGGATTATTGGCCAAATCTGACACTGCATGCAAAAAAAAGTAATTCAGACGCAAACCGAAAAATATTGGTATCCTGGCGTGATCCTTGTGGGAAGTTTCGTGATGTGCAGAGCAATCATCGGTACATTGAAAATCCTGTAAAAGCGAGCGATTCAATCTCGCTTGTCTGGGGAACGGGGTCTGGTTGCTTCTCGATGGAAGCAACGGAAAGACGGCTCGCCGCAAAGTATCCTGTGGAAATACAATTATTCGAGACAACTGGCGAATTTGTTGAAAGTCTCGTTGTGAAAATTACAGTTGAACAGAACGGTTATATTGACACCACAGTCGTGCCCTAAATGTTAGTGGTTGAGTTCCAGAAGTAGACGACAAAGAAATAGAAGCGAAATGAGCTCACGAGTCATCCTGCAGCTTGCAGCAACACAGACACAGCTGGTGGATCCATGGTGCAACACTCGGAGAAGCCAGGAAATTGATGGCACTGCAGATCGATGTAAGGGGCAGTGCACTGAAGCTGAATATAGAACCCAAGTATGTCCATTGCACAAAAGCTCATGAATCAGCTATACACTCATCTAGAGGTATATGAAAATGAATAAACTACTTTGCTCCATAGTAGTGTTGATGTTGCCAAGCACTACGTTTGGCGCCGTTGAAATTGAGTTCGAAGATGTATCGCCGGTGACGCTTCAGGCACTAGAGCGGAACAATGAGCGCTGGTTCAAACTGGCTATCTATGATGCTAGGCGATATCGCGTAGTTAAATTTGATCCAACGCCGTGGCTTAAAAGCGACATTGATCGAATCGTGCTCAGACTATTTGAAGATGTGGAGGCGCTGGAATTTGGCACTGAGCTTCAGGAAAGGAAATTTGATGATTCCCAGGTGGTCTGGGAGGGCGAATGGTTCCACGGCCCGCGATATGACTTGTCTGTCGCAACAATCAGAGAAGTGATGCGCAAGGGTATGGATAAGGACGCTCGAAATATGGTTGATCGAATGAGCGATGACGCAATACGACGCAGTGTTGTGCCACGGTCAACAGTGATACTGACCGCTTGGGATATTGATCCCGAAGGGCGCGCATCGCAGAGCATCGAAAACCGCTACAACCATTCTGAACTGTGGCGCGTTGATGAGTATGGGAATGCTGAATTGTCTGCGCCGAAGGATGAGCACCCCACCGTCGTTGGCCCACCGCCAAAAACGCCGGAAGCGGTTGCACACCACCGAAGATTGCAGAGTTTGGATCGACACGCGTTTTATTCAGCCAGGGGAATCGTCAAGGTGCAACGAGGGAACGACGCGTTTGAACAATACGAGTTATCTGCATTCGAACATGACCCTGGTTATCTATTGATCACGGAGCTTGATCTGGAGAAGCGGGTGCCGGTTTGCTTTGATCAACCCTGTGGGTTCAATACTGAACAGCAAGCGAAAGTAGATGCATATGCGGCCTATCAAGAGTCGCTCCCGGCTTATGACGATGCTCAAATTAAGCGAGGGCCTGCACAGTGGGAAAACTAAAAGTTTGGATTTTTCTGCTATTGGCGATGGCCGGCAGTGCTCATGCGATCGAGAACACAATCACGTCCTGGGTGTCGCTCTTCCCGGAGCTAATGTGAGCAAGGCAGCCACGCAACTGCAAACACTAGCCAATAATTGGAGCGCCGCGGGAACCAGCACAACGGTAACCCTGGCGAATGCGGGTATACCTGTGCCAGCGGTATCTGCGCCTACATCTGGTAGTGGTCCAACAATATTGGCCGCCGCTCGCGCGGCCTTGATCGCTATGGGAGCGGCGTCGCCACGGGAAATTTATAGTGCGGATGTCGTGATCTTTTTCGTTGGCGGGGTGATCACGGGCAGCTGTGGCTACGCAGAAACCAAGTGGAGAGATCCGCTCCCAAATGAGTTTACACCTGGTGCGAACGGACTCGATTTGTTGGCCGCAGACGGGAATACGTCATCCGCCGGTTGGGCGGCTGTTGTTACCACGGAAGTAGGATGTGATCCATATCCGGAAGTCGCACTGCATGAATTTGGTCATCTACTGGGCGCTGGACACTATGAACCTGTCCGCAATCCATCGCACTGGCTGTACTACGACAGTTTAGCCTATGCATTTGCACAGTTTATTAGTTGGCCCGTCAACGGTTGGGTTGCGGCGCGCACGATTATGGCAACGCCAGCAGCAACACCATGTTTGTCGGCACCAAATGGCTGCGCACAGACGATGACGTTCAGTAATTTAGTTGCATCGCGCGATAACGTGCGAACCCTGGCGACCACTGCGCAATCGGTGGCGAATTACCGTGTGACAGCACCGCCCAGCTGCAGCATCACGCGACCTGATGACCTAGTTGGAACGCTGACGGGCATTTGCACGCCATGGCCGTGGACGCGTCATTTCATGAACTGGGATGATGACTGCCCCGAAGAGACTATTATCTACGATGTGTTTGGATCGCAGCCGGTAGGATCTCCGTATCAGTATGGGTGGTCAACCGCTTTACGCGCTACCGAAGTCTACGTTTACGGCGCTAATGCGAATATGAAGGTTAGAGCATGCAACGCGGGTCAATGTTCACCACTTTCGTCGGAGACCTACCTTGCGCTGAGTTTGTGTTTCGAGTGAGATCGCTGCTCCGTTGTTTTCGAGGCAGCCGGCGAACGACCGCAGAGTGCTACATGGGTTCGGTGACGGTTTTAGTAATCCTTGAACTCGTCGAGCGTACGCTTCAGATGCACTGAATCCCAAATCGGAGTGTGATCCAAGAAGTTGGCAAGAACGATTCACTATCTGAGGTCATCGGATTTTCTCGATCCAAACTGGTCGGATATTGGTAGGCAGAGGATGGCTTCCAACCGTGCATTTTCTGTGGGCTTGGAATCCGCCTCGATATGGAACTGTTGGAATCAGCGCTGTAGCCCGCAGATTGTGCGGCCTTGTTAAACCGGTCTAGACCCATCGAATGCCGACAGACTGTATCTCCAGGTTTTTTTCAAAAAATCCTTGTGAGCGATACTTTTGAAATCTGGGTTAACAGCCAAATTAACCCCTGCCCGCCTTAAAAATCTTCTCAGCGATCAACCCGACCGCGTGTGAGCCAGCAGATCAGCATCATGACAGTCATAAGGATAGTAAATATAACCCACATATATTAGCCAACCCAAAAGTATCGGCATCCGCCTTAGACGAATCAGTCACAGTGCATTGGAGAAGGCGTGGCGAATGGAGAATAGGAATTATAAAGCGCATTTTTCCAAGATTGCAAAAGTATCCTCGTCAAGAATCATTTGGATGAAAAGTCTGGAGAAGCAGGTTGTAGATACTGGATGGCCAATGACTGTATTGATGCTGATCTACCAACTTACACTTGGTGGGGTTGATCACTGAGAAGATTTTTAGGTCAGGCAGGGGGTGGTTTTTGCTTCTTAATCCAAGCTTTAGGATTGACTGATTGATGCAGATTTAAACGGCGGTGGTTGTGTGGCAATATGATCTAGAATCTTCAGTATCCAGAAAAGGGATTTTAGTTATCCACGATGTAAGTTGGATTTGGTTGAAAAAGGGTCTTAATGGTGCCTATACTCAGCCCGGTCAATTCTCAATTTTAGCTAAAACACCCTCAAGAATCTATCGAAAAACATACATATTATATCACTGCTGTCCCGTTAAGAACCAAGAAATAAGGCCTGAAACTTCGCAAATTTGTTACAATGAATTCACGACAAACTACTGTAAACAAAGGAAGAATCAGACCTTGAGCCACCATAATACTGTATTTTCACAACTACTGAAACTGCTACCGAGACATGAATTTGAGACCCTTGCAAAACAGCATCACAGCGGGCGTTCCTTCCGAACAGCAACCCGGTGGTCGCAGTTTGTGACCATGGCAATGGCTCAATTGTCTGGACGAAATAGCCTGCGTGATATTGTAGAAAACATGTCAGCACAAGCGCATCGCCTATATCATCTAGGCATAGCAAAACTATCACGTTCCAATTTGTCTCGCATTAATGAAAACAAACCTTTCGCACTCTATGAGGCTATGTTTGGGAAGCTGCTGAAGCGTTGCCAGG